>NZ_CP041637.1:325416-650833 GCF_007197735.1 Formosa sediminum
ATTGGTGTCATTGAAATTATAGTTGTTGAATATTTTAGTGAATTAACAAAATTAAATAACTTTTAATTAAGACAAGACTTATAAAAACTTTAAAACAGGTATTGCATTTAAATATGTTAATCTCTAACACTATTTAAAAATGATTATCTATTTTTATATTGAGAAACTTACTCAGTTATATTAATTAATAAGTTAAACGTACAAAAACTTAATCAACACTTTATCTTACTCTTATAACAAAATATTATTTTATATGGCTCCAAATATCGATAATAACAAGACACATATTACATTCATTACTGCAGAAGAAACTTACGGCGTTAGACATCCCGTTTTAAGACCAGGTAGACCTATTGAAGATTGTGAGTTTGAAAATGACACACATAAAGACACCTTTCATTTAGGATTATATGTAAATTCATTGCTTATAGGAGTTGTTACCTTTATGAAAGCAAGTAAAGATATATTTGAACATAAAGACCAATATCAGCTTAGAGGTATGGCTGTTTTAGAAGCATATCAAGGCTTACAATACGGCAAATTACTTGTTGAAAAAGGTGAAGGTATCGTAAAAGAAAAAAACGGTAAAATAATATGGTTTAACGCGCGAGAAGTGGCTTTAAAATTTTATACTAAATGTGGTTATAAAATTATAGGAGATGCATTTAATATCCCTAAAGTTGGCACACATTATATGATGTTTAAAATATTGAAATAAGTTTTATACCAACTAACTAAAAATACGACTAAGCCTAACATATGTATGTTGGGCTTTTTTATGTTACATAATATTTGTAAGAAGTAGTAAGGTTAGATTATAAACAAAAAAAATCCTGAACAAAATATTGTTCAGGATTAGTTTAAAAAAGGCGACGACCTACTCTCCCACAAATGCAGTACCATCGGCGCTAATGGGCTTAACTTCTCTGTTCGGAATGGTAAGAGGTGAGCCCCATCGCAATAATCACCTTAAATTATTGGTTGTTGGTTTGTAGTTTTTGGTTGTTGGATCTTTTTCCAACTAATAACCATGAACTAACAACTATCAACCGCGCTCCTAGCGCAAATATCTTAACATATTGAAAAATACCCGGAGGTTATATACATATATACTCTAATAATAATTCTTGTACTCGTCTAAAAAAACAGGCGTACAATAAGCCTATGGGTTATTAGTACTACTCGGCTATGACATTACTGTCTTTACACCTATAGCCTATCAACGTGGTCATCTCCCACGACCCTTTAAAGAAATCTCATCTTGTGGTGGGTTTCGCGCTTATATGCTTTCAGCGCTTATCCCTTCCCAACGTAGCTACTCTGCAATGCTCCTGGCGGAACAACAGATACACCAGAGGTTGGTCCAACTCGGTCCTCTCGTACTAGAGTCAGATCCACTCAAATTTCTAACGCCCACAGTAGATAGAGACCGAACTGTCTCACGACGTTCTGAACCCAGCTCGCGTGCCACTTTAATGGGCGAACAGCCCAACCCTTGGGACCTTCTCCAGCCCCAGGATGTGACGAGCCGACATCGAGGTGCCAAACCCCCCCGTCGATATGAGCTCTTGGGGGAGATCAGCCTGTTATCCCCGGCGTACCTTTTATCCTTTGAGCGATGGCCCTTCCATGCGGAACCACCGGATCACTATGCTCTACTTTCGTACCTGATCGACTTGTAGGTCTCTCAGTCAAGCTCCCTTATGCCATTGCACTCTACGCACGGTTACCAAGCGTGCTGAGGGAACCTTTAGAAGCCTCCGTTACTCTTTTGGAGGCGACCACCCCAGTCAAACTACCCACCAAGCACTGTCCCTTCTGAAGAAGGTTAGACTCTAGATAAGCAAAGGGTGGTATTTCAACAATGACTCCACAACACCTAGCGATGCCGCTTCAAAGTCTCCCACCTATCCTACACATTACTTATCCAAAACCAATACTAAGCTATAGTAAAGGTGCACGGGGTCTTTTCGTCCCACTGCGGGTAATCGGCATCTTCACCGATACTACAATTTCACCGAGCTCATGGTTGAGACAGTGTCCAGATCGTTGCACCATTCGTGCAGGTCGGAACTTACCCGACAAGGAATTTCGCTACCTTAGGACCGTTATAGTTACGGCCGCCGTTTACTGGGGCTTCATTTTAGACCTTCGCATTACTGCTAAGCCCACCACTTAACCTTCCAGCACCGGGCAGGTGTCAGGCCATATACGTCATCTTTCAATTTAGCATAGCCCTGTGTTTTTGATAAACAGTCGCCTGGACCTTTTCACTGCGGCCCATCCGAAGATGGGCGACCCTTCTCCCGAAGTTACGGGTCTATTTTGCCTAGTTCCTTAACCATGAATCTCTCGAGCTCCTTAGAATTCTCATCCCAACTACCTGTGTCGGTTTAGGGTACGGGCTGCTTCTCTCGCTTTTCTTGGAAGTCGCTTCTCTGGATTATCACCTTGACCGTAGTCGCAGTGTACTATCGGAGTGTTACCACATCCTTCAACGTACTATTCCGTCAGTACGCACCAAATATACGCCTCCGTCACTTTTATTGAGAGCAGGTACAGGAATATTAACCTGTTGTCCATCCACTACCCCTTTCGGGTTCGCGTTAGGTCCCGACTAACCCTCAGCTGATTAGCATAGCTGAGGAAACCTTAGTCTTTCGGAGTGCGGGTTTCTCGCCCGCATTATCGTTACTTATGCCTACATTTTCTTTTCTATCCGTTCCAGCATACCTCGCAGTACACCTTCAACACAAATAGAATGCTCCCCTACCACAATTGCTTGTCCATAGCTTCGGTAATATGTTTATGCCCGATTATTATCCATGCCGAACCGCTCGACTAGTGAGCTGTTACGCACTCTTTAAATGAATGGCTGCTTCCAAGCCAACATCCTAGCTGTCAAAGCAGTTCAACCGCGTTTTTTCAACTTAACATATATTTGGGGACCTTAGCTGATGGTCTGGGTTCTTTCCCTCTCGGACATGGACCTTAGCACCCATGCCCTCACTGCTGCAGAACATTTTATAGCATTCGGAGTTTGTCAGGAATTGGTAGGCGGTGAAGCCCCCGCATCCAATCAGTAGCTCTACCTCTATAAAACTATATTGCAACGCTGCACCTAAATGCATTTCGGGGAGTACGAGCTATTTCCGAGTTTGATTGGCCTTTCACCCCTACCCACAGGTCATCCGAAGACTTTTCAACGTCAACCGGTTCGGTCCTCCACTGTATGTTACTACAGCTTCAACCTGCCCATGGGTAGATCACACGGTTTCGCGTCTACCACTACTAACTAAAGCGCCCTATTCAGACTCGCTTTCGCTACGGATCCGTGACTTAATCACTTAACCTTGCTAGCAACGGTAACTCGTAGGCTCATTATGCAAAAGGCACGCCGTCACCCTAATGGGCTCCGACCGCTTGTAAGCGTATGGTTTCAGGATCTATTTCACTCCCTTATTCAGGGTTCTTTTCACCTTTCCCTCACGGTACTAGTTCACTATCGGTCTCTCAGGAGTATTTAGCCTTAACGGATGGTCCCGCCAAATTCACACAGGGTTTCACGTGCCCCGCACTACTCAGGATACCACTATCGCGCCAATCTTTACCTATACGGGACTATCACCCTCTATGGTCACTCTTTCCAAAGTGTTCTAATTCATCATGGTCTGAATAATGTGGTCCTACAACCCCAATGTTGCCGTAACAACACTGGTTTGGGCTAATCCGCGTTCGCTCGCCACTACTTACGGAATCACTTTTGTTTTCTTCTCCTCCGGGTACTTAGATGTTTCAGTTCTCCGGGTTTGCCTCCCTAAGGATACTATATCTTCAATATAGTGGGTTGCCCCATTCGGATATTTGCGGATCACATTGTATGTGCCAATCCCCGCAACTTTTCGCAGCTTATCACGTCCTTCATCGCCTCTGAGAGCCTAGGCATTCCCCATACGCCCTTATTTAGCTTATTGTACTTTTTGCTTTTTTAATGAGTTTGTTTTTAGTTAAAAGCTCGTAAACTTTAACTAAAAACGAATTATTATTGTTTAAAATTTAACCTATATAGTATGTGCAATACTACATAAGCTAATATCTTAATGTATTTTTATGTATCTTTTTCAATATGTCAATGAACGTGTGGCTGTTCTTACTAATTAAATTAGCTTGAATCTTATGCCGTTGTGGAGAATATCGGAGTCGAACCGATGACCTCCTGCGTGCAAGGCAGGCGCTCTAGCCAGCTGAGCTAATCCCCCAAATTTAGTTTTGAGTTCTTAGTTGTTTGTTTTTAGTCCCTAGATCCTCATTGTATCTAACAACGATTAACAATGAACTAACAACTAATACCCAACTTCTAAAATTTCCTTTTCTCATTATATTTAGTAGTCTCAGGCAGACTCGAACTGCCGACCTCTACATTATCAGTGTAGCGCTCTAACCAGCTGAGCTATGAGACTCTAACTATAATAAGTATTTCTTTAAATTAACAGCTAAGAATAAATCATTCCTTTTGCAAAACCTTTACTATCTTCCAATAGTCGTCTTTCTCTAGAAAGGAGGTGTTCCAGCCGCACCTTCCGGTACGGCTACCTTGTTACGACTTAGCCCTAGTTATCGACTTTACCCTAGGCCGCTCCTTGCGGTGACGGACTTCAGGCACTTCCAACTTCCATGGCTTGACGGGCGGTGTGTACAAGGCCCGGGAACGTATTCACCGCATCATGGCTGATATGCGATTACTAGCGATTCCAGCTTCACGGAGTCGAGTTGCAGACTCCGATCCGAACTGTGATAGGGTTTATAGATTCGCTCCACCTCGCGGTGTGGCTGCTCTCTGTCCCTACCATTGTAGCACGTGTGTAGCCCAGGACGTAAGGGCCGTGATGATTTGACGTCATCCCCACCTTCCTCACAGTTTGCACTGGCAGTCTTGTTAGAGTTCCCGACACTACTCGCTGGCAACTAACAACAGGGGTTGCGCTCGTTATAGGACTTAACCTGACACCTCACGGCACGAGCTGACGACAACCATGCAGCACCTTGTAAATTGTCCGAAGAAAAAACTATCTCTAGTCCTGTCAATCTACATTTAAGCCCTGGTAAGGTTCCTCGCGTATCATCGAATTAAACCACATGCTCCACCGCTTGTGCGGGCCCCCGTCAATTCCTTTGAGTTTCATTCTTGCGAACGTACTCCCCAGGTGGGTTACTTATCACTTTCGCTTAGCCACTCAGTCTTGCGACCGAACAGCTAGTAACCATCGTTTACGGCGTGGACTACCAGGGTATCTAATCCTGTTCGCTACCCACGCTTTCGTCCATCAGTGTCAGTATATTATTAGTAATCTGCCTTCGCAATTGGTATTCTATGTAATATCTATGCATTTCACCGCTACACTACATATTCTAACTACTTCATAATAACTCAAGATAACCAGTATCAAAGGCAATTTTACAGTTGAGCTGCAAGATTTCACCTCTGACTTAATCATCCACCTACGGACCCTTTAAACCCAATGATTCCGGATAACGCTTGGATCCTCCGTATTACCGCGGCTGCTGGCACGGAGTTAGCCGATCCTTATTCTTACAGTACCGTCAAGCTCCCTCACGAGGGAGTGTTTCTTCCTGTATAAAAGCAGTTTACAACCCATAGGGCAGTCTTCCTGCACGCGGCATGGCTGGATCAGGCTCTCGCCCATTGTCCAATATTCCTCACTGCTGCCTCCCGTAGGAGTCTGGTCCGTGTCTCAGTACCAGTGTGGGGGATCTCCCTCTCAGGACCCCTATCTATCGCGGTCTTGGTAAGCCGTTACCTTACCAACTAACTAATAGAACGCATGCTCATCTTTTACCGATAAATCTTTAATATAATTGTGATGCCACAACCATATACTATGAGGTATTAATCCAAATTTCTCTGGGCTATCCCCCTGTAAAAGGTAGATTGCATACGCGTTACGCACCCGTGCGCCGGTCGTCATCTGTGCAAGCACAATGTTACCCCTCGACTTGCATGTGTTAGGCCTGCCGCTAGCGTTCATCCTGAGCCAGGATCAAACTCTTCATCGTTAAATTTTTAAGTGTTTCCACTATTACGTTTAACAACTAATGGAATTAAATTTTGGTACTCAAAATGGTTTATTCTTTTTTGTGACATTAACCGTTTCCAGTTAACATCTACGCTGTCAATTCAATATGTTAATGAACTTATTTCTCTTTATTTCTTAACGCGTTTCCTTGTTAAGCGGGTGCAAATATAAAACCCTTTTTTTAATCTCACAATGTTTTTTTGAAGTTTTTTTTAAGCCCGTTTCCGAAACTTTTTAAACCCAATAAAAACACACTGTAAAGAACTTTCTTTTCTAAAAACGTTGCCGTTTTTAGCGGCTGCAAACCTACAACCTTTATTTCTAATAACAATGCTTTATTTAATCTTTTTTAAAATAATTTAAATTCGATTGCAATAGCCTGTTAATGAACTTTTTGCTTAACCAAACTACCGTAGTTGTGTCGCTAAGCGGGTGCAAATATACCACCTTTTATTTCTTTTATCCTAACCTTTTTTTAAAGTTTTTTGAAAAAAATCTTAAGTATCGACATACCAAATAGTTGGATGTGTGATTTTATATTATTTATTCTCTCGGCAATACCAATAGTTATAATTAGGCTTTGCTTTTCATTGTAAACCGTAATGAAATTGTTGCATAACTGCTTTGGCAAACATTTAGAATATTATAAAAAGAAGTTCCATACAATACCAAATCGTAATGCTAAATCACGATAGGGATAGTTTGGGGCAGAGTAATAATCGTAACCAGTAAAGGATGCATTGAAATGTTCTACCTTAAAATAAATTCGTGTCTGCTGAATTTTGGCATTTAAAAAGAAATCAAATCTTGGAAAATTTCCATACTCACGTTCTGTTTGCACATAGAATTCTGCCAACAAAGGGTCGTATGCATTCATATAGTAATCGGTAAAGTAATTAAATGTAACCCCTGTTTCTAATAATAAGGCTTTCTTAAAAAATTCGTTTCTATAATATAATGTATTACGTGTTACAAATTCTGGCATGTTTAACACTTGATTATCGTCTTGTATATTTTGATACATTATACTATTATCTAATGCAAAGTGGCCAAACCTTATTTCTTTATCTAAACGTACTCTTAAATACGTGATTGTTTCGCTATTCTGAAAAGGTTTTACTCCTCCGGACTCTTCATCTGCTTTAAAGTAGGCATAATCACTAATTGTAGAATAGTCTACAGAAATATTTGCTAGCTTTTTAGATTCTAAATTAAAACGCAGTTGTTGCGTCTTTTCTGTACTAAAGTTAGTTTGCCAGTTATAGTTAAGGTAATTACTTTGATACAGTAAAAAGTTATAATTAGGTTGTGAAGCATTGTGATTAATTTGTGCACTCATTAATATATCGTCTGTAAATCGATACGATGCTTTACCTGTAATATAATTCCCTGCAAAATCCCCTGTTACATTTAAGCCTGCATCTCCATAAATATCAAAACCTCCAAAACGATTATGATATTTACCACCTAAAGCAATAATATTCCCTTTTAATCTGTTTGTAATGTGTTCTTCATTTATTATTACAACCTGATCATAGCCGTAATTATAATTATCGTGACTCACATTAAATTGCAAATCACCTAATAGTCTATTACTATAATTTACTTGAATTTGGTTGTAAAAATTTTCGATAGTACTTCTGTCTTCTATATCTTCTGACACAAAAGCTTCTCCAAAGTAATCATTTTGATCGTCTTGATTAAATTGATAGTATTGATCATCAAAAGTCATAATATGATTTATATTAAGACTATGCTTTGCTAAGGAATCGTTAGGTTTCACAATATAGTAACGGTGATCTAAATGAAATCGCTTCCCTTTTAAGGTATTATCTGCGTCTTCAAAATTAACATCAAACACACCGCGATCTAGAAAATCGGGATCTCCATTTTCAAAATACACAGTATCGTCATCTGTTAACCCTCCATTTTCTTCATTATTAACATCTTGTCCAACAAAATGAAGTTTCATAATATAACGTTCGTCTTTTGTTTTATAATTTGTTGTAAATTCAAAATTACCAATACTAGATATAAAGTGTTGGTAGTTCCCTAACGATCTTAATCCTTGGTAAGAAATAGAAAAATTAAATTGTTCTGAAGTATTTACCGTAAAAAAACCTTGTGCAACCTGTCCTTGTTCAAAACCTGTTTTATAAAACAATTCTGTTAATGGTGTTGGCACGTGATAATAATTTACATCTTCTACTTCTCTAAAAGCAAAATATTTAGAACGTGCACCTAACTTAGGCATTAAACGTTGCGATTTAAAGTCTGTGCTTAATGTATTATACGTATGCCCCATATTAGAAAATGAAATTAAACCAAACTCATCTTTCCTTATGGAGTTAAATTTATATTCTTTCTTAATATTTAAAGTTGTATCTACATAAGTTGTATCATTTAAATGAGACACTATAAGATATTGTTCTATCTTGGCTACTTTTTCACCGTTTTTTGTACTTGAAGTATCTGTTGATTTTTCAGTAAATCCTTTTTCAGTTGCAGCATCGTCCTTCTCTATTTGCTTATTTAATTTAGGCACAACTTGTGAATAAGCGAAATGCCCAAAGCATATTAAAAAGAATGACAGAATGATTTGCTTCATAATTATTTTTTAGATCTTGCAAATGTAAATACAAAATATGATAACCAAACATAACAAAACTATAATTTAAATGCTAGCGCTTAACTATTCGGAATATGAATTTGAATGTGGAACAGATGAAGCAGGACGTGGTTGTTTGGCAGGACCCGTAACTGCTGCTGCTGTTATTTTACCCAAAACATTTGAAAACACAATTTTAACCGACTCCAAACAATTGTCTGAAAAGAAACGAGATTTACTTAAACCTATAGTAGAACTAGAAGCTACAGCTTTTGGTGTGGCTCATGTGTTTCCTAACCAAATAGACGAGATAAATATTTTAAATGCATCTATTCATGCGATGCAATTAGCGATTAGTAAACTAGACCCGCAACCTGAGTTTATTAGTGTAGATGGTAATAGATTTAAACCCTACTTAAAAGTTCCCTACGAAACCATAATTAAAGGCGATGGAAAATATTTAAATATTGCCGCTGCCTCAATTCTTGCAAAAACTTACCGCGATGCGTATATGAACACAATTCATGAAGAATACCCTATGTATAATTGGAAACAAAATAAAGGGTACCCTACTAAAGAACATCGGGAAGCCATAAAGAAATATGGCACAACAAAATACCACAGATTATCTTTTAGATTACTACCTGATCAATTAAAATTAGATATATAACTTCCTATATTTGTAAAAAAATCTTTTTTATGAGAGCGCTTTTCTTAGCTATAATTTTTAGTCTATTCTTAATAAGTTGCGACACCAATACTAAAACACACCAAAGTTTATTAGCATATGTTCCAAAACATACTTCTACTTTAATAAAAACAAATAATCTTGAAAATTTAAAAAGTAGTTTAACAAACAATGTTTTGGTTCAGGAATTTAAAACCGCCAAATTCAATAACTCTTTAAACACTTTTTTTAAAACCATTAATGTGTTTAGTCTTAAAGAAGACATTTTATTTTGTTTCTCTAAAGCCCCTGCAGATAGCTCTCAAATTACATTAATTACAAAATATAATACAGATTTTTTTCAATTCGATTCGCTTTCTAAACCCAAACAAGAACAGATTCGATTTAAAAACAATATCATTACAAAAACAGAACTAAACCAAAACAACTTTTACAGTGTAATTATTGATAGTATTTTTATAGGTTCGACTTCAAAATCTATTATAGAACAAAGTTTAGAGCCGCAACCAATAAGTCCAGAACTTCAAAAAATTTACAATACAACATCTACTGAAAAAACTTTTGCTGTAATTATAGATACAGAGTCTGTTGAGAATGCATCGTTATTTATGAGTACAGACTCTATTCCTATAAAAAAATTCACTAAATACTTAGCACTAGATACAGATATAACACAGGATCAAATCACAATAAACGGTATAACAAAAGCTAACGACTCTACTAACTACCTTATAGATGTGTTTAAAAATACTATTCCGCAAGAAAACAAAATGGCACAAATTACGCCAGAAGAGAGCGAAGGTTTTCTAAGCATAACATATCAAGATTTCAACAATTTACAAGCAAATTTTATTGCTTATAACAACTTAGAACCTGAAGAAACTACTTTATTTGACAATACTAATGAAATTGGTATAATATATAATAAAGAGCACAGAGCTATTGTAATGTATAGCTTAGACAACATGGCTACAAATGACGCTTTATTAGATTCTCAAGACATTATTGAAAGTTTCCGCCAAGTAGACATTAAACAGTTTACACATCCAGAATGGTTTCCTAAACATTTCTCGCCAATTATTAAAACAGAAACAGCTTCGTTTTATGCGGTGCTAGATTCTTTCTTTGTTTTCGCAGACTCTATAGAATTATTGCAAAGTATAATTGCTGCTTACCAAAATAAAGCAACGTATAGTGAGCGTAGTTTTTACCAAAACATTACACCGCATTTAAGTGATGCTTCTTCTTTAATGCTTGTAGGGAACTCGAACGTTTTAAACGACATCTTACAAACTAATTTTAAAACAGACGCAACTACAAACACGAGCCCATTTAAAGTATCGGCTATACAATATATATACGATCACGATTTTGCACATGTTAATGGTATTATAAAAAGAAATAAAACAAAAGCTACAGAAAATTCTGTTAACGAAGAATTAAATATAAAATTAGATGCTAAGCTATTAAACAAACCACAATTTGTAACCAATCACAGCACAGGAGAGAAAGAAGTTGTAGTACAAGATATTCATAATAATTTATATTTAATTTCTAATAAAGGAAAAGTGCTTTGGAAAAAAGAACTGAGCGAAGCTATTATTGGAGACATTTCTCAAATAGACATGTATAGAAATGGGCGCCTACAACTCGCCTTTACCACAGCTCACCATTTATATGTATTAGACCGTAATGGGAATCCGGCAAAATCGTACCCTAAAACGTTTAGAGACAAAGTAACTCAACCTCTCTCGGTATTTGATTATGATTCTAATAAAAGATACCGTTTAGTTGTAGTACAAAACAAAGGCGTACTTATGTATGATGCTCAAGGAAATATAGTTAATGGATTTACTTATAAAGAAGCCAATCAAACTATTATACACCAGCCTCAACATTTTAGAATAGGCCGAAAAGATTATCTAGTATTTAAAACAAGCGATCAACTTTATATATTAAGTAGAACTGGAGAAGTACGTGTTACTCCAAAATCGTCTTACTCCTACTCTAATGAAGGTGTATACATTTACAATAACAAATTTACCACAACCACAGACGAAGGCGATTTAATACTTGTAGATGAAAACGGACGCATAACAAGTGAAAATTTAAATTTAGGAGAAAACCATCATATCGTGGCCACATCGCGAACATTAGTAACACAATCTGAAAACAAACTAAATATTAAAAACAAAGCCTTAGAGTTAGATTTTGGTAATTACAGCCCAGTAAGTTTATTTTATATAAATAATAAAATATATATAACCACAACAGACTTACAAACCCAAAAAGTTTACGTATTTGATAGCCAAGGCGAAACCGTTTCTAATTTCCCTGTGTATGGTGCTAGCAGTATAGACATGGCCAATACAGATAAAGATAATCACTTAGAAATTGTTACCAAAGGAGATGATAATGCCATAATTATATACCAAATAAATTAAAATATATTAATAGCACCGAGATTTTAATTATTAAAATTGAAGCTATTTTAGTACTATTGCATCCCTTAATTTTTAAGCGTAAAACACCATGATAAAACGTAACAATGCCACCATTACTAAGTTTATAATTCATAAAGTAGGTAATAAATTTAACGATACTAAAAATGCTTTTTCAGAAAACGAAGTACAATTTGATGAAGCCAGTTACGACTTAATGCTTCCCTTTTTACTACGTCCTTTTGGTTCTGTAGTGCAAAGTCACCGTTTTAATCATCATGCTAATATTAAGTTGAATGAAATAAACAGTTATGCAGAATCTATTTTTAATGATGAAAATAGTTTTATAGATGTTTCAAAAAACATTGTAAAGCATTTATACGAACAGTCTACATCTGCTCAGATAAAAACAGGCGATGTTATTGTTGCTATTTTTGAAGGTATAGAGTTTAATGAAATTGTAACTAATGCCGTAGGAATTTTTAAAATTGAAAGTAAATCTAACTTTTTTCAAACTTATTTAGAAGGCAATAGTTATGATGTTGCTGTACAACAAGGAATCAATACTAAAAAAGTGGATAAAGGGTGTTTAATATTAAATCAAACAGATGCTGAAGGTCCTATTGTTTTAACAATAGATAACAATAACTACGATGCACAATATTGGATAAATCAGTTCTTAAATATTAAATACGCCAACGATTTTAATTCGCACACACAAAATTATATCGAATTGTGTAAAGAATTTTCTACAGAAGTATTAAAAACGAGTTACGGAAATCAGGAACAAAATATCTTTTTAGCAAAAACCGTAGATTATTTTAAGGAGCACGAATTTGTAAACTTTGAAAATTTTAAAGAAGAAGTTTTTGAAGACGACAAACACAAAACCTTATTCGACGAATACAAGAAGTCTTTTGAAGGCGAACAAGAGCTTTTAATTTTAAATCAGTTTGATGTCGCCGAACCTGTAGTAAAAAAACAAAAAGCAAAAATTAAAACCGAGATTAAACTCGACACACAAATACAAATAAAACTAGATATTGATGCCCCAGACGCCGCTAGCGAATATCTAGAACGTGGTTTCGACGAAGAAAAAAAGATGTATTACTATAAAGTATTCTTTAATACAGAAGGTTAATACAATTTCTACTTAAAGACATAAACCTATATCGTATCTTACAGAAATAAATTAAGAATAATATTTAATAATTTAGGCTCTAATAATTGTCTTAAATAAATGACAAAAAATATATCAAAATGACACAAGAAGAATTTTTAGAAAAAAACGTATTCACAGGATTACAAAAAAATGAAGAACACAATGATTGTTATTTCTCTGAGGAAGATTTTTCTGAAGTTTTAAAACAATGTGAGCATTTTGGGATTGCTGTGTACGATATTAAAACCACTTTAAATGGTGATGCTCATAAAACAATAAACCACGATTCTTTCAGAAAAAAAGCAACTGATGTAAACTGGTATAAGAGAGAATACAGCCACTTAAAACACGAGCAAGCAGGTTTATTATATGCTGCTACATATAAGGTCTCTAAAAAATTATTGGCTAGATAAAAAAAAGACAACAATGATACTTTGTTTCTTCTATAGTATCATGTTTAAAGACACTCAAAACTTGAGTACTATAAATTAATGTACAACTTAAATTAAAAATCATGTTTAAAAAAACAATGAAAATGATGACCGTAGTATTTGCGTCATCAATGCTATTAACATCTTGTTATTCTTACACTAGTGTTGTAGGTGAAGGAGCAAAAGGAAATGCCCAAACTACAGCATGGAACCATTACGTAGTATACGGATTAGCTCCAGTAGGAGTATCAGATTCTAAAGAAATGGCAAAAGGAGCAACAGACTATAATGTTACAACTAGACAAACTTTTGTTAACGGTTTAGTAGCTGCTCTTACTTTTGGAATTTATACTCCAACTACAACTACTGTTACTAGATAGTATTTTAATAAAAAAGCGAGGTTATTTAAATAACCTCGCTTTTTAATATCTTTTTCAATGAAAAAAATTGTTTTCTATATTTCATTAATAATAGCGATTTTATTAAGCATTAGCATAATACAAATAATAATATCTGACTTAGACAGATTAACAGAATATGGTTTTGGATATTTAATAGGCAACATCATTCTTTTACTTATATTTGTAACCGTTGCCCTATTAACAAAACCTAAATCGATAAAAGAATAATTTATAAAAACCTTTTATTTAAACATTTATTCTAAACTAAATTCAGACTCAAAAAGGGCACAAAAATGTTTCTGAATCTTTGTCTTAACTTCAGCTTCATCAACTTCTTTTATTCCTAATTCTACATTTAAAGAAGTTACTGCTTTACCACGAATACCACACGGAATAATATTATCAAAATATCCTAAATTAGCATTTACATTTAAAGCAAATCCATGCATAGTAACCCAACGACTAGCGCGTACGCCCATGGCACAAATTTTTCTTGCAAAAGGTGTACCTACATCTAACCACACACCTGTTTCTCCAGGACTACGCTCAGATTTAATGCCATAATCATTTAAGGTGAGAATAATAACTTCTTCTAAAAACCGTAGATACTTGTGTATATCGGTAAAGAAATTATCTAAATCTAAAATAGGGTACCCAACAATCTGTCCTGGTCCGTGATACGTGATATCTCCACCACGATTAATTTTATAAAATGTTGCCCCTTTTTCTTCTAGCTGTGCTTCAGTAAGCAGCATATTATCCATATGGCCGCTTTTTCCTAATGTATATACATGCGGATGCTCTACAAATAGAAAATAATTAGGTGTAGGAATAGTAGTTTCCTCTCTCCTATTTTTAATTTTGAGATCTACAATCTGTTTAAATAATTCCTCCTGGTAGTCCCAAGTATCTTTATAGTCTCTTAAACCTAAATCTTGTAATTTTATTATTTTATTCAAAGCAATTAATCTTCTAATATGACTTCTACATTTAAACTTTCAGGATTAGTCAAAAAGTCCTTAAAGCTCAGTTCTGCAGAAAAACTTTTATGATCTGCACTAAACATGGCATTTTCTAACGATACCGATTTAATTTTCTTCGGAAAATGATAATTTAACGTATAAGTAGATGCTGCAAGTATCATTTCTGCATCTGCTAAACTGTCTTTTGTAGACTCTAACAATTCAGGATCTACTATAGTGACTATACGCTTAAATACCTTTCCATTATATGTATAATCAACCTCAGAAGCTTCGGTTGTACCCATTTTAGCTAATGGGCTAGTTTGTTGAGCTTCGTTGGTTTCTTTTAATTCATTGGCTTTATTAAGCACTTTAAACATGTCTTGTAACTCGTCAACACTATCAAAATCTGTATTCACATCAATAACCATTTTTTGAGTGGCAGGATCCATTAACATATGCATAGTAAAGCGCTCTAAAGTTTTAAGACGTTCTTGCTCCTCTTTTGGCAAGGTTGCGATACTATCTTTCTTAGCTTCTAAAAAATCTTTAAATACAATTGTAGAGTCTAAAGCTTTTTCTCCGGACTCACCCATCGTGTCTCCTCCCATTTGCATAAGCTGAGAACCGTCAAATTCAAAAGACATTTTTCCTGTGCCATTCGCTTCAATATAAATGTTTTCAGAAAAATTACAACTACTTACAATAAGTAGTAAAAGACACATGCTTAATAGATAGATTTTTTTCATTGGTTATATAATATAAAAGTCGCCGCAAATATACTTATTATATACCAATAGGTCTCTTTTTTGGAACCTTAGACGCTATTAATTTCAATAAATCACTGAAAACCGTTACCCAAAAACACAGCAAAATTATCGTTTGGGATTATTTAAAATTACTAATGCAGCAATTACGCCAGGAACCCAGCCACAAAGCCATAATAAAAATACGATAAGTACAGAGCCACAACCTTTACCTATTACAGCTAAAGGCGGACATATAATTGATAGGATAACTCTCCAAATACTCATTATGATTGATTTTATAAAGATTGATTGATGTATAAATAAGACGTGTAAATAAACCAATTGTTACACTTAAAAAAATCTATTTCGTTTTTCGATAATATATATTGATATACTAACCAATAGTATTTATCTTTGTCCGTTAAATATTAAACAGAACAATAGTAATATGTCGCAATTATCAGAGCAAGAAATCGTAAGAAGAGATAAGCTTAGCAAACTACGCGAGTTAGGAATTAACCCTTATCCAGCAGATCTTTATCCGTTAACCCACACAAGTAAACAGGTTAAAGCAGATTTTCAAGAAGGTAAGACCGTGATAGTTGCCGGCCGATTAATGTCTCGAAGAATACAAGGTAATGCGAGTTTTGCTGAAGTACAAGATAGCCAAGGACGTATACAAGTCTATTTTAATAGAGACGAGATTTGTTCTGGAGAAGACAAAACCAAATACAATACTGTATATAAAAAATTATTAGATATAGGTGATTTTGTAGGTATAGAAGGAGAATTATTTACAACTAAAGTAGGAGAAAAAACCATTATGGTAAAAGACTTTACTATTTTAAGTAAATCCTTACGTCCTTTACCTCAACCACGTGTAGATACCGAAGGGAAAGTACATGATGCTTTTACAGATCCAGAACAACGTTACAGACAACGTTATGCAGATTTAGTTGTAAACCCACACGTAAAAGAAGTTTTTGTTAAGCGTACAAAATTATTTAATGCTATGCGTGGCTTCTTTAATGACGCTGGTTATTTTGAAGTAGAAACGCCTATTTTACAACCTATTCCTGGTGGTGCTGCAGCACGCCCATTTATTACCCACCACAATAGTTTAGACATTCCATTATATATGCGAATTGCAAACGAGTTATACTTAAAGCGTTTAATAGTTGGTGGTTTTGATGGTGTATACGAGTTTTCTAAAAACTTCCGTAACGAAGGAATGGATAGAACACATAATCCAGAATTTACAGCCATGGAAATCTATGTATCTTATAAAGATTACAATTGGATGATGGATTTTTGTGAAAAACTATTAGAACACTGTGCTACTGCTGTAAATGGCACAACAAAAGCTAAATTTGGAGAACACGAAATAGATTTTAAAGCGCCTTATGCTCGAGTGACCATGGCCGATTCTATTAAAGACTTTACAGGTTTTGACATTACAGGCAAAACTGAAGCTGAAATTCGTGATGCAGCAAAAAACATGGGAATTCAAGTGGATGACACCATGGGTAAAGGAAAATTAATTGATGAAATTTTTGGTGAAAAATGTGAAGGAAACTATATCCAACCTACATTTATCACAGACTACCCAAAAGAAATGAGTCCGCTTTGTAAAGAGCACAGAGATAATCCAGAATTAACTGAACGTTTTGAGTTAATGGTTTGTGGTAAAGAAATTGCCAATGCATATTCAGAACTTAACGACCCAATAGACCAACGCGAGCGTTTCGAGCACCAATTAAAATTAGCTCAAAAAGGAGACGATGAAGCTACAGAATTTATTGACTACGATTTTTTACGTGCTCTTGAATACGGTATGCCTCCTACTTCTGGGATGGGAATTGGTATGGACCGTTTAATCATGTTCCTTACAAACAACCAATCTATTCAAGAAGTATTGTTTTTCCCTCAAATGCGACCAGAGAAAAAACAAGTAGACATGACAGAAGATGAAAAAGCAGTTTTTAATATTTTAAAAACAACATCTCCTATAGAATTAAACACCTTAAAAACAGAATCGCAATTAAGTAACAAAAAATGGGATAAAACCATAAAGGGATTAACTAAATTAGGCATAGCAAAAGTAGACAAAACAGACGAAGGTTTGTTTGTCAAACTCAACGACTAGATACTTATGATTCAACTCCTTTTTAAATATAAAAAAAAAGCATACCTCCTTTTCTGGTATGCTTTTTTAATACTTATACATTTTATAATAAAGGACAGGTTTCAGCCTATTGTATTTCTCTTTAATGCCGTACCTCTAATAGTTATTATTGCTTACGGCTTTTTTCTTGCTTTTATTATTCGTAAGCACAGACCCCTTCTTCTCGCCATATTATCTATAAATATACTATTAGGTATATATTGGTATAGCAATTATTATTTTAAAACCGAATCCATCCAAGTCTCCCAATTACAGACGCGATCACTTTTATTTTGGAACATATCTCGTCCCGAGCATTTACCATTAGAAGATATTTTTAGGAAAATAGAAGAACACAATCCAGATATTCTTGTTTTTGTTGAAGCTAAAAAAATACCTGAAACAGATTTAATAGCCTTTACAACTAAATATCCTTTGTACGGAATTATACAATTACAAAGTGAAATGATGATTGCAATTAAAGGACAAATAAATGAAACTATTTATAAAAGAATCTCTACAGGATCTAATTGCAATATGGTAACATGTACCATAAAAGGTGAAGAAATTAAAATTTTAATTAATGATTTATTTGCCAATCCTGCTTTATCTAAAAGGTTTGATTTTGAAATTATTCAATCTGTAATACAAACAGAACAAGTAGATATTATAGTTGGAGATTTTAACACACCTTATGAAAGTGCATTTTTTGAAACTTTTAAAACAGATTTTGAAAGTTTTCATAACTACAATAATGGTTTTTCTGCGACCTGGCCAAGTAAATTTCCCCTCTTAGAAATTGACCATATATGGATTTCTAAAACATGGCAACCTCTTATTCTTGATAAAGAGTTTAATTCCAATTCAGACCATGGATTACTTGTAGGAACGTATACACTTAGACCATAATTTAAATCTTTACACTACTACTCTAAGCGTTAATACGCTGTTAAAACTAGTTTTACTATTAAACCTTTTTGAAATTAACCAGTCTTAGAGGTATAATTAAAAACATATATATCATGAAAAAAATAATGATTTTAGCTTTAGCGTTTATTTCATTAAATGCTTTTGCACAAGGTAAAAGAGGTGAAGATAACCAGAGACATGACAGAAAAGAAATGCGTATGCAAGGCGCTGATTTTACACCGGAACAACAAGCCACTTTACTAACAAAAAAAATGACATTAAATTTAGACCTTACAGAATCTCAACAAAAAGAAGTATACAATTTAAATTTGAGTCAAGCTAAAGAACGACAAGCCAATAGAGAAGCATTTAAAAAAGCTAAAGAATCAGGTAAAAAACCTACAGAGCAAGAACGTTACGACAATATGATTGCCCGCTTAGACAGTCAGATTTTAATGAAATCTAAAATGAAAAGCATCTTAAAAAGTGAACAATATGCAATGTGGGAAAAAAGTATGGCAGACCATTCTAGAGAAAGAAAAGGTTTTGATGACAAAAGAGGTGATAAACGACCAGATAGAGACAGACGTAGTTAAGATAGAGTGATTAAATATATCAAAAAAGGCAAGTCATAATAGATTTGCCTTTTTTAATTTTATTTTTTATTAACACAGACTATATAATTAATTAAAAAATATAGAAGTTACTTTTTTAAAGTTAATGCTACTTTATGTACAGCATTTATAGTTGCATCTAAATCAGCATAGGTTAATGCATCTGTTATAAACCAAGTTTCAAAAGCACTTGGCGCAATGTAAACACCTTGTTCTAGCATGCCATGGAAAAATATTTTAAAATTTTCATTATTCCCTGTAGCAGAAGTTTCAAAATCCACAACGGGAGTTTCTGAAAAATGTACAGAAATCATAGACCCAACACGATTTATAGTGTGTACAATATTATGATCGTTTAACACTTTTGCAATTCCTTTATGTAAATATTCTGTTTTTTCAGCTAAACGATTAAAAATTTCAGTATCACTTTCTAAAGCTTTTAACATGGCCAATCCTGCTGCCATGGCTAACGGATTACCACTTAAAGTTCCTGCCTGATAGACCGGACCTAATGGAGCAAGATAATTCATAATTTCTTCACGACCTGCAAAAGCACCAACTGGCAATCCTCCTCCTATCACTTTGCCAAAACACACGATATCTGCTTTTACATTAAATAATTCCTGAGCTCCTCCTCTTGCTAATCTAAAGCCCGTCATAACTTCATCAAAAATTAAAAGAATATTATTAGCATCGCAAAGCATTCTTAATTGTTCTAAGAATTTTGTTTGTGGCGGAACGCATCCCATATTACCTGCAACAGGTTCAAGAATGACACATGCAATATCATTAGGATTTGCATCAATTATAGATTTCACATGCGCAATATCATTATACTTTGCCAACAATGTGTCTTGTGCTGTACCTACAGTTACCCCTGGACTGTTAGGGCTACCAAAGGTCATAGCCCCACTTCCTGCTTGTATTAGAAATGAATCACTATGTCCGTGATAACATCCTGCAAATTTTATAATTTTTTCTTTCCCAGTATATCCTCTAGCTAAACGCACAGCACTCATACATGCTTCTGTTCCAGAATTAACAAAACGTATTTTATCAATATTAGGAACCATAGACACCGCTAAAGCAGCTATTTCGGTTTCTATTTCTGTAGGTGCACCAAAAGATGTACCTAATTTTGCTTTTTCAACAATAGCATTTACAACTGGAGGGTATGCATGCCCCAAAATCATAGGCCCCCAAGAATTTATATAATCTATAAATGTATTGTTATCTTCATCTATTAAATATGCGCCTTTTGCTTCTTTAATAAAAAGAGGAGTTCCTCCCACGGCTTTAAAGGCACGTACTGGAGAATTTACACCACCAGGAATAACCTGTTCTGCCTCAGCAAACAAAGCACTACTTCTTGTATATTTCATTATTTTATGTTTGTAATTTAAGATTTTACTAATAATTCTTGTCCAATAGAAAGATTAGTATCTTTTAAACCATTTATATTTTGAAGTTCTTGAACCGAAATGTTATAGCGTCTAGAAATAGAATATAACGTATCACCTTTTACAACATAATGCACATCTTGTTTAGATGGTTTATATTTTGATTGGGTTGATTTACCTGTAACTTGGTTATCGTAATTATACAATTCATAACGTTCTATTAACGCTATTAATTTATCTGGATACTTTCTATCTGTAGCATATCCTGCAGCTTTTAATCCTTTAGCCCAACCTTTATAATCGTCTATATCTAAATCAAATAAAGCCGAATAGCGTTTGCGCTCGGTTAAAAATAAAGAGTGGTCGCGATACGAATATTTGGCATCTTTATATTTTCTAAAACATTCTTGATCTGCATCATCGTCATGATGAACTGTTGCGCCAGTCCAATCGTGGCATTTAATACCAAAATGATTGTTAGCCTCTATAGCTAAACGGCCTTTACCAGATGCGGATTCTAAAATACCTTGAGCTAAAGTAATACTTGCTGGAATATGATATAATTTCATTTCTTCGATAGCCACACTACTATATACTTTAACGTAATCTGAAGTATTGGTTATCACTTTAGGTATAACTTCAGTATCTGTTTCTGGTGTTTTATTAACCGTTTCATTTTTGTTATGGCGAAATTTTCTACTTCTTAAATATTCTGTTTGTTGTTTAGATGAAGTCGTATAACGTTTTCTAGACCCACAGCTAAAAACAACACTTGACACTAACAAAATGATAATTATTTGCTTCATATATTTATATAATTTGAGGCATTTTCTTTCTTTTTAAATGGGTGTTCATACCCGCAATACCTTGTAAACCTCCAGTATGTACAACTAATATTTTAGATTGTTTAGGAAAATAACCTTGCGTTATTAAATCCATAACTCCATAAAGCACTTTTCCTGTATATACAGGGTCTAACGGAATTGTATATTTTTTTTTAAATGCATTTATAAACCTTACTAAGTCAGGGGTTATTTTTGCATAACCTCCAAAATGATAATCTGTTATTAGCTCCCAATTGGTTTTGGTTACAAATTTACTAATATTGTTTTGTAAAAAATCACCTTTTAATGCAGGAAATCCTAAAATGGTTTGATTTAATTTACTGCTATTTATAAGTCCCGAGATTGTACCTCCAGTGCCTACGGCACAGCAAATATAATCGAATTCACTATCTTGTGGCGTTAAAATATGTTCACAGCCTTGTACAGCCAGGTTATTAGTACCACCTTCTGGGATTAAATAAAAATTTCCAAAAACCTCGTCTAAACCCTTTATAAATTCGGGAGTTTCTTTAAGTCTAAAATCTGCTCTACTTACATATTTAAAAGTCATACCACAAGCTTCTGCAAATCTAAGCGTAGGATTTAAATGCGTTTCTAAAGCCAATTCTTCACCACGAATAATACCAATTGTTTTAAAACCAGATATTTGTCCAGCGTATGCAACCGCAGCAATATGATTAGAAAACGCCCCTCCAAAAGTTAACAATGTAGTATGCCCTTCTGCTTTAGCTTTTAAAATGTTATAATGTAATTTTCTGTATTTATTACCACTAACAAACGGATGAATTTTATCTTCTCTTTTTATAGAAAGACTAATATTATAATCTGAATCTAACAGTATAGACTGATTATTAATATTTGGGGCTGTAGATGAAAAAAGCATAAGATGCCACTTTAATTAAATCATTGACTTACAAATGTAAAGCATTTAAAAGGTTGAACATGAGTTTTTATAAAAAAATAGATATTTACTTAAAAATAATTTTTTTTATTAAACGTTACTTTTATACCATTCGTCTACATTTTTTGGTTATTAAACGTTTTACAATCAACACTCTAATACCAATTAGATTAAATTAGTACTTTTGCAGCCGCTAATTATCAACTTATTAATCTTATGCTATTTAAATCTACACTAATAAGGTCAGTTTATGACCTTAAATACATTTTTTTTATTGTCCTTTTTGCTGTACTAAATACAAATGCTTTTGGACAGACGACAAATACTTGGAGCCCAAAAGGATCTTGGGAAGCTATTCCTGGTGACACCAATTGGAATAATAGTGCAAATTGGAGTTTAGGTAGAGTTCCTATCACTACTGACAAAGTCGTAATTACTTATGCTCATGGAGATTTATATCCTGTGATTGATGGAAATACTGCTAACGCATATTCTATAAATATTGAGTCTCCAAGACAACTAACTATACAAAATAATGCACAACTAACTGTCACAGAAAAAATAACAACAAACGGGAAAATTATTATAGATAATAATTCTATAGTAAATGCTAAAAATTTTGAAATCACCTCTGGCGGAGGTAGTGCACTAGACATGGACGCAAGCGTATTAAACATAGAAGAAGATATTGCTATTAATGGCCCTATTGACACAGGTACAAAAAGCACTATTTATGCAGAAAACCTGACCCAAAGCAACTCAGATTTAAGTCAGTGGATTATTGACGATAGTGAAGTCTATGTTTATAATAAATTATATACACAAAAACTAATAGAATTAGTTAATGGTTCAATCGTACAAACAAAAGATTTAGAAATGACTAACTCTGGCGGTAGTGAATGGAAATTATATGATACCTCTGTATTAACTGTAGAAGAAGATTTAACTCTTACATCCAAAATGACATTATACAATAATGCCAGTTTAATACAAACCTCTACAACCGATGAAAATACATATGGGGCTTTTTATCAAGGAGAGCTTAACATATACAGAACAGTAGAATCTGTTCGCAACACAGATTATGTATATTGGTCTTCTCCAATAGATAATTATGATATTTCTAATATAGGAAATACTTCACATAGATATATATGGTCTCCAACAGTTGATCATACTGGGGTTTATGCTAGTAATTTTGGAAATTGGGAATCTGCTTCTGGAAGCATGATAAAAGGTAAAGGTTATATAGTACGTGGTGGTCCTTCTGGACATATTGATGGAGGAGAATACACACAACTATTCAGCTTAAATTTGGCAAAAAATGGTATTAACTATAAGTTTAATAATGGTCCAATAGAAATACCAGTATTTCATGGAGGTTATAATGGAGGGACTTACAACGAAGATGGTTCTGGAGACAATGGACCCTCAATCACGAAAATTTCTAACGAAGATGATAACTGGAATTTAATAGGCAACCCGTATCCATCAGCCATTAGTATAGAAGCTTTTTTAACAGAAAATGTGAATATTATTGAAGGGGGTGTTAGAATATGGACACACGGTACAGAAATAGGAGATTACGATGATCCTTTTTATCAAGATTTTGTAAAAAATTATACTGCAGCCGACTATATAACTTATACAAATTTAGGATCAAGCACTCCTCCCCCTGGAGATAGCAGCGATTATATTGCGTCTTGCCAAGGATTTTTTGTTAGTATGAGACATGATGCAGCTTCTGGATCGAATGTAATTTTTAACAACTCTATGCGCGAATACAGATTTACTTATACAAATTCTAATTTTTACAAAACAGTTGAAACTACTCAAAAATCTCGTATTTGGCTAAATTTAATTGCAGAAGAAACTAAAAGTATTAATACAATGTTACTTGGTTACACAAATGGAGCCACAAAATCTAAAGATCCATTATACGATTCTGTAATTATGGATCATAACACAATGAACATTTATTCTTTGATAGAAGAAGAGCCTATGATTATTCAAGGTAGACCTTTACCTTTTGAAATTACAGATAAAATTCCACTAGGAATTACTTTAACAACAAAAGATTTTTTCTCAATAGGGATTAGCAAAGTAGACGGCTTATTTGAAAATAACCAAGATATTTATTTAGAAGACACTTATACAAATGTTGTACACAATTTGCGTAATTCTCCTTATCAGTTCACCTCTGAAGCAGGAACTTTTAACGATCGTTTTATATTAGGCTATCAAGATAAAAGCTTGAATATTGATGATATTATAGGAGATTCTGAATTTAAAATTATAGCAACTAAAAACTTTATAAAAGTAAGTACCTCTACAAACACAATTAATAACATTATAGTATATGATGTGTTAGGACGCGTAATTTATCAAGTTAATAAATTAAATGCTTCAGATGTAAAATTAAATCAGTTAAAACCAACCAACAGTCCTTTAATTGTAAAGGCAGTTTTAACAAACGGTACTACAAAAACACAAAAAGTTATGTATTAATAATTTCAAGCATATAATAAAGAAAAGACGGAATTTGTCATAATTTTGTAGCTAACCGCTTTTAAACCCCAAGCCCTTAAATATTTACGCTTAGTTTTTTTTTTACTACAAAAATAAAATTCTGTAGAAATAAACTTAATGATTTAAATATAATATCAAAAAAAACTATTAAATTAATACAGTGTTTACTCTAAAAAATATATTTAAAATATAAAAACAATTATTTTTGTAAATTAAATTGATATCCTTAATTATTATGCTAACAAAAACTACCTACACAAAAATTAAAGATGCTTTTTCCTTTAATACTTCTTTATTCAAGCAATTTACTATGCTACTATGTTTTGGACTCATTGGCCTTGTATCAACAGCACAGGAAACTGTTATTATCCTAGATCAACCTGGTTCTGGAACTTTTGTAGCACCTTGTGGTGTAACTAAAATATTTGTAGAAGCATGGGGTGCAGGTAGTGCTGGTGGTGGTAGTTCTAACTCTAACCGAGGAGGTCAAAGAGGTAATGCAGGAGATTATTCTTCTATAGAATATAATTTAGTAGAAGAAGGCCTAACTTTTTCATATACAATTGGGGAAGGAGGAAAAGGTGTTGTTGGTACTAATGGAGGTCAAAGTTCTGATAGAACTATCATGCAGGGAGGAAAAAATAATGCCTTTTATATTGGAGTAAACCAAGCTAATAACGGAGGACAAATAGCTTACGGTGACCAAGCAGCTGAAGATGGGGAAGATGCAGCTAACGATGCAGATGGAATATCTATCGGAGCTGGTGGTCTTGGGAACGATGCTGGAGATGGTTATGATGGGGGTCCTGGTGCTGGTGGTGGTGGTGGAACACAAGTTAATGGTGCTCCTGCCAAAGGTGGAGACGGTGGAGACGGTTACATTCGTATTACTATGACATATGGAAACAATAACTCTACCCAATATTGCTTAACAGAATTTCAAACAATTGAAGCTATAACTCATGTTAATTTTGCAGGTATAGATTACGCATCCAATACTACAAGTAGTCAAGAAAACGAATTATTTTGTACACAAGTTGGTACAGTTGTACAAGGAAGTGATAATAATGAAATTACAATCAAAGGAAACACAAATGGAAATTATAAAAATTACTATGTAGCCTATATAGATTGGAATCAAGATGGTGACTTTAATGATAGTAATGAGAAATACGACATAGGAGAAAATGAAAACTCTACTGGAATAGACAGTGAAAATGCTTCTGGAAACATAAATGTACCTAGTATTGCTAAACTAGGAACAACTACAATGCGTATTATTAAGACAGGAGAAGATGATGGCTATGCTAATGGAGCTTGTAATGAATACCAAAAAGGACAAGCTGAAGATTACACCTTAGTTGTAAAAGAATTTGCAGAGAAAGAAGCAAGCTGCAAAACATGGGTAGGAGATAACGGTATAGGATGGTTTGTTTCTAGTAATTGGGAACCTAAAGGTATACCAACAGCAAATGATTGTGTTATTATAAACACTTTGAATGGTAACAGCAACCCCAAAATAAAAGGATATGAAACTACAGGAAACAGTAATGGTATTGCCTACGCTAAATCCATTACTATTTTAGGAGATTACTCTCAATTAACATTATCTGTTCAAGCAGAATTACAGGTTACTGAATTTATTTCTTCTAATTCCCCGATTTATATTACAGATGGTAGCTCATTAATTATGGAAGATGGATATTTAGAATCTAGTGCTAATGGTACTATTGAAGACAATAGTCTCTTAACTGTAAAAAATTTCTCATTAACATCTACTAACGCTTCATGGGATATTAATGACACTTCTGTACTAATAATTGATGAGACCTTAAGCTTAGACGGGGATATAACTCTTAATGAGAATGCGAGTTTAATACAATCTAGTGAGGATACTAATTTGTCTTCTGGAACATTTACCATGAATAGAACTTCTACAACGGCACATAATACAGATTACACATATTGGTCTTCTCCTGTTCAGAACTTTAATATAGATAACATATCAACCACCTCATATCGTTATGAATGGTTACCTACAATAGATAATAAATACGGAAAGTGGTCTAAAGTATCAAATACAAATATGACTGTTGGAAAAGGATACATCATAAGAGGTGAAAATTATACAGCGTCATTTCAAAACAACAAACCTAACAATGGGACTATTAACACAACCATAACTAGAGGTACGTATAACGGAAGTGATTATATAGATATTTCAAGCACTGCTGTGACTAAATTAGACGATAATTGGAACTTAATAGGAAACCCCTACCCTTCAGCTATTAATGCCGATGATTTTTTAACAGAAAACAGTGATTCTTTAGATACTGGTAGTTCTGTAGGTACTATAGAAGGAGGTATACGTATTTGGACTCATGCCTCAGAACTTAGCTCTGGAAACGACACTCCTTTTTATGCTAACGAAAGCGCAAGTTACAACGCAGACGATTATATTACTTATACTCTAGCGGGTTCTTCTCCTTCTGGATTTGATGGTTATATTGCCTCAGGACAAGGTTTCTTTGTTTTAATGAAGCATGCTGCAAGTACCCCAAATACTGTAACATTCACTAACGACATGCGAAGCTATACTTCAGAATATAGTAACTCAGATTTTTATAGAACTAGTAACACAAAAAATAGAATTTGGTTAGATTTAATCGATAGTGAAGAAATATCCTCGAATATGCTTTTAGGTTATTTTGATGATGCATCAGACGCTAAAGATCCACTTTATGATGCTGTAATTATGAATTCAGATAACACTTGCATCTATTCTATCATAGAAGATGAAGCATTTGTTATACAAGGTAAAGCCAATCCTTTTTTAGAAACAGACAAAGTGGCTTTAGGCCTAATTAGCACAAAAGAAGATGTATTTACCATTGGAATAAATAAAGTAGATGGTGTATTTGAGACTGATCAAGATATTTATCTTGAAGACACTTATACAAATGTTGTACACGACTTACGTAATTCTCCTTATCAGTTCACTACTGAAGCTGGAACTTTTAACGATCGTTTTATATTACGTTATCAAGATAAAAGCTTGAGTGTTGATGATGTTATAGCAGATTCTGAATTTAGAATTATAGCAACTAAAAACTTCATTAAAGCAAGTACTACAACTAACACTATAAATGACATTGTAATATTTGATGTTTTAGGCCGTGTGATTTATCAGGCAAATAAATTAAATACTTCTGAAGTAAAATTAGATCAATTAAAACCCACAAACAGTCCGTTAATAGTAAAAGCAACTTTAACAAACGGAACCACTAAAACACAGAAAATTATTTATTGAATTACAGATAAACACATATTTATAAACACTTATATATATTTCCTAAATGCTAAACAAGACCTTGACTTTAAATAGTTAAGGTCTTGTTCATTTATATATGCTTCACGCTCGAAAGAAATGTTTCTATATGCCATATGCCAATTTTTACAATGCACAAAACGAATTAAAAACTCTACAGCATACCAGATATAAAAAGGCAATATCAATAGTTCCAACTGCTGTTTAAGATGAATGCGTTCATGATTTACTAAAACCTGATTTGTTTTAAGACTAGGTGTTCTTAATACCACAAACGGATACAACGTGATTCCCTGAAATCCTTTAGGAATGATGTGTTTTGAAATTAAAATCATAAGTTATCTCTTTCAAAAATCAATCCAAATTACATTATATTTGAACATCATGAAAAAAATAATTCCAGTAGAAGAAGGCGATTATTATTTAACGCCTGAAGGTTACCGTTGCTTTACAGCTCAATATCATCTAAAAAGAGGTTATTGTTGTAAAAGCGGATGTAGACACTGTCCTTATGGATACGATAAAAAAACAGATAGTTTTTAAACCAAAAAACCTCTAGAAACAAACCAATTACAATCCAAAAACTGCAAAACGGTATGATTTTTGTTGTGAAAAATATATTAAACCCAGTTTAAATACATAATACAGGGACTCCTTACTGTGCTATGTATTCCTTTGTTTTTAGCCTTAAAAAAATAGCTTTTAATTTATTATTAATTAGCTTTATATAATTATTAAACAATATCTAATACAATACCTATGAAAAAGATCTTAAAATTTCTACCAGTTTTAGTTATTCTACTACTATTAAGCTCTTGCAGCTCTGTTAAAGTTGCTTCAGATTACGATAAATCGACAACATTTGACCAATACAAGACCTTTGCTTTTTACAAAACCGGAATTGATAAAGCAGAAATTAACGACATAGATAAACGCCGTATTTTACATGCTATTGAGGCCGAACTTACAGCTAAAGGCTATACTAAATCTGAAAATCCAGATATACTAATTAGCATTTTCACTAAGGCTAGAGAACAAGTAAATGTTTACAACAACAATATGGGTTGGGGCCCTTACGGATATGGTTGGGGGTGGAGTCCTTACTACTATAATAACTTCAACAATACATCTGTAACCAGATCTACAGAAGGTACGTTATTTATTGATCTTATAGACGCTACCAAAAAAGAGTTGGTTTGGCAAGGTGTAGGTTCTGGAGTATTAAATGATAATATAAATAAAAAGGAAGAACGCATCCAGGAATTCGTAAATAAAATCCTAGAGAATTATCCTCCTGAATTAAAAAAATAACGATTTACCTGAAAAAGAAAAACAGCAATTAACAAAGAATCTATTTCTAGATTCTTTGTTTTGTTTTATAGCTTTAGTTTTTTAAATATTGTACCTAAGCTGTTTTATATTTTTGTAATACTGTTTTTGTAAACGTACTAAGTACTAAAGTACCGCTTATTCTAGCACGCTCTACCAATAACTCGTCCCAATGTGCGGTGTTTGTCCACATAATGCTCTTCATTGCTGCCATAGCCTCCGGGTTATAAGTTTTAAGCTTATTAACTAAATCGGCTGTAGCTGTTTGCATTTCTACTTTAGACGGATATAGCTCTACATATAATCCTTTTTGTTTTGCCCATTCGGCACTATAAAATTGTTCTGCATTAATTGCCATTTCAGACATAGAGTTCACTCCTATTTTACGACTTACTGCAGGTTCTATTACAAAAGGGCCTATACCAATACTTAACTCACTTAATTTAATTGCAGCATATTTTGTGGCCAAACAATAATCTGCTGCTGCAGCGATACCAACGCCTCCACCAACAGTTTTTCCCTGCACATTACAAACTATAAATTTAGGGCAGGTTCTCATGGCATTAATTACTTTTGCAAAACCTGAAAAAAATAACTGCCCCGCTTCTGCCGTTTCAATAGCTATAAGTTCATTAAAACTTGCTCCAGCACAAAAGGTTCTATCGCCTTGACTTTGCAAAATGACTACCCGAACAGCATCATTTTTAGCCGCCAAATTAATTTCTAATTCTAGTTTTAAAAGTAAATCACTAGGTAATGCATTATGAGATGGACTATAAAATGTAATGGTGCTAACACCCTCAAATACAAATTGTTCTACAAAAGGTTTTTCCATATTTTAAAAGCCTAAATATTTAAAATCGAAGATACTGAAATTTTTAAGTTGCGCCTTATTATCCTTTCTTTTTCATGATAAAACTCGTATTTTTATAAAAAAAGAGATGGGATTATTAGATTTTTTATTCAGAAAACAAAAACGAGATATCGAGCATTTCAAATCTAAAGGGGCTATTATTTTAGATGTACGCACTCCAAAAGAATACAAAAAAGACCATATTATTGGTTCTGAAAATGTACCTATAGACCAATTACAACAAAAAAAATCCACATTAAAAAAAGCACAGAAGCCTTTTATAGTGTGTTGTGCTAGTGGCGTAAGATCTGCCAAAGCCGTTAAATTTTTACTTTTAAACGGTATTGAAGCTACTAATGGAGGTAGTTATAAATCTTTAAAAAAAATACTATAATTTTAAATTACTAAGTGTGTCTTCTCCTGATATTGGCGTGTTATTGTATTGAAGCGTCCAGCCTAAAGAATTTGTTAAAATATAGAATTTAGCCAACTCACTAATCAGTCTATTTTTAGAGTTTTTCTTAAACTCAGACTGCTCTACTTTTTTCATTAAAGAGGCTTTCACTTTATTTTTAATCTTGTTATAATCTTTGGCTTCAAACTGATTTAAGAAATCGGCTTGAATATCATAATACTCAAATTCTGGACTTATTTTAATCTCTTCATTTGGAATGTAAGTGATATTTAATACTTTGTTTACTTCATCTATATCGTAAGTTATTTTACTTAAATCGTAAGCAATTGTTACATCAGCATTTACTACAACCAATGCTTTCTTCTCTGCAGTAACCAAATACGGAAACACATCTCTAGAATCTTTATAAGAAAAAACCTCACTAAAATGTCCTTCAGTTACAACCAGCTTCCCTACATTTTTAATTTGCTCTTGTATTAGCATAGAGTTTTCTAAAAGTTCTGCTTCATCTGCTTTCTTTGTATTAAAATATTTAAACGTAAAGAATAAGACTATAGCAACAAGAACGCCATAAATTATATTTCGCATTAATTTAATTTTTAATTAAAGGTATAAAATATGTTTATTCCAAAGGTATTTTCAGACAATAAAAAAAGCATCAACTTCTTAGACACATTATAGTATGCTTATTAGACGTTGATGCTCTTAACAGATTGATTAATAGCAGTCCCAAGTTAATTTTTATTTAAATTACTAACGATATTTTTAGATGATTAACTAAAATATTAGCTATAATGTATTGATTATAAACATATCAGAATAATTTCCTACACCTTAAAATCAATACTTGCTATCCTTTCTTGAAGTTTCTTAATTTTTGTATGTAAATCTTTAATAAATTTTTGATGTGCTTCTGATGTGGCATTAAAAGGTTTATGGCTCAACCCTGTTTGAATGGTTTGTACTTCCTGCATTATTTTGGTAGCTGAAGATGATACCCAAGCATTACTAAATTTCTCCCAAATGTAATCTATAGCTATTGCATTAGGATGCACTAAATCTGATGCATAAAAACGATAATCTCTCAACTCATCCATCATGATTTCATAAGAAGGGAAATATTGCAATCTTTCCCTGTTTGAAGTGTCTAAAACCTGATGAATTGCTGTAAGTAAATGCGATTTACTTCGGGAGTTTTCTATATAACCATCTTTTATATGTCTTATTGGAGATACAGTACATATAACGGTCGCGTTTGGATTTACAGAATTAATTAACCCTATAATACTTTGTAAAGACTTAGCTACTTCCTCAGGGCTTAACAATTCCTTTTTAAATGCTTTTTGAGGTACTTTATGACAATTTGCAACAGTAACACAAGACTCAAGATGTTTGTAAACCCAAGCTGTTCCTAGCGTAATAATAATATGCGAAGCTGTTTTTAAATAATCTTGTGTGTCTTGTAACGCTAAATTTAGGCCTTGTAATACAGACTCTTGATCGATACCACTTAGTTTAGAATGTGCATCGTAGCAATGCCATAACTCCTGATGTTTAAACACATCTTCATTAACGTACTGTTTATTTTGCAGTGCATGTTGTATAAGTTGCTCAATTGCTTTTGGCTGAAACAATACTCCAAACGGATTTTGACGTATATTGAATTTATAATAATCTAACTTCTGTCCTATATTTTCTACAAAACAAGATCCCAATAACAACACCTTAGACTGATAATCGATTTGATTTTCAGTTTGTTGCTGTATTGGGATCTCGGTAAAAAATTTCATGAGTTTATGCGTTTACAACATAACTTTTAGCAGCCTCTAACGCTTCAGCAATACCTTCTGGTTTTTTTCCTCCAGCAGTAGCAAAGAACGGTTGGCCTCCACCACCACCTTGTATATATTTTCCTAATTCGCGAACCACTTGTCCGGCGTTTAGTTTATGACTTTCTACTAAACTTTTAGAAATGTAACACGATAACAATGCCTTTCCATTTTGTGCTGTTGCAAACACTAAAAATGCATGTTCTAAAGTGCCCCCCAATTCAAAAGATAAATCTTTAATACCAGCAGCATCTAGATCTAATTGCTTTGCTAAAAACTGAATACCATTTATAGTTTCTAGCTCTTGCTTAAGCTGACCTTTTACATTTTGAGCTTTTTCTTTTAAAAGGGCCTCGACTTGTTTTTTAAGGCTTGAATTTTCTTCTTGTAATTGTACAAGTGCTTTTATAGGTTCTTGAGCATTATTAAGCAATTCTTTCATCTCAAAATAAATGGCACTATTATCTGTATAAAAATCTTTTACAGCATCGCCTGTAATCGCTTCAATTCTACGAATTCCAGATGCTACTGCACTTTCAGATGTAATTTTAAAATGCCAAAGATCGGCTGTATTTTGTACGTGAGTTCCGCCACAAAGTTCTATAGACTTTCCAAAACGGATAGACCTTACCGTATCGCCATATTTCTCTCCAAATAAAGCCATAGCACCTTCTGCTATTGCTTTCTCCATTGGAATATTACGTTGTTCTTGTAAAGGTAATTTTCCTTCAATACGTGCATTAACAAAATCTTCTATATCTTGTAATTGTTCGTTAGTCACTTTAGAAAAATGTGAAAAATCAAAACGTAAATGTTTTGAATGCACAGCAGAACCTTTTTGCTCTACATGATCACCTAAAATTTCGCGTAAAGCTTGGTGTAATAAATGTGTCGCGGTATGATTACACGATGTTCTATTACGCTGTTTATTATCTACAGCTACTTTTAACACTTTTGAAATATCTTCTGGAAGCTCTTTTACTAAATGATAAACTACATTATTTTCTTTTTTAGTATCTAAAATATACGTGATATCTCCATTTGGAGATTCTATATAACCTTTATCACCTACTTGACCACCTCCTTCTGGATAAAACGGCGTAAGATTAAATACTAATTGATACATTGTACCATCTTTTTTAGATACTACTTTTCTATATCTCGTAATTCTAACTTGAGCTTCTAAAAGATCATAACCAACAAACTCCTGTATTGCATCATCAATTAAAATGGTCCAATCATCGGTAGACATTTCACTTGCAGAACGCGATCTTGATTTTTGTTTTTCCATTGCGGCATGAAAGCCTGCTTCATCTAACTCTAAGCCTTTTTCACGAAGTATTAAAGAGGTCAAATCAATCGGAAATCCATAAGTATCATATAATTCAAATGCTTTTTCACCAGATATTACTGCACCAGATGCATTTTCTATAATTCCGTTTAATAAAATTAAACCTTGATCTAACGTACGTAAAAAAGAAACTTCTTCTTCTTTAATTACATTCTGTATAAGTTGTTTTTGAATTTTTAACTCAGGAAAAGCTTCTCCCATTTTACTAGTAAGTACATTTACTAGTCTATAAATAAACGGTTCTTTTTGGTCTAAAAATGTAAAACTATAACGTACTGCACGACGTAAAATACGACGAATAACATAACCGGCTCCAGTATTACTTGGCAACTGCCCATCTGCTATTGAAAAAGCAACAGCACGAACATGATCTGAAATGACACGAATCGCGACATCTACCTGTTCGTCTTTCCCGTAATTAGTTTTAGAAATAGTTTCAATTTCTCGAATAATTGGAGTAAACACATCTGTATCATAATTAGATTGAACACCTTGCATAACCATACATAAGCGTTCAAACCCCATTCCTGTATCTATATGTTTATTTGGTAGCGTTTCTAAAGTTCCGTTTGCTCTTCGGTTATATTGCATAAATACCAAATTCCAAATCTCAACCACTTGAGGATGGTCTGCATTAACTAAAGATTTACCATCTACTTTTGCCTTTTCTTTTGCCGAGCGTATGTCTACATGAATTTCACTACAAGGTCCGCATGGTCCTTGATCACCCATTTCCCAAAAGTTATCTTTTTTATTACCTTTTAAAATACGATCTTCAGGAACAATTGCTTTCCAAAAATCGTAAGCTTCTTGATCCATTGGTGTACCATCTGCTTCATCACCTTCAAAAATGGTTACATATAAAATATCTTTATCAATTCCATACACTTCTGTTAATAGTTCCCAACACCAAGCAATTGCTTCTTTTTTAAAGTAATCTCCAAAACTCCAATTCCCTAACATTTCAAACAATGTATGGTGATACGTATCGTATCCTACTTCTTCTAAATCATTATGCTTACCAGACACACGTAAACATTTTTGAGAATCTGCTAAGCGATTATTTATGGGTTTAGCCTGCCCTAAAAAATACTCTTTAAAAGGTGCCATCCCTGAATTAACAAACATTAACGTAGGGTCGTTTTTTAAAACCATTGGTGCTGAAGGCACAATAGTATGACCTTTACTTTTAAAAAATTCTAAATATTTAGAGCGAATGTCTTGAGATTTCATATAATATGTAACAAACTGTTATTAAATTGACTACTTTTAAAAAGTCGTTTTCTGGTTTTAAAGTGCAAATATATTGTTAAATTAAGCTTTGCCTAGAGCTAGACGCAAAATATTGTCATTTGTTTGTTAAATTTGCAACGAAAATATTTTTTGTAGGTTTGCCATTAAGCCTATAATTTAACACCATGTGTTATACAATATAATTGCAAAAATAGTATAAATTAGATAATGAGTAAGGTAAAATATTATTATGATTCTGAGACGCTTTCCTATCGTAAAATAGAGCGAAAGAAACGTAAAACGTTTAAATACATCTTAGGCTTCTTAACAGCCGCCGCATTGTTTGGTTTTTTAATCGTTTCAATTACTAGTCAATTTGTTGAATCTCCTAAAGAAAAGGCTTTGAAGCGTGAACTTACAAACATGCAGTTGCACTATGACATGCTTAATAAAAAAATGGATGAAGCCTCTGAAGTTTTAGCAAGTATTGAAGATAGAGACAATAATATTTATAGAATATATTTTGAGGCAAACCCTATACCAGAAGAACAGCGAAAAGCAGGTTTTGGAGGTATAAACCGTTATAAAAGTTTAGAAGGGTATGATAATTCTAAACTTATTATTGAAAGTAGTAAAAAACTTGATGTACTTCAAAAACAAATTGTTATCCAATCTAAATCTTTAGACGAAATAGCAAAACTTGCAGAAGATAAAGAAAAGCTATTAGCAGCAATACCTGCAATACAACCTGTAAATAATGTAGATTTAACTCGAATAGCTTCCGGGTACGGCTACAGAACTGATCCATTTACTAAAGCCCGAAAATTTCACTATGGTATGGATTTTACAGCTCCAAGAGGAACGCCTGTTTATGCCACAGGAGATGGTATTGTTACACGAGCAGACAACCACTCTACTGGATATGGAAACCATATTAGAATTGATCATGGTTACGGGTACATAAGTTTATACGCACACCTTTATAAATATAATGTAAAGAAAAACCAAAAAGTGGAACGAGGTGATTTAATTGGCTTTGTTGGTAGCACAGGACGTTCTGAAGGGCCACATTTACACTATGAAATTTTTAAAGATGGTGAACGTATTAACCCAACCAATTTCTATTATGGCAGTTTAACACCTGAAGAATACAATAACCTTTTAGAAAAAGCTTCTTTAGAAAATCAATCACTAGATTAATGCATATAGATTTACCTGAAAAACGATACTATGGTATTGGCGAAGTTGCTAAAGCATTTGGTGTAAATGCCTCATTAATCCGTTTTTGGGAAAAAGAATTTAATGTACTTAAACCTAAAAAAAATGCCAAAGGGAATAGAAAATTTACACCCGAAGACATAAAAAATCTTAAATTAATATTTCATTTAGTCAAAGAACGAGGCTTTACTTTAGATGGCGCAAAAACACATTTAAAAGAAGAAAAGAAAAAAACTTTAACTAACTTTGATATAATCAATAAATTAGAAGACATAAAAAGTCAACTTATTAGAATTAAAAACCAACTTTAAAACCAAGACTCATGAAAAAATGGTTAATTCCAGTAATTATCATAGCCGTTATAGTAATAGGCTTTTACAAATGGGGGCAAGGCTTCAACAATACTGCGGTACGTTTAAATGAAAACGTCTCAGAAGCATGGGGAAATGTACAAACTTCTTATCAGCGTAGAAACGACCTTATTGGAAATCTTGTAAAAACAGTTCAAGGTGCTGCAGATTTTGAACGATCTACTTTAACAGATGTTATTGAAGCTCGCGCAAAAGCAACCTCTACCACAATTAATCCTGAGAATATTACACCAGAACAACTTCAACAATTTAATGAAGCTCAAGGCGGATTAAGTAGTGCCTTATCTCGATTATTAGTGTCTGTAGAACGTTATCCTGATTTAAAATCTAATCAAAATTTCTTAAAACTTCAAGACGAGTTAACAAGCACAGAAAACACCATTCAAACGGCACGTGTACGTTATAACGAGAATATTAAGCCATATAACAACCATGTAAAAACGTTTCCAAATTCAATATTAGCAGGATTATTTAATTTTGAAGCTAAACCTTATTTTGATGCTGAAGCTGGTGCAGAAAAACCTGTAGATGTTGATTTTGATTTCAAATAAAAAACAATGGACTCTAAAGTAGAAAGATTTCTTAGCCCAAAAGAAGAAAACGAGATCGTTGAAGCCATTAGACAGGCCGAAAGTCAGACTTCGGGAGAAATCCGTATCCATATAGAAAAAACAGCTTCCATTGACGTATACCAACGTGCAATGGAAGTTTTTCATATGTTGAAAATGGATAATACCAAACTACAAAACGGAGTCCTTATTTATGTGGCTGTAGAAGATAGAACCTTTGTAATCTATGGTGATAAAGGTATTAATGACGTTGTAGGCCATACCTTCTGGGATACAACTAAAGATGTAATCCAATCTTACTTTAAACAAGGTAAATTTAAAGAAGGTCTTGTAGCAGGTGTATTAAGAGCCGGGAAAGAACTTCAAGCCAATTTTCCTTGGGACGCTTCAGATATTAACGAATTACCTAACGAAATTTCAAACGGATAGATCGTGCAAAACTTAAAAAACACTTGGTTATTTTCTTGTTACTGTATTATTTTTTGTTTCACACAATTAGTTACAGCGCAATATGATATTCCTACAAAACCAGAATTTCAAACCAGTGTTTACGATTATATCAATTTATTATCGCCTACAGAAAAAAGTACTTTAGAAAATAAACTTGTAAAATATTCAGACACAACCTCTACTCAAATTGTGGTTGCAATTATTGCCTCAACTAAAGGCGAAAACATTGGACTTCTAGCGCCTAAATGGGCACAAAAATGGGGCGTAGGACAGGCAAAAGAAGATAATGGGGTATTTATACTATTAGCTAAAGATGATCGTAAAATATGGATTTCGCCAGGTTACGGTGTAGAACATAAACTTACAGCAGGTATCGTTGGAGAAATTACAAGAAATATTATTATTCCAGAATTTAAAACTGGTAATTTTTACAGTGGATTAGATAAAGGTGCCGACGCTATTTTTCAGCTCCTTATGGGAGAATATCAAGGCACGAGACAAAATACAACTACTAGCGATTTCCCTATAGAAAAAGTAGTTTTTATCATTTTTATTTTTATTATTTTCCTAATTGCCATATCTAAAAACAAACGCGGTGGTAATGGGGGTGGTAATGGAAACAACCGCAGACCTACAAGCATTTTAGACGCTATTATTTTAAGTAATATGGGCCGCGGAAGCTTTGGCGGAGGTTTTGGATCTTCTGGAGGCGGAAGCTTTGGTGGTGGCGGAGGCTTTGGTGGTGGCTTCGGTGGTGGAGGCTTTAGCGGTGGTGGTGCAGGCGGAAGTTGGTAAATCATTATCAAATTTTCAATTTAAATGCTTTATTTTTTATTAATCTGATTTCTACTCAGATCCTAGCTGTATGCTTTTTAATTTTATCTTTTTTTAATTAACTTTAAACAAAAGGCTATAATAGCATACATATTTACTGAAGTATATTTTAGTGAATACGTGCTTTTACATGGTAAAATTGAAAAAACATACCCTATGAAAAACACACATTCCAAACTTATAGTAAGCATCTTTCTTCTTATACTTGCCTCGTTTTTAAACCCAATATCAGAATTGCTAACTCGTGTAACAACTTTAGATTTTTCTTTTTTAGCACAACAAAAGCAAAATTTTATAATTGCAGCTGCAGCATGGGTAAGCATAGAAGTGTTACGTAAATTAAAGATTCGGTTTTTAAAACATTATGATATAACTAAAGAAGATAACTTAAACTCAAGAAAAATTTATACACAATTTAATATCCTTGAAAAGGTTATAATTTTTATTATTATTTTAATGGCTGTAGGATTAATACTGCTCTCTTTTGATAGCATTAGAAAATTTGGTGTGGGTCTATTTGCTTCTGCGGGAGTTGCAGGTATTATTTTAGGTTTATCTGCGCAAAAAGTGGTTGGTGCCTTACTTGCAGGAATTCAAATAGCCATTACGCAACCTTTTAGAATAGATGATGCCGTTGTGGTTGAAGGTGAATGGGGCTGGATCGAAGAAATTAATTTAACATATGTTGTGGTAAGAATTTGGGATAAAAGACGATTGGTCTTACCTTCATCTTATTTCTTAGAAACACCTTTTCAAAATTGGACTAGAAATAATGCGGATATCATGGGAACTATATTTTTATATACAGACTACAACATTCCTTTTGATGATTTAAGAAAAGAATTAACACGCCTTTTAGAAGGGAGCAATTTATGGGATGGAAAAGTAAATGTGCTACAAGTCACAGAATCTAAAGAAACCACTGTAGAGTCTAGAATTTTAGTTAGTGCAAAAAATTCGCCTATGGCATGGGATTTAAGAGTGTACATTCGAGAAAAAATGATAGAGTACATTCAAAAAAATTATCCTGATAGTTTACCAAGAACACGTTTAGTGATTGAAAACAATAGCGCTAATGCTTAAATATTAAATTCCTAAACTATTAAATTTCCAACTGAAACCTATTAAAAAGTATTAATACAAGACATTACTTTCGCTATTCTAAATACAAATCCTGACTAACAATATGGCGAGCATTAATGTTTTGATTTAAAACATCGTAAATCTTTAACGTAATGTATCCAGTATCTTTTAAGATAGAATACAATGTCGTACCATTCGAAAACCATAACTTTTTGAAAACCATCAGAGATGTTAGAATTATTGTTGACATTATTACTCCTCTCGATATTTTTAGGAAAATATGTTGCTGTATTAATTCTTAAATTATGAATGGTAAATTGAGTATCATCAAACGAATTTATACTATAAGTCCAATTTCTAAACTGAGAAGAGTAACGTGTTTCAACCTCAACAACATTAGGAGTTTCAAAAATCACATCTAAAAATGGAGACACAAATTGACCTTTACATGTATATCGCACTACATTATTAAAGTTTACCAATTGATTTAAATCTAAATCAATTATAATTTTTAAAAATAAAAAGATGTATCATAAAAAGTTTGCTTGTAATTAAACCCAAATGTTTTAACACACTAGATCTCTAATTACTTGGACTTTGTAAATCTTAAAAGGTTTAAAATAATATATATTTTATTTATCATATTTAAAAAAAATTATAAAAAAACCCATTCTTGCTTAAAGAATGGGTGGTAAAAATTAAATTAATTTTTTATTATTTTTTACGCATGTACACACTTACGGGTACTCCATTAAAATCAAAATGTTCGCGCAGTTTATTTTCTAAAAATCGTTTATACGAATCTTTAACATACTGTGGTAAATTACAGAAAAAAGCAAATTGAGGTTGCGGTGTTGGCAACTGTGTAATAAATTTAATTTTTACATATTTTGCTTTATATGCTGGTGGCGGATAATTTTCTATAATTGGTAACATCACTTCGTTTAAAACACTTGTTTTAATTTTCTTAGATCTGTTTTTATAAACTTCTACAGCCGTTTCAATTGCTTTATATATACGTTGTTTGTTTAAAACCGAAATAAATACAATTGGTACATCAGTAAAAGGTTCCATCTCTTTACGAATTTGTCTTTCGTATTCTTTAGCCGAATTGGTTTCCTTTTCAACCAAATCCCACTTATTTACAAGTACTACTATTCCTTTTCTGTTACGCTCTGCAAGCCAGAATATATTTTGTACTTGTCCATCAAATCCACGTGTTGCATCTAAAACTATAATACAGACATCGCTATGTTCTATAGCACGAACACTACGCATTACAGAATAAAATTCTAAATCTTCTTTTACTTTAGACTTACGACGAATTCCAGCCGTATCGACTAAATTAAACTCAAATCCAAAACGATTATATCTCGTATCAATAGAATCGCGTGTAGTTCCTGCTATATCAGTAACAATGTAACGCTCCTGACCTATTAAGGCATTAATAAAAGAAGATTTTCCTGCATTAGGACGCCCAACGACTGCAAAACGAGGTAAAGTTTCTTCTTCCTCTTCTTCTTCTTGTTCTGGTAAAGCTTCCACAAGAGCATCTAATAAGTCTCCTGTTCCACTACCATTAATACTAGCAATAGTAAAATATTCACCTAAACCTAACGCATAAAATTCTACAGCATCTTCGGCACGTTTCCCGTTATCTACTTTATTGACTACTAAAAAAACAGGCTTGGTAACTTTACGTAATAACTTAGCAACATCTTCATCCATTCCGGTAACGCCGCTTTCCACATCTACCATAAAGATAATAGCATCAGCTTCTTCAATAGCTAACTCCACTTGTTTATCGATTTCAGCTTCAAACACATCATCACTTCCTTTTACATATCCTCCTGTATCGATTAGAGAAAACTCTTTTCCGTTCCAATCGCTTTTACCGTAATGTCTGTCGCGAGTAACACCACTTACGGCATCTACTATGGCTTCTCTACGTTGAATTAAACGATTGAAAAATGTTGACTTTCCAACATTTGGTCTTCCTACTATGGCTACTATATTACTCATACACTTTTAATTGTCTGCAAAGGTAGTGTTTAGATTTTTAAGAAAAAACTGTATTTTAAAGCATTCTATTTAATATGAATGAAAAACTATGAATTTAGACAATGAAATAGTACTAAGACCCAGGTTTAAATTAAATATACCGAGAGCACACCAAACTGTGTTAGCCATTTTTGAAGCATTAAAAGACACGCAAACACATTATATTGTGTCTTGTGTAGACGATCATGTTTTTATACGTATTCCCAAACCTAAACAGCACTTTTGGTCGCCACAATTGCATCTAGAAGTTAATGCTCTAGAAAAGGATACTTGTAGTATACATGGACTTTTCGGCCCAAATCCAACCGTGTGGACACTTTTTATGTTTTTACATTTTATAGTAGCAATGCTCTTTATTGGATTTGGAATTTGGGGTTATTCCAATTGGGTTTTAGACCAAAGTTACAGTATACAACTTACAGTTTGTATAAGCATGATTGCACTTTGGTTTATATTCTATTTTATTGGTAGAGCTGGCAGAGCTAAAGGTAAAAACGACATGTTATTATTACACCGTTTTATGACAACTAGCCTAAATTTATAATTTTTTACTTTTGATTATACCCAAAACGACGTAATTGACTGGCATTTGAACGCCAATTTTTATTGACTTTTACGTATAATTCAAGATGAATTTGTTTTCCGAAGAATTTTTCTAAATCTTTCCGTGCCTCTACACCAACACGTTTTAAAGCCGCACCTTTATGTCCAATAATAATTCCTTTTTGAGTCTCGCGTTCTACCATAATTACAGAACGTACACGAATAATCTGGTCTTCTTCAAAAAACTCTTCCGTATCGACTTCTACGGCATATGGGATTTCTTTTTTATAATGAAGTAATATTTTTTCGCGAATGGTTTCGTTTATAAAAAAACGCTCTGGTTTATCTGTTAACTGATCTTTTGGATAAAATGGTGGTGAATCTGGAAGCAATTCAATAATACGATTAAAAACTTCAGACACATTAAATCCTTCTAAAGCTGAAATTGGAAAAATTTCTGCATTGGGTACTTTACTACTCCATAATCCAACTTGGGTTTCGAGTTGCTCTTGATCGGATTTGTCAATTTTATTTAAAAGCAATAAAACAGGAATATTTGCACTTGTAATTTTATTAAAAAAGGCTTCGTCTTTTAGCTCGGTTTCACCAATTTCAACCATGTAAACGAGTACATCGGCATCCTCAAAAGCCGATTTCACGAAATCCATCATAGACGATTGCAACTCGTAAGCTGGTTTTATAATTCCGGGAGTATCAGAGAGAATAACCTGAAAATCGTCGCCATTTACAATTCCTAAAATACGATGACGTGTCGTTTGTGCTTTAGAGGTAATAATAGATAATTTCTCACCTACAAACGCATTCATTAATGTAGATTTCCCAACGTTAGGGTTTCCTATAATATTTACAAAACCGGCTTTATGATTCATTTGTTACTCCATTTTAGTGTTTGCAAAGTTACAACCTTGGTTTATTTATTTCGCTTTTACTTACAGAATACTTTGCTTTCTCTCTAATTTAAATAAAAAAAGCGACTAAGACTATGCCTTAATCGCTTTTAAAATATAATTTTCTGTAAGATTACATCCCTATTAAACTCATAGCTTGTTTTAAAAGATCTGGATTACTAGTAATATAACTCATCACTTTACTTGTTAACTCTGGGTTATTCATAGCATATTCTAATATTTTTGCTTTGGTACCAGAACCTGATAAGTAATCGGTAATTTGAGATTTAGTATCTGAACTCGTAGTTAAATAGTCAGTAACTTGAGTACTTAATGTAGAATCTGGATCTGAAACAATAGCATCCTTCACTTTTGCTTGAGCTTCTGGGCTATTCATAAGATAAGATTTCATTTGATCTACTCCCATGTCAGACATTGATGTTGATGCGTCTGATGAAGTTGATGCTGCTTTTGTTGAATCACAGCTATAAAACGTTGTAACACTTAAGGCTAATGCCAATACTAATACTGATTTTTTCATAATTATTGGTTTGAATTGATTATTTGTAAAAATACTAATTCTTTTTAGATATCATCTTTAAATACATCTGTTCTACTTTAGTTCGTGCCCAAGGTGTACGACGTAAAAATTTCAAGCTCGATTTAATAGATGGATCTTGAGTAAAACATTTAATATTAATAGTATACCCCATATACTCCCAACCGTAATGCGCTTCCAGATCTATTAACATCTGTTCAAGTTTCACACCATGTAATGGATTATTTGGCTGACTACTCATAATTTAAGATCTTCTAGCACGCGATTTATTACCTGAACCAGAGGCGTTACTTTTATTAGAGTTTCTATTTCCTGATTTAGGTCTAGCTCCCGATCCTTTAGAATTTCGGTTAGATCTAGATCGCCCTTGTCCTTGCTTAATTGGAGCTGTAGAAGCATTTGGATCTGGCTCAAAACCTTCAATAATTTCTACAGGTAAAGTCATACCTATTAATTTTTGAATATCCTTCAAAAAAGTCGTTTCGTCTGCACTCACTAAAGATATCGCTTCTCCGCTTGCTCCTGCTCTACCCGTTCTACCAATGCGGTGTACATAATCTTCAGAAATATTAGGTATTTCGTAATTTATAACATGTGGTAACAATGGGATATCTAATCCTCTTGCGGCTATATCTGTAGCAACCATTACACGAATAGTACCATCTTTAAAACCCGTTAAAGCTTTTGTTCTTGCTCCTTGACTTTTATTTCCGTGTATTGCTGCTGCAGTAATACCAGAAGAAATTAATTTTTTAGTCAGGTTGTTTGCGCCATGTTTTGTTCTTGTAAATACTAAAACTTGTTGCCAGTTTCCTTCAGAAATTAATTTTATGACCAAACCTGTTTTTTTGCCTTTCGCAACCCGAAACACTTTTTGCTGAATAACCTCAACAGTAGTGTTTTCTGGAGTTGCTTCTACAGCAACAGGATAGGTTAAAATACCGTTTGCTAATTTTTTAATCTCTTTAGAAAACGTAGCAGAAAACATTAAATTCTGACGCTTTTTAGGGATTAACTTTATTATACGTTCTATATCTCTTACAAACCCCATGTCTAACATACGGTCTGCTTCGTCTAAAACAAAAATTTCTACACTAGATAACGATAATATATTTTGATTGCATAAATCTAACAAACGTCCTGGCGTTGCTACTAAAACATCTACACCGCGTTTAAGCTGTGCAGCTTGCGGACGTTGATTTACGCCTCCAAAAATTACAGCCGATCTTAAATCTAAAAATTCGCTATATTCTTTAACATTTTCAAAAATTTGTGCCGCCAACTCTCGTGTTGGCGTAAGTATTAAAGCTCTCACAGGACGGTGTCTTTTGGTTACACCTTCGCTTAAAATTTGTAATAATGGTAACGTAAAACCCGCGGTTTTACCTGTACCTGTTTGTGCCGATGCCAATACATCCTTCCCTTCTAATATGGGTGGAATTGCTTTTTCTTGTATTGGAGATGGCGTGTCGTATCCTTTTTTATTGATTGCTTTCAATAAGGCTTCAGATAGGCCTAGTGAATTAAATGACATACATTAGTATTGAAGAAAATGATATCCTATTTTTATTGATATCATTCTTTATGAAGTTGCAAAAGTACGTTTAATTTTTTACGAATAGCATCATTTTAAGAATACTTACTAAATTAGCCCTAAAAACACCTTCCTTAACTACCTAATTATTAGTTTGTTTTAAACTCAAATCTTACATCTTTCAGAATTTAAAAACAAACATTTATGTATTATTTATACAGTACAATATTTATAAAAGACTTAAACAACAGCTAAATAAATTGTATTTTTGCAAAACTTTTATCTGCTACAGAACAGCATCTGTTCTTCGGTTAAAATTTATACATAATGCATCATTTAATTCAAAAATATAACATTCCAGGACCTCGCTATACTAGCTACCCAACTGTACCATATTGGGACAAACATGGTGTTTCTTTAGAAGATTGGAGTACTACAATTAAAACTGCTTTTAGAGAATCTAATACTACAGAAGGAATAAGTCTATATATACACCTTCCTTTTTGCGAAAGTTTATGCACCTTTTGTGCCTGTAATAAGCGCATTACCAAGCAACATAGCGTTGAAGAACCTTACATAGATATGGTTTTAAAAGAATGGTCTATGTACTGTAATATTCTTGAAGAGACGCCAAACATTAAAGAAATACATTTAGGAGGTGGCACTCCAACTTTTTTTTCTTCTGAAAATTTATCAAAACTTATACGTGGAATTTTTAAAACCGCGAATAAAGCAGAAGACTTTGAATTTAGTTACGAAGGCCATCCTAATTTCACCTCTACAGAACAACTTCAAGTTTTATTCGATTTAGGATTTACACGTAACAGTTTTGGAATTCAAGATTACGACCCTAAAGTACAAAAAGCCATTCACCGTATACAATCTTTTGATGACGTAAAACGAGTAACCAAAGATTCTCGTGCCATTGGTTACGACTCTGTTAGTCACGATTTAATTTTTGGATTGCCTTTTCAGACCGAATCTAGTATACGAGAAACCATTAAAAAGACAGTCGAATTAAAACCCGACCGTATCGCCTACTACAGTTATGCACATGTACCTTGGATTAAAGGAAACGGACAACGCGGATTTAAAGACTCAGATTTACCACAGGATAACGAAAAACGTGCGCTATACGAATTAGGGAAACAACTCTTTTTTGAGGCTGGTTATGTAGAAATTGGTATGGATCATTTTGCATTACCTACAGATAGCATGTATCTCGCTATGAAAAATAAAAGTCTACACCGTAATTTTATGGGCTATACGTCTGGAAAAACAAAACTCATGCTTGGTTTAGGTGTATCGTCTATTAGTGACTCCTGGTACAGTTTTGCTCAAAACGAGAAAACAATAGACGCTTATTATGCACGCTTAGAAGCTAATGAATTACCTATTATTAAAGGCCACTTACTGACAGCACAAGATTTAATAGTGAGACAACACATCCTTAATATTATGTGTAATCTTGAAACGTCATGGAAAAACCCAAATATGCAATTACAAGCATTACCTGAAATTTTATCGCATTTAAAAGAGATGGAAGATGATGGTATTCTAGATATTTATGAAAACCATTTAGTGGTAAAAGAAGAAGGACGTCTGTTTATTAGAAATATTTGTATGGCCTTCGATTTAAAACTGCATGAAAGTAAACCGGAAACTAAACTGTTTTCAATGACCATTTAACCTCATACTGTTTCAAAAAAAATTTTAACTTACTTTTTTTTTAAATAGTAAATACATGAAAACGAAAATAACTTTTATTCTAGGCATATTAAGTATCAGCACAGGAATCTTCTTACATTATTGTCTTCAAAATGATGCATTCGATTTCTTTAAAGGTATTGCCTTTGGAAGTGGTATTGGTTTATTATTAACTGGACCTTTTCTTAAAAAGAAGCAAGCTTAAATACAATTATACTTATATCACTCACTATAAAATCTAAAGTATTTTGTCAACTCTAGTGTATTCATTTCAATCAAAAAAACATGTAATACCATCCTCATTATTGCCTTACAATTAATAAAATTACAGTTCATAAATACATGTTCAATATTTTAAATATCATATAATGAAACATACAAAATATATTATACCTGCTCTACTCATTTTAGTAACCGGAATTGTATTTACATCTTGCGCAACAATTCCTAAAAACGCAGAAGCTGTTAGCCCTTTTAACAAAGAAAAATACTTAGGAAAGTGGTATGAAATCGCACGATTAGATTTTAAATTTGAAAAAGACCTAAATAATACTACGGCTAATTATTCTATAAATCCAGACAACAACACTATTAAAGTGGTAAATCGAGGTTATAATTATGTAAAACAAGAGTGGACGGAAGTTGAGGGAAAAGCAAAATTTTTAGATAGCGACAACATCGCAAAACTTAAAGTCTCGTTTTTTGGTCCATTTTATTCTGGTTATAATGTTATTGCTTTGGCCGATGATTATAAATACGCCTTGGTAGCTGGTAAAAATTTAGATTATTTATGGATTTTATCACGAAAACCTACAATTCCAGAAACTGTAAAAGAAGAATTTTTACAAAAAGCAAAAGATATTGGATATAATACTAGTGACTTAATTTGGGTGGAACACACTAAGTCTTAAGCATTAAGACATTCAAATCTTAAATTTTTCTTAAATTATTTATAAAGTTTTCGGATATTTATTGCGTTAAAATTAAATGGTGACATTACTTAAACCTTTAAACATCATCATTTATTAACAACTAATCAATAAAACCAACTTTATGAAAAAATTAGTAGCAGAATTTATAGGCACCATGTGGCTTGTATTAGGCGGTTGTGGGAGCGCAGTATTGGCTGCAGGATACCCAGAATTAGGTATTGGATTTGTAGGCGTTTCTATGGCGTTTGGTCTAACTGTATTAACAATGGCCTATGCCATAGGACACATTTCAGGCTGTCATTTAAACCCAGCAGTAACTATCGGACTCACTGTAGGTGGACGCTTTGATAAAAAAGACGTCGTACCATACATTATTGCACAAGTACTTGGTGGTATTTTAGGCGCAGGAATATTATACGCCATTGCTTCTGGAAAAGCAGGATTTGAATTAGGCGGTTTCGCTGCCAACGGTTACGGAGAACATTCTCCAGATGGTTACAACATGATGTCTGCTTTGGTGACCGAAGTTGTTATGACCTTTATGTTTTTAATAATTATTCTAGGCGCAACACATTCTAAAGCTTCGGCAGGATTTGGTGGATTAGCTATAGGTTTAGGGTTAACACTTATACATTTAATAAGTATTCCGGTAACAAACACATCTGTAAATCCTGCAAGAAGTACTAGTCAGGCCATATTTGTAGGCGATTGGGCGCTTAGTCAATTATGGTTATTTTGGGTTGCGCCAATTGTAGGTGCTATTATTGCTGGCGTAGTTTACAAGTTTTTATCACCAGAAACAAAACTATAAATTTAATTTTTTATATAAAAAAACATCTACTTTTTAACTTATGCTTAGTAAGTTAAAAAGTAGATGTTTTTATTTTTATACCTTTCTTTCTTAAAAACAGATATTATGGGTAAAAAAACAGATCATATTGCACCTCGCATAGAAGCATTTATAAAACAACAACATCTCTTTTTTGTTGGTACAGCGGCTAACGAAGGCCGTGTTAATGTCTCGCCTAAAGGAACAGATAGTTTTAGAGTGATTAACAAAAATAAAATTGTGTGGCTAAATTTAACCGGAAGTGGTAATGAAACGGCAGCACACCTTTTACAACATAACCGTATGACTATTATGTTTTGTGCTTTTGAAGGCAAGCCGCTTATTTTAAGACTTTATGGTTCTGCTTGTATTTTCCACCCTAGAGATGAAGAATTTCAGCAGTATAGCAGCTTGTTTCCAGATGCTATTGGTTCTAGACAAATTATTGAAATGGATGTCGATTTAGTGCAAACCTCTTGCGGTTTTGGAGTTCCATTTATGGATTACAAATCGGAACGAACATTATTAAACGATTGGGCAAACCAAAAAGGGCAAGATGGTATAGAGCAATACTGGTTAGATAAAAACACCAAAAGTATAGACGGGTTTGAAACAGAAATAAGCAAGTAATATGAAACACATACACCTTGCAATTCATTATTTTAAAACACATACACCCGAATTAACTATACAACACATTCAAGACTCTGAACACCCGCTATTATCTGGGTTTAAAGCTAAAACAGCGACATTCTTATCAAATACCACTTTAGAAAAGTTTGTTCAAGCTGAATTATTACACGACGACTATACGTTAACGAAAGATTCTAAACGTAAACTTTTATCGCTTTCTAGTGGAGAGCGCAGAATTTTATTATTTGATTATTTACTAAAGAATGACCCTGAGTTTTTAGTGATTGTCAATCCGTTTGATTCTTTAGATGTCAAAAATGTGGCGCGTTTACAAAAACGATTAACCACACTTTCAAAACACATCCCAATCATTCAGTTTTTTAGTCGAACTAGCGACATTATGCCCTATGTGCAATATATTCTGAAACTAGAAGATAATCAATGCCATTTGCAACCTATTTCAGACTTTTTAAACTCAGAATCATATCATACTGCATTAAATCTCACCCAAGCTTTACCTAAACCTTTACCTGAAGCTAAAAAGCATTTACCACACAAATTAATAGAATTAAAGAAAGTAAAAGTCTCTTATAACGACAAACCCATTTTAAATAATATTAGCTGGACGATAAAGCAAGGGGATTTTTGGGAACTAAAGGGTGAAAACGGCACGGGAAAATCAACCTTAGTGACTATGATGATTGGAGACAATCCTAAAGCATATGGCCAAGATGTAATTTTATTTGGAAAAAAGAGAGGCACAGGAGAAACTGTTTGGGACATAAAACAAAATATTGGGTATTTTACGCCTAGTATGATGCATTTATTTAACGGACAGCATTCCGCTTTAAATATGGTAATTTCAGGTCTAAAAGATAGTATAGGTTTGTATAAAACACCAACAGATTTAGAACTCCTTTTAGCTAAAGAATGGTTGCAGCTTATAGGATTAAACACCATTACAAACACAACCTATTACAACTTATCTGAAACCAATAAACGATTAATTTTAATTTGTAGAGCCATGATTAAACATCCGCCATTACTCATTCTAGATGAACCCACTGTTGGTTTAGATGATAAAGGTGCGAGTATGTTTATTAATTTGGTTCAAAAAATTTCTAAAGACAGTAATACTGCCATAATTTATGTGTCTCACAAAACAGAAGCAGAGCTAAAACCTGATTTCATTTTTCAGTTAGAACGTTCGGAGGCTGGCTCTTACGGAACTGTTATAACACCAACCGATTAGACAAACATGTAAATGACGAATATACAACACGCCGCAACCCAACAGATTCCGAAAAAGATTCTATCGCTAATTATAATCTCTCAATTTTGTTGCACGTCGCTTTGGTTTGCTGGAAATGGCGTGATGGACGACATTATAAAAGTCTATCAATTACATCCTTCAGTATTAAGTTTTCTTACATCTGCTGTTCAATTTGGGTTTATTATCGGGACTTTTGTGTTTGCATTGTTTACTATTGCAGACAGGTATGCCCCTTCTAAAGTATTTATGGTGAGCGCCCTATTGGCCGCTATATTTAATCTTGGAATTGTAATAAAAGGGCAGTCGCTTTCATATCTACTTATTTTACGGTTTTTTACCGGTTTTTTTCTTGCTGGCATTTATCCTGTTGGTATGAAAATAGCTGCAGATTATTATAATAAGGGCTTAGGTAAAGCTCTTGGTTTTTTAGTTGGGGCATTAGTTTTAGGCACTGCATTTCCGCACTTATTAAGTAATATTACAGAGCATTTACCGTGGGAAACAGTGATCTATGCAACATCTATACTTTCTGTATTTGGTGGACTTATCATTTTTGGCCTTGTTCCGGATGGTCCTTTTAGAGCAGCAAGTACAACCGTTGATTTTTCTGTATTTACCACACTTTTTAAAAACCCAAATTTAAGAGCTGCTGCTTACGGCTATTTTGGACATATGTGGGAACTCTACGCCTTTTGGGCATTTACCCCAATTATGATTAAAACATACAACAACTTGCACCCTCAAGCCTCATTAAATATTGCACTATACTCTTTTATTATAATTGGCATGGGTGGTTTAGGCTGTATTATTAGTGGTTGGATATCTTCAATTAAAGGCGTAAAACCATCAGCATCTTTTATTCTATTTGTGTCTATGCTTTTCTGCTTATTGTCTCCGTTAAGTTTTTACACAAATTCAAGTGCAATTTTTATTTGTTATATGATATTCTGGGGTATGTTTGTTGTTGCCGATTCTCCATTATTTTCAACATTAGTGGCATACAACACAGCGTCTCATACTAAAGGAAGCGCTCTTACTATTGTTAACTGTATAGGATATGCCATAACTATAGTTAGCATTCAAACTCTTGGTTTTTTACAAACCATTTCTAATCCCATTTTTATTTACATGGCATTAGCAATAGGTCCACTTTTTGGATTAATCGCTCTAAAACGGAACCGTTAAAACTTATGAATTTGTATTATTGTCTTTCTTATAGACATGCGGATTTTCAACAATACCTTTTTTAAATATTTTTCTAATATTCATTCTTAAAAACGAATCCAACTTTAATACTTGATTTGTAATTAATTGTTCTGGTCGTCCTCTAAATGTAGTTACATGAAACGTATCTGTGTGTTGTAATGGACTGTTAGAAAAGTAATAATTAGAAATGCATTGTCTTGAAGCATTTGCAATAACCGGACTTACAGAATGCCACGATGTTTTATGTGTTGCCATAACAACAAGTCTATTACATTTAGAGTGCACTACTGTTTGATGAGATTCTAGACCATTTGGCCAAAGTTCTAAATGTCCGCCATTTTCATCTTTCCAATTTGGAGACACATAATATAATATATTTAGAACACGCCATCTGTTGCGGTCTTTATCATGAGAATTATCTAAATGCGGATTTAAAAACTGCCCTTTTTTCATGGCTGAAAGTCCTCCTGCATATAGGTTTTCATCTGGGTATAAATCGTTAATTCCGCATATATCACTAATAAGTTTCACTATAGATGGATCTTGAAACGCATAAATAGCATCTTCTAAAATAGGATGATATTTATCCATTTGAGCAGCTACATGTTTATTTTCCCTTAAGCTCTTCTTTAGTACCATTTCTTCATGAGATGGAAAGTGACTATGTAATGCTTCCACCATATAATCAGGCAAAACATCATCTAAATAAAAAAAACCTATGCCTTCTTTTGAAGCTTCATACTGATGTTTTAAAGATGACTGTTCTGCTCTTAATCTAGTAAGTATGTATCTTGATAAGTTTGTTTTATCTATGGTTTCTTTATTCATTTGTTATACAATTTATATAGCTATGGATTTATTTTAAAGTGGATTAGCATTAAAGGTATCACCTTGAGAAATATCTCCAGTTTCAAATCCTTTTTTAAACCAACGCATACGTTGTGCCGATGTCCCGTGAGTAAATGAGTCTGGTACCACACGACCGGTAGCTTGTTTTTGCAAACGGTCGTCGCCTATCGCGTTTGCAGCGTTCAGAGCTTCTTCTAAATCACCACTTTCCATCATTTGCGTCATAGCTTGTGAATGATGTGCCCAAACTCCGGCTAAAAAATCTGCTTGCAGCTCGACGCGAACAGAGAACTTATTATATTCAACTTCACTTAACTGCCCTCTTAATTGTTGCATTTTATCAGAAATTCCCGTAATTTTTTGAATATGATGCCCTACTTCATGCGCGATAACATAAGCTTGAGCGAAATCTCCAGGAGCATTCATTTGGCGTTCCATATCATCAAAGAAACTAAGATCTAAATACAATTGTTCATCTCCTGGACAGTAAAAAGGTCCCGTAGAACTTGATGCGGCACCACATGCAGAATTTACAGAGCCTGTAAATAAAACTAAAGTAGGTTCGCGATAATTAGTGAGTAATTTATTCCAAACGTCTTCAGTACTCGCCAAAATAGTCTTACTAAATTCTGCTAATTCTTCATCTTTAGCAGTGGCTTGATAATTTGAACTTTCAGTTTGTATTTGTCCACCACCTAAAACACCACTTACTAAATTTAATGGATTATAGCCGGTAACTACAGAAAACGCTACCACAATCCCTACAACTATTAATCCCTTTTTAGAGAATAACATTTTCACTAAAGGAATTAATAACATGGGACTGATCCCTCCAAAACCTCCTCCTGTACTTGGTCCGCTTTGTCCTCTTCGATCGTCTACGTTAGAGCTTTGTCTTCTTCCTTGCCATTTCATAATGCATTATTGGTTGGTTAGTTAATTTCTAATCAAATGTAATCTACTCTGTCTAAAAGTACAATTTTATTTGGCTAACAAATGATTAAACAGTGTGATCCATAAAAAAAATAACTACTGATTTACAGGCCCTAAAGGCATAACAACACGCCCATAAACTTCATTAAGTAAAGTCCCCACACCTGCATATATAGCTGAAGCTCCACAAATAATTCCTTCTATACCTGTAATTGTTTTAAGAGTGGTATTTTCTGTATAATCGCTTAAAGCTAATAAGAAAAATAAGAGTGCCAGACTCCCAAAAACAAATTGTAACGCTTTATTTATTTTTAATGTACCAATAAAAAACAACGAAGTAAAAATGCCCCACATTATAAGATAGGCAACCATTGCCCCAACAGTTGGCCCTTCGAAAATTCCCATCTTAGGCATTAAAATAATACCCACAAGACTTAGCCAGAAAAATCCATAAGAGATAAATGCCGTCATTCCAAAACTGTTATTCTTTTTTGATTCTAATATACCTGCTATAATTTGTGCAGTACCACCATAAAATATACCCATAGCCAGAATCATAGAATTCATATCATAAAACCCTGCATTATGAAGATTTAATAATACCGTTGTCATTCCAAACGCTAGAAGCCCTAAAGGCCCTGGGTTTGCAGAATTGTCTTTAATTGTTAGTGTAGTTTGTTCCATTTATTTTAATTTGTTAACTGTTATTCTATATGTTTATAAGTTTTTAATATGCATAAATTCTCTAATTATCAAAAACTTATAATTTACCACTAATTAAAAGCAAAAAATTAAAATAACATTAAAAAATTACGGAATTTACATTGGTATCACTATATATTTTTAATTACACATAATATTTCAAACCATTTATATGCAAACTATTAGTATTTTAGGATGTGGTTGGCTAGGCTTACCTTTAGCAACAACATTAATAAACAAGAACTTTAATGTTAAAGGCTCTACAACTCAGACAAATAAATTACCTATTCTAAAAGCAGCAGGCATAGTACCATATATTGTAAACATTGAGTCTAAATCAATACCGACTGATTTTTTAAACTCAGACATTCTAATACTATTGATTACATCTAAAAACAGAGATGCTTTTCAACAATTTATAAAACAAATTGAGACTTCTACAATTAAAAAAGTAATATTTATAAGCTCTACTTCTGTATATCCAAATTCTAATACAGAAGTTACGGAAACTAGCGAAACTAATCAAAGCCCTTTAGTAGCTATTGAATCTTTATTTACACAAAATAACACTTTTAAAACTACAGTAATACGTTTTGGAGGCTTATTTGGCTACCAAAGAAAGCCTGGTAATTTTATACGCGCTCATAACATAATTCCTAATCCGGAAGGTTATATTAACCTGATTCATCAAGACGATTGTATTGGTATTTTAATCTCTATTATTGAAAAAGATATTTGGAACGAAACATTTAATGCTTGTGCAAATTCGCATCCAAAACGTGCTGCTTTTTATACTAAAGAAATGGCTAAAGTTGGTCGATTACACCCTGTTTTAGATCCAGATTCTGATAACGTATATAAGATTGTAAGTCCAGAAAAACTTATATCGGCAATAGGTTATACATTTAAATATTCTAATTTAATGGATTATTAATACTCTAAAATCAATTCACTTTTAATACTATGAACACAAACACCGTTAAAACTGTATTTATAATTGCCGTATTATGCTTTACTCAATTTACTAATGCACAAGTTTATAAAGATCAATTCGCACATACTTTCTCTATTGTTGCCAGAGATGTTAAAACAGGCGAAATGGCCGTTGGCGTACAAAGTCACTGGTTTAATGTAGGAAGCATAGTCGCTTGGGGTAAATCTGGGGTTGGTGTTGTAGCCACGCAATCTTTTGTAAATCCTGCTTATGGACCTAACGGAATAGAACTGATGGAACACGGAACTTCTGCCACAGCTGCTTTAAAAACACTTGTTGAAAAAGATGAAGGTCGAGATTTTAGACAAGTAGCGATGTTAGATGTTAACGGCAATGTAGATGCATTTACAGGTGCAAATTGTGTAGAATCTGCACATCAAATTATAGGCGATAATTTTTCTGTTCAAGCCAATATGATGTTAAATGACAAAGTCGTACCTGCTATGGAACAGGCTTTTAAAACCAATAGCAATTTGCCTTTAGCAGAACGTATTGTAAAAGTTTTGCAAGCAGCACAAGATGCTGGTGGTGATATACGCGGGAGACAATCGGCTGCATTAATTGTTGTTGGTCCAGAATTAACAGCCCAAGCTTGGCAAGACAAATTAGTTGAATTAAATGTAGAAGATAGTGAAGCTCCTTTAGTAGAATTGGAGCGATTACTTAAAGTGCATAATGCTTATAATTTTATGAACGAAGGCGACCTTGCTGTAGAACATGGAGATATGAAAAAAGCTATGGAAGCTTATGGTACAGCACAAAATATGTTTCCGGAAAATTTAGAAATGAAATATTGGACCGCGATTGCCATGGCAAATTCAGGGCAATTACGTGATGCTTTACCTATTTTTAAGGCTATTTTTGAAAAAGATAACAACTGGAGAATAATGACAAAACGTTTACCAAAATCTGGTTTATTATCCGTGTCTAAATCTGAACTAGATCGGATATTAAAACTTTAATTTAAACCTAAAAAAAAAGCCTCCATTATAATAAATAATGAAGGCTTTCTTTCTTTAAATAAACTCTATAAGAAATTCTATTTTTTGAAATTCTGAACTCCTTTTTCTAACCAATCTTGATAAAGTTTTGCATCTGGTAGATATGCAACAGGTTCTACCAATTGCTCCTCTTCATGATCGATAATAACATAAAATGGTTGTGAATTAGCTTTATATCTTATAGTTTGCATCTCACTCCATTTTTGTCCAATGTATTTTAATGTCTTTCCTGGTTTTAATTGAGAGGCTACAACTTCATCATCTTCCAACGGACGTTTATCATCTACATATAAAGAAATTAAAACCACATCGTTTTTTAAAATGTTTAAAACTCCTGGTTCTGGCCAAACATTTTGTTCCATCTTTCTACAATTCACACAAGCCCATCCTGTAAAATCTAACATTATGGGTTTACCTACTTGTTTAGCATAAGCCACACCTTTATCGTAATCATTAAAAGCCAAAATATCATGAGGTGCTAACAAATGAGCGCCATCTGGCAAATCGGTTTGTGTTGCTGCACTTAGAGCATTTCCTCCAAGTTTAGAGTATCCAACTCCATAAGGTGATTCACTATATTCTAACGGTGGAGGGAACGCACTAATTATATTTAACGGTGCTCCCCAAAGTCCAGGTATCATATAAATTGTAAAAGACAACACAATAAGTCCTAAACTTAATCGTCCAACAGAAATATGAGGTAAAGGCGAATCGTGAGGTAATTGTATCTTTCCAAACAAATAAAATGCTAAAGCTCCAAAAATAGCGATCCAAATAGCAATAAACACCTCACGTTCTAAAATATGTAATTGCAATACTAAATCTGCTTGTGACAGAAATTTAAAAGCTAAAGCCAATTCTAAAAAACCTAAAACAACTTTTACCGTATTTAGCCAGCCTCCAGATTTTGGCAAAGAGTTTAACCAACCCGGAAATGCTGCAAATAAAGCAAAAGGCAGAGCTATCGCTAAAGAAAAGCCAAACATTCCAATAATTGGGGCTGCACCTCCTTTTGAAGCAGATTCGACTAAAAGCGTTCCAACAATAGGCCCCGTACAAGAAAATGAGACTATGGCTAATGCTAACGCCATAAAGAAAATGCCTATTAACCCACCACGATCGGCTTGAGAGTCAACTTTATTTGCCCAAGAATTTGGTAAAACAATTTCGAAAGCGCCTAAAAACGATATAGCAAACACCACAAGTAATACAAAGAAAATAACGTTAAACCATACGTTGGTAGCCAATGCGTTTAAAGCACTAGCACCAAAGATTCCCGTAACCGCGGTACCTAACAACACATAAATTACAATAATACTTATTCCGTAAATAATAGCGTTTCTAATTCCGGCTGCTTTACTTTTACTTTGTTTGGTAAAAAAGCTCACCGTCATAGGAATCATAGGAAATACGCATGGCGTTAATAACGCTGCAAAACCCGATAAGAAAGCAACAAAGAAAATAGACCATAACCCCTTATTTGAAGCTGCCTCCTCTGTTTTCTCTATTTGTTGTTCTGAAATTTCTTTAGTTTTGTTAGTAGTATCTGCTGTTAATACGGCATTAGCGTTTAAAACAAATTCTAGTTCAACTTCTGTAGGTGGCATACATTGGGTGTCATCACACACCATATATTCAACAAAACCGTTAATAGTATTAATTTCTGAAGTAACAGTAATTAATTGTACAAATTGAGTTTGACCTTCAAAAAACTTAATATCCATTTCAAACACAGGATCAAATACAGTATGTCCTTCACCTTCGGTAGTATTACCTTCTAACGTAAAAGTATTTTCTGAATTATCATAAATAAAAGTGGTTGGAATCGGGCCATTTTCTGGTACATATTGAGAATATAAATGCCAACTTGTTTCAATATTAGCTGTGGTAATTAATTTATATTCTGTATCCGAAACTTTTTCAACAGAAGTAGACCACTTTACCGGATCTAATATCTGAGAAAATGCAGATAAAGTTAATGTAAATAAAAGGGCAAAAAGAATATGCTTCATAGGTACTTTAAAGTAATTTGGTATTGATTTATAATTGTATTCCGTTTTTTTCAGCGTCCTGCAAATATACATTGACTCGTAATAAATAAACCCATTCTCACGCACTATTAACACATCATTTAGGCAAAACTCACTTAATTATCTATATAAACTTAGTGTTAGACTTTTAAAAAACGAGTGCATACTTTAATTTATTAATACAGTAATTATAATTTATAAATCTAGAAACACCTTTTTTATGCTATACCTGTTACAAAACGCCTACATTTTTTACCTCTAAGTCCTTAATAACTTGTTATAATAAGTTAACAGGCCATTATAAAAATTTAGAACATAACTGCTTATCAGTTTCCATTTTCTAAAATTTAAAATTAGCATAGAAAATAAGCCTATTATAACTACAAATCGTATATTAAACTCAGAAATAATATATCCTATGAAATTATCTGAATTAAAAAACATCATACAAGGTATACCTAAAACAGAACTTCATTTACACCTAGAAGGAAGTTTTGAGCCAGAATTAATGTTTGAAATAGCTAAAAGAAACAATATTCCTTTAGATTACGAATCCGTTAATGCTTTAAAAAAGGCTTACAAGTTTAATAATCTTCAAGAGTTTTTAGACATTTACTATTTAGGTGCAAAAGTGTTAATTTACGAACAAGATTTCTTTGATTTAACTTGGGCTTATCTTACCAAGGTACATAGCCAAAATGTGGTTCATGTAGAAGTCTTTTTCGATCCCCAAACACATACAGAACGAGGTGTACCCTTTAATGTTGTTATTAACGGAATTAAAAAAGCACTTGAAAAAGGTAAAGAAGAATTAAACATATCTTACAAGCTTATCATGTCTTATTTACGTCATTTAAGTGAAGACGATGCGTTTAAGACATTAGAAGAAGCTCTTCCTTTTAAACATTGGATTGATGGTGTTGGGTTAGATTCTTCTGAAGTTGGCAATCCGCCTAGTAAATTTATTAATGTTTTTGAAGCCTCTGCAAAACAAGGTTTCAAATTAGTTGCTCACGCCGGAGAAGAAGGTCCCGTTGAGTACATCTGGGAAGCTTTGGACCTCCTGAAAATTGACAGGATAGATCATGGTAACCGCTGCTTAGATGATGATAAATTGGTTCAAAAATTAATTCAAGACAAGACAGCTTTAACCTTATGCCCATTGAGTAATTTAGAACTTAAAGTGATTCAAAATATGGAAGATCACAATATTGTTGAAATTCTTGATCGAGGTATTGTGGCGACAATAAACTCTGATGATCCTGCTTATTTTGGTGGTTATATGAATGAGAATTATTATGAAACAGCTAAAGCTTTAAAACTTAATACAACACATTTAAAGCAGTTGGCCATTAATGGTTTTGAAGCTAGTTGGCTCCCTCTTGAAGATAAAGAGAAACATATTTTAAAAGTTGAACAGTATTTTAGCTCAATCCAATAAAAAAAATTACAAAAAAATAGTCGGGCTTTCGCCCGACTATAAATTTAACACTCTAAAATTAACCATAAGTTTAAAGCAATTTATGGTTTAAATGTTCTATTTTTTCTCAAAAGGATATATTACATTCCAATCGTCTTTCATACTTACTATGGTCCATTTTTTTTCATTAGCTTCATCTAATGCTTTATCAAATTTACCAATATGAGATGTTCTATCATAAGCCCATTCTCTTATGGAATCTGTATGATGTACGTATAATTTCATTGTTTTAAAAGTATTAGCATCTGCCCAGCGTAACATTTGCAAATCACCATCTGAGTTACCTGCTGCGAATACTGGCTTTCTACCAATGTATCTGTTAATACCAACAGGTTTTCCTTCTTTATCATCGTTTAAATCAAGTTTAGCTAGTCTTTTTATAAATGGTTTACCATCATTATAGTCGTATTCTGTTTGTACGCTACTGCCTACCACTTGATCTTTAGGTATGTTATACACTTCTTCTGTCCATGGTCTCATAAATTCTATACCACCTCCAGAAACAATAAATGTCTTAAAATCGTTAGCTCTCAAGTAGTCTAACAATTCTAACATAGGTTGATAAACTAACTCTTTAAATTTTTTCTTTTTAATTGGGTGTTCCGCTGTTGCAATCCATTCTGACACTAAAGCTTCAAACTCATCTGTGGTTGTATCTGCATGAGTAGTCATAATAATAGTTACTAACCCTTTTTCTCCTTGAGCCATTAAAGCTTCCATATCGTTTTCTAATACAGCCTTAAATGGTTGCTTATTTTTCCATTCTGGATGATCGGCAGACATTGCTTTAATTCTAGAAAGGGCAAAAAACAATTGAAAATACATAGGTTGTTCTGACCATAGTGTACCATCGTTATCAAAGGTTGCAATTCGATCAAAAACAGGAATAAAATTTGCACTTGTACTATCTGTTACATCTTCTACATAAGCTATTATAGAGTGTTTAACATCACCTTCATTCCATGATGGCAACGGATCTGCCATAACTGTTTCTGTAACTTCTTTAGGCTCTACTGTAGTACTTGTAGACGATTCTTGTTTACAGGACCACAGACTAATAAGTAACACGCTAGAGAGTATTAAACACCGTGTTTTACTTTGGATTATTTTAATCATTTTTAAATTGGTTTATTGTTTATTGATTGTATTTACAAGGTACAAAAGTAAAAATGATTTTTAAATCAAATCTGAGATATAATTTTGTTATGATTTAGAGTGAATATCTATAACAAAAAAGGCTTCACATTTCTGTGAAGCCTTGCTAAACTTAGTAGCGGGAACTGGACTCGAACCAGTGACCTTCGGGTTATGAGCCCGACGAGCTACCTACTGCTCTATCCCGCGATATTAAACAAAACAATTATTTTTAGCTTTTAACTTTCAGCACATAACCACTGACCTAATTGTTTCGGACTGCAAATATACGACACTTTATTGATATTGCAAGAGTTTTTTGTAAAAAAATTACAAATACTTTTTAAAAACCTAATTTACTGACTGTTACAGATAAAAAAAATAAACATGTTATATGTTATAACAAACCGAATAAGTAGATGTAAAGTATATTAAACCTATAACACGTTACCTATGTTTTTAGTAATCTGTAATTACAGACCCAGATTCAATTGCTAAATAGTCTTTGGGCATATAATCGGTAAAGCTATAATACTCTTTTGTAAAGTTATTTTTCTTTAACATTAAGGTCGTTAACTTTTTTAGCTTATTTAAAGACAAAGGTAAGTATCCTGTAAACTTATTATTAGTTATAATTAGTTCTTCAAGATTAGATAATTCTCCTAGTTCCTCTGGAAGCTCACCTTCAAATAAATTATCGTGTAAACTTAAATGTTCAAGTTTTTTTAATTCACATAATTGAACTGGAAAATATCCTGAAAAATGATTTCTTCCTAATTGAATGATTTCTAAATTTTCAAGTTTTTTAAATGTTGAAGGAATGGGACCTTTAAACTTATTGTGATATAAACTTAAAAACTCTAGCTGATCCAAGTTTCCAATTTCTACAGGAAGAAAACCTACAAACTCGTTCAAAAATAATTCTAAACTTCTAAGATCTCTTAATTCACCTATTGAACGAGGTAAAGTTCCTCCTAATTTATTTGAAGCCAAGTTCAATTCTGTTAAATATTTCAATTCGCTTATACTATCTGGCAATTCGCCTCTTAAATTATTGCTATGTAAATTAATGGAAACTACATGGCCATTTTCAATAGTAACACCATACCATGTTTCTACAGATGCACTTAGATCCCAAGGGATTTTCCAATATTCACCGTCGGTCGCATAATATAAATTAACTAGTGCTTTTTTCTCTGTAAAAGGGATACTTGCAAAAGAGAGGAATGATGAGAAAATACAAATTAATGTAAGTCGAATTGTTTTCATGTTAGTAAAGGTGTTTTGGGGCTATTTAGTAACAATGTTAAAGAAATCCATGTTGAAAGTCAAATTTTTTCGACCAATTACATAAATTGTTAACTTTCAAATTCATCTAATTCTTCCTGCACCATTTCCCATTCAGACATTAGTTTACTTAATTTCTTTTTTTTGATATTGTAGGTTTCAAAGAAGTCTGGTTTCGCTGCTAATTCATCATAATTTATAGCTAATTCTGAGTCTAATTTTTTAATTTCTTTTTCTAATTCGTTTATCTGAGATTCAATTTTACTTAATCTATTATTAAGTGATTTTAATTTTTTTTGATCTTCGTAAGAATTGGTTTTCTCTTTAGGCTTATCTTTAATAACATTACGTTTTTCTACTTCTCTTAAGTTTTCAACGTTTCGTTCTTCTAAATAAAAATCGATATCCCCTAAATATTCTTTTATTTTATGGTCTTTAAATTCAATAACTTTATCGGTTAAATTTTGAAGAAAATCTCGATCGTGGGAGACTAAAAGTAGCGTACCTTCAAAACGTTTTAAGGCTTCCTTTAATACATTTTTAGATTTAATATCGAGGTGATTAGTAGGCTCATCCATAACCAACACATTAAATGGTTGTAGCATTAATTTAGCAAGGGCTAAGCGGTTACGTTCACCTCCAGAAAGTACACGTACATATTTATCGGCTTCTTCTCCTCTAAACAAAAACGACCCTAAAATATCTCTTACCTTACTTCTATTTTTTTCATTTGCAGCATCAATCATGGTATCTAAAACCGTTTTATTACCATCTAAATATTCGGCTTGGTTTTGAGCGAAATACCCAATTTGTACATTATGACCTAACTTTAAATGTCCACCATGTTTTAATTCTCCTACGATGATTTTAGCTAAAGTAGATTTTCCCTGTCCATTTTGACCAACAAATGCTATTTTGCTATCGCGTTCTACATGTAAACTTACACCCTGAAGCACTTTTTTATCGCCATATTCTTTTACAATATTGTTAGCTTCTACAACCACTTTCCCTGGTGTAACAGATACCGGAAAATTTAATGTCATTACACTATTATCATCTTCATCTACCTCTATACGATCAATCTTATCTAATTTTTTAATTAGTGATTGCGCCATGGTAGCTTTAGAAGCTTTTGCACGGAATTTTTCGATTAATTTTTCTGTTTGCTCAATTTGTTTTTGCTGATTTTTTTGAGATGCAATTTGCTGATCTCTAATCTCTTGTCGCAATACCAAAAATTTAGAATACGGCTTAGGGTAATCGTAAATTCTACCTAAAGATATTTCAATAGTACGGTTAGTAACATTATCTAAAAACATTTTATCGTGAGACACAATAGCTACTGCTCCTGGATAATTTTTAAGAAATCCTTCTAACCATATTATAGATTCAATATCTAAGTGGTTAGTGGGCTCATCGAGTAATAAGATATCATTATTTTGAAGTAATAATTTAGCTAATTCTATTCGCATTCGCCAGCCTCCGGAAAACGTATCTGTTAATTTTTCAAAATCTTCACGCTGAAATCCTAATCCTTGTAAAATACGTTCTGTATTCCCTTGGTAATTATAACCCCCAATAATTTCATATTGGTGTTGTAGATCGTTTAAATCGACCATGAGTTGGTGGTAGGATTCACTTTCATAATCTGTACGAGTTACAAACTGTTCGTTTATATACTCCATTTTAGCTTCAAGATCTTTAATCTCTGTGAAAGCTTGGTAGGCTTCTTCTAACACAGTACGTCCTAAAACAAAATCTATATCTTGTCTTAAAAACCCTATTTTTAAATCTTTATCTGCAGAAATTTGTCCAGAGTCTGGCTCTAAATCTTTAGATATAATTTTCAGCATGGTCGATTTACCTGCACCGTTTTTTCCTATTAAGCCCACGCGATCGCCTTGACTTAATTTAAAGGTTATTTCTTCAAATAAATATTCACCCTGAAATGAAATAGAGAGGTTATGTATATTAAGCATAGAATTGTTACAAATGTTACCAAACTATAAGCGATTAAATCTTAAGTTTGTATTATAAATTAGATTGTAAAAATACATTAAATAAAATGTTTACAAAAGGATCCAAAATATATAGTATGATAACTGGTGTTTGTCCAAAATGTCATCAAGAATCTATGTATGTTAGTAAAAATCCATATAAATTAGGAGACGTATTAAAAATGCATGAACAATGTTCTCATTGCCATACTAAATATAAAATAGAACCTTCTTTCTTTTATGGTGCTATGTATGTTAGTTATGCAGTTGGTATTGCTTTTGCTGTTGCTGCCTTTATAATTAGTTATTTATTTATTGGTACAGATTTAGTGACCTCCTTTATAGCTATAGTATTTACTTTAATTGTTTTTACACCTATTATTATGCGTTTATCCCGTAATATATGGATAAATATGTTTATGAGCTTTGATAAGAGCTTACTAAATAAAACAAAAAATTAAGATTTAATAAAAGCGTGTTATATTAATATCTGGATCTAAATTCCCGCCATGTTCTATAACGTTATATAGTTGTTTAGCTACGTATGGCCCAATTAGCACACCGCGAGTTCCTAGACCGTTTAAAACATACATATGCTTGTGTTCTAAGTGTTCTCCCACAATAGGACGTCTATCTTTTACTGTTGGTCTTACGCCTGCCAAATGTTTAACCACAGTAAAATCGCATTTTAAAAAACTCTTTAATTTATCTAATAATTCTGTTTTTCCAGCTTCGGTAGTTTCATCAGTCTTATCTGTCCATTGGTAAGTTGCTCCAACTTTATACAAATCGTCTCCTAAAGGAATTAAAAACACACTAGTTTTTAGAATACAAGACATTTTTAAATCTGGTGCATGGATTACTAATAATTCTCCTTTTGCTCCTACCATAGGTAGTATATTAAAAAATGGATTCTTTTTAATACCAAAACCTTCGGCAAAAACAATATGTTTTGCTTTTACTGTATTATAAATAAACCCTGAATTTTCAATTTTAAGTGTATTATATTGAAAATCACTTGTGTCTAGCTCCTCCTGTTTTTGTAAATAAATTTTATAAGCAGAAATTAATTGCGCGGTATCTATCCGACCGGAATCAAAAACTTCGCCGTAACCAAATTTTGCATCAATCGCAGCAGTGGTATTTTTTATTAATTTGGTAGATATAAACTCTCCTACATTAGGTTTATCTGAAGCAGCAAACCAATCGTTTTGTTCTTCTGAAGATAGAAAACGGCGATATACAGAGGTTTTATAGTCTAATTTTACGCCCAATTTATCTTCTAAAGTCTGATAAAATGGTAAAGCTATTGCTAATTGTTCTTTTGCTTTCCATACTGACGTAAAACGTTTTAAAACCACAGGATTATAAACTCCTCCTGCGACTGTAGACGAATTTTGTGAATGATTATCAAAAACTAAAACAGAGCCATTATTTCGCTTAATTTCTTCTATAAAAGATATCCCTGCTAACCCGCAACCCACAATTATGTAATCTACTTCTTTCATACACCAAAGATACGTGGATTAAATTCTGAGCAAAAAAAAAGCTCGTAAATTACGAGCCTTTTTTAAAAGTTTATATAAATGGTATTAATAAGACCACATATCAAGTTCAAAATTTCTAATACTTTCTTTAATTCTATCAGATTCTAATAACTGCATTAAAGCATTATCTGCTATGTACTCTGTAACTTCTCTGTCTCCAAATACGTTTTCCTCTTTAAAAATATATCCATTAAAGCGTCTAGAATTAAGAATATGATCAAAAGAAAACGGCACTGCACTATTATTATCATTAAAAGCCTTAGCTTCGTGTAACACTTGTCTTGCATCTGGATAAAAAATCCAAAATAAAGGAATTAACTCTTTATTATTTGGGTCGTTAAGAAAGTTAACATCCGGTGCAACTGGTGCTATACCCAGTAAACGATATTTTAATTCAGACTGACGCTTATCAAAATACCATAAACCTTTAATCCAATATTCAGCAACATCGTAAGACGAAATTTGTTGTTTATTAATATATTGCTCATCTACAACCCCTTCTGCGTTATATTGTTCGTACCCCATATCAGTAGTATCTACTAAGACTAAAGCATCTTGAATATCTCCTAATGTTCTCTTTGTTGTAAAGTAAGAATCATCATAAATATTTTCGATTTCGCCTTGTTTAATAGCTTTGATTAGAACATCATAAAGAGAGCGTCTGTTACTTCCAATATTATTAGTATCTACAGGATAATATAATGGGAAGTTTACACGCTCATCTAACACAACTTTTTCCCAAACCATTTTAGAGAATAATAGGTCACGATCGTCAACATAACCATATTCTAACGGTTTATCATTATCTAATGATTTTTGAGCATCAGTTCTTAAACCGATTTCTTCTGGGCTTTTTGCATTTAATATATTTGCTTGCGCAAAAGAAGCTGAAGCTATAAATATGCTACACAGGGTTAATAAAAAACTTTTATAATTCATTATTTAAAATTTTAAAATGTTGTGCTAATTTTTTCTTTTTGAGATATTCTAAACAATATAATTTTAGTTAGAAAGCTCTATTAAAATTGGAGATACTTTTTTCAATTTATAAGATGAATTACCATTGATTTGAGCAGAGATATCAAAAATTGTTACAGCCTCTCCTCGTTTAGCTTTACGTAATGCAGCTTCTGCTCTACTATTAAGCTTAGTTCCTCCAACTGTAATTGTAGGTTGTCCAGGTATTTTAATTTTAAAAGATGTTACTTTTAAAGGTAAGTCGAAATCAAAATCATCTAATTTTGCTCCAATAGTAGCAGATGCTAAACTATTACGCTGCATAGACACATTTCCAGACTCTCCACGAATAGTTCCTGTTGGGCTTGGAATATCCTTAATTCTAAATGTAGCTTTATCAGACACTTTGTTTCCATCAGGTAAAACTCCGCTTACGTTAATAGTAACTTCTCTTCCAGAACCTGGATTCATTATATATTTACCATTACCAGAACCTTTCTTTAAACCAGGCGCGCTTGCATTTACTTTGTTATCTGCAATACCTGCAAAAGTAATAGTCATTGGGTTTGCAACACCACGATATACTACATTCATCTTATCTGCAGAGATTGTTGCTGCATTTGGCTTAGAAATAGTAGCAAAAGTAGATTTTACAGGCACTTCTACAGACTCTCCATCTTGTAAAAATGTTAATTTACCTTCAATAACATGTTCTCCAGCACTTCCTGTACCAAAGTTTAATTTTACTTTACCATCTTCTACAGTATATTGCTCTTCAGTTAATGGTCTTCCGTCTAGAGTTAATTCAACTTTATTTGGTTTTGTAGAACCATCTTTACGACCTAATACAATGTTACCATCAAAAGTTTCTCCATTAAAGTATGCAGATTTAGACGTTTCTAATAAAGTTGTATAGTTAGTCATAGAAGCTTCAGCTGCTAAAGACCCTGCTAACATATTATTTAAAACTTCTGAATTTGTTGTTTTAAGATCTGATTGTAATTGAGTAATCTTTGTTAAAGAAGCAACTAAAGGATATCCTTTATAATTGTATTCTAACCAATCTACTTCAATACCATCTCTATTTTCTACTGGAGATGTACTAAATTTCTTTTTAACATCTGCTGCCATGGGAGCTAATTTAGGATCTGATTCTAAAACAGCAACAGTCCCATCTCTAAATTTAGCGATTTGATTTAAGAATTCTTCACCTTCTGGCTTATAGTTATCGCCTTGAAAAAAGTGATTATCTAAGAAATCTCCTTTATCCATAGTTTCATAATCCGTAGCATCATCTAGGTCTGCTGTCATTTTTGTTTTTAAACCTTCTAGATACGAATTAAAGTCTTTACCTAACTCTTCAATTTTATCTGCCTTTTGTTTAAGGGGTTTAAATTTTTCCGGGTTTTCGTCTGCTTTCACAGCTAAATTAGCTAATAAAGCTTGATTACGAGCTGTTGCTAATTGGTTTGATTCAACCAATTTTTCGTTCATTAATCCAAATGCTGAAAGCACCTCTTTTGACATATTCAATGCTAACATCGCAATGAAAATTAAATACATCAAGTTAATCATTTTCTGCCTTGCAGATAAATTTCCTCCTGCCATTTCTAATTAGTTTTTTAAGTTAATAATGTATAGAACTTTAGATTCTAATTAGTATTTATTTTTTTACCATAGCAGAAAGCATTCCACCGTAAACACCGTTTAAAGATGATAAGTTAGATGCTAAAGATTGCATTTGATCTTTTAATTTTTGTGCATTTTCTACAGACTCTTTATTAATAGTTGCTTGACGAGAAACACTCTCTAATTGCACTTTATAAAGGCTGTTTAAAGATTCCATTTGAGATGCAGCGATAGACATTTCTTCACCATATTTTTTTGTAGAAGCAATAGAGTCTATTGTAGGATTAATCCCTTTTGCAGCACCTTCAAAGTTTTTAATACTAGTTCCTAAACTAGCCATTAAGTTTGCATCAATTTTAGCTTCTTTTAATAAGTTATCTAATTTTTTAGATAATAATCCTTCAGCATCTTTAGGTTCTTCTGCTTTACCTTTTACAGTTGCTTTAGGAGTTCCGCCTGCTAATTCAGGATAAACTTTAGACCAGTCTAATTCTTCTTCTACTGGTTCAAATGCAGATAATGCGAAAATAACCGCTTCTGCTACAAGACCAATAGTTAACATTAAGTTACCTGTTATAGGTCCAAATTCAATATGTGTAATCTTAAATAATGCTCCAATGATTACTACTGACGCTCCAAGACCATAGGCCATGTTCATCATTCTTTTTCCTGCTTTAGATTTTGCCATAATTTCTAATTTTTGTTTTTTTTTAAGGTTTTTACCTTAAAAGGTTGATTAATAATGATTAATTTAGGTTAAGTTAAATAATTATCTTCCTGAGTTACCTGTAATATCTGTTCCCATGTAATCTTGAACAGTTCTAAATCCAATGTAACTTCTTGCTGAATCAGCGTATTCGTAATCTCTTGAGCTAACTTGTAAAAAGTAAGCGACATCTTTCCAAGACCCCCCACGTACAACTTTACGTTGGTTAGAATTGTCGTTAACAATAGGGTTAATAGAAGATGAATATTCGTAAGATGCTGGGTCGTAAGATGAGTACACCCATTCTGCAACATTACCAGCCATATTATATAAATTATAATCATTAGGCTCGTAAGATTTAGCTTCTACTGTATATAAAGCTTGATCTGCTGCATAATCCCCTCTTAAAGGCTTAAAGTTTGCTAAGAAACATCCTCTGTCGTCTTTAGCATATGGTCCTCCCCAAGGAAAAGTTGCAGCTTGCAATCCACCACGAGCAGCATATTCCCACTCTGCTTCAGAAGGTAATCTAAAAGAGTTTACGTATTGTCTTTTTTTGTCTTTTTGGTATGCATTTTTATACAATGTTCTCCATTGGCAGAATGCATTGGCTTGTTTCCAGCTTACACCTACCACTGGGTATTCACCATAAGCATCATGCCAGAAATAATCATTATGCATTGGCTCATTATATGAGTAAGAAAAATCTCTTATCCAAGCTGTAGTATCTGGATACACCATTACTTCTTCTTGCACAATAACATCACTACGTTTAAGGTTTTTATTTTTCGCAGCTTTTTGAATATCTAGATAGGTATATTGAAATTTAAATTTATTAACATCCCAAGTACGTTGTCCGTTGTAAGATTCTTCTAAAGGAATGTGCATAGAGTCCATAACTTCTGTATAAAGCTCGTCTGGATATTCTGCTTGATCATAAATTAAATCTACGCGTTTATTCAATTTTCTCCCTTCGTTTCCTGTAGGCCCTAAACCACTATAATTGTCTAACATATACTTTTCATAGACAGTCATACTAGCGGTATCTGCATCTGTGTAAGCAAATTCTCCAATCCCACCATCTTCAGGAGTTTTTCCAACTTCATCTGCTAAATTGGCCAAACGTGTTCTGATTATAGAATCGCGAACCCAATTTACAAATTGTCTGTACTCTCCATTAGTAATTTCAGTTTCATCCATATAGAATGCACGAACTGTTACTGTTTTAGAAGGCGCATCTTGAATTCCTGCTAAATCATCATCGGCTTTACCCATAATAAATGATCCACCTGGAACTAAAGTCATTCCGTAAGGTTTTTCTGGATGCCACCTTTTTCCTTGAACTCCAACAAGTTCACCTCTGTCTCCAGAGCCACAACTCATTATTACTGTTAATACAACTGTTAATAATACTAATTTTTTCATATCCATAGAAAACTTGAGGTTATAATTGATACCTAAATTTTAGACTGTAAACATATTTATATATTTTTTAAAAAACAATTTTTTTGAGGAAAAATTAAACATTTCGTCGTAAAAAAGTGCATTTTATCGATAGGCAGTACGTTTCGTCTATTATTTTAGTCATTTAAACGCAATTTTTTTGATAAGCTTTGAACCAACGTTGAGGAATTTTGTTATTACAAGCATCTAAATAATCTTGATGCATACACGGTAATAACGTATGTCTTTTCAATTTATTATTAATTTCATTTAAAAAGGGGATCTCAATCCACCAGCGTCCAGTCTTGATGCTTTTGTAAAAATTGAGTTCTTGGGAGTCGACTAAGGTAATAAATTTTTGGTATATATGTTCATCTTTAAAGTCAGTATCTTCTACTCTATTATTAACGCCTTCAATAAAATACCAAATCATTTGAGAAATTAAAATACAAGTAATTTCATCGTCCTTAGAAGGTTTATATTCAAAAATACCGAGTGTACTTACTTTATTACTAATACCCGCATATCTAGTTATAGCGCATATTTCTTTACCGTCTAAACCATTTGGAGAAACTTTTTGATTTAAACTCACTTCTGAAGCTTTTATAGATCCTAAATCTACTGAGACAATATTTGCATCACGCATTACAGGTTCTACTAGCGTAATATCATTAGAGACTTGCCCCAATCTATAGGCTTCAAAATATAATGTTTCCATTAAATCTATCTGTTCCTGAGAATTAAAGTAAGTTTGATAGCCAATAGTTGCATAGTTAAATAAGTTATAGGGCTCTTCTAAGATAATTTTACCTACAAAACTATCGTTTTTAATAGGCTGTGTTAAATCTCCTAAATCAAAATTACGATCTACATTTACAAGGTTAACCATTGGAATAATCTTATCGAATGCACGATACATAGGGTATGTAAGATCTTGACTTCCGCCTAGTACAACTGGTATAATTTTTAATTTTACCAATTCTGAAACCGTTTCCTTTAAGGCGTAGTATGTGTCTTCTACAGTTTCTCCTTTATATATATCTCCTAAATCAGCTAATTTTGTACTCCAACTTCCTGGAAATAACTTATAGAAGGCATTGCGGATTTCGTTTAAATTAAAATCTTCTCCTATATAATTAACATCATTTCTATTTTCTAGAACCCCTAATAATACGATTTCTACACCTTCTAAATCAGGAATACCATGTTCTTTTGTATGTATTTTTATTTTTTTACCAATAGTTTGTGGCGATAACACCTCTGTATATGCAACAACAGCATCGGGTACTGGAGCCAAAAAATTAAGGTCGGCCATGAATTATTTCTTTTTTGCAGTGGTTGTCTTTTTCTTAGCTGTCGCTTTCTTTTTAGCTGCAGTTTTACGCTTTGGAGTTTTAGCTTCTATCATCGCCTTTGCTTCGTCTAATGTTATCTTTGTTGCATCAACAGTTTTGTCTAATTCAACCTTTACTTTTCCTTTTATAACATTATGCCTTCCCCAACGGGCTTTTTCTACACGAATACCTTCTTCTTCCCAGTTATGAACAACTTTATCAATTTCTTTCTGGATTTTTTCTTTTATTAACGTCACTATATCATCATCAGATAAATTATCCCAATCATATTTTTTGTTTACGTTAATAAACATATTGTTCCATTTAATAAAGGGTCCAAAACGTCCTTTTCCTTTTTGTACAGGTAAACCATCATACATATATATAGGTGCATCTGCTTTTTGTTTTTCTTTAATTAAAACAATAGCATCATCTAACTCTACACTTAAAGCATCGACACCTTTTGGTAAAGACACATAGGCATCTCCAAATTTAATATATGGTCCAAAACGACCATTATTTACAACCACAGGTTCCCCTTCATAAGTTCCTAAATCTTTAGGTAACTTAAATAAATCCAAGGCCTCTTCGAAAGTTATAGTATTTAATTGTTGGTCTGGCGACAAACTTGCAAATATTTTATCGTCTTCTTCGGCTGCGCCTATTTGAGCCATTGGTCCAAATTTACCTAAACGCACACTAACTTGGCGCCCAGTTTTAGGGTCTGTTCCTAAAATACGTTCTCCAGATTCGCGGTCTGCATTTTCTTGAACATCTTTTACATGAGGATGAAATTTAACATAGAATTCTTTCATCATCTCTGTCCAATTCTCTTTTCCTTCTGCTATATCATCAAAGTCTTCTTCAACTTTTGCTGTAAAATTGTAATCTAAAATACTTTCAAAATGATTTACTAAAAAGTCGGTTACAATCATTCCGATATCTGTTGGGACTAACTTCCCTTTATCTGAACCTACCTTTTCTGTAAGTAGCTTGTCTTTAACAGCACCTTCTTTTAGCGTAAGTTGTGTGTATTCACGCTCGACACCTTCTACAGTACCTTTTTCTACATAATTTCTATTTTGGATTGTAGAAATTGTTGGCGCATAAGTAGACGGACGACCAATACCTAATTCTTCAAGTTTCTTAACTAAAGAAGCTTCTGTATATCTATAAGGTGGTCGTGTATAACGTTCTGTAGCAGTAATATATTCGTTAAGAAGCGTTTCGTTAACTTTCATAGCAGGTAACATTCCTTCTTGTTCAGAATCTTCATCGTCTGTACCTTCTAAGTATACTTTTAAAAAGCCATCGAAAGTTATAACTTCCCCGTTTGCAGAAAATAATTCTTTATGTGTAGAAGCCGATATTTTAACATTGGTACGTTCTAATTGCGCTTCACTCATTTGCGAAGCTATGGCACGTTTCCAAATTAGCTCGTATAAACGGGCTTGATCTCTATCTATATCTACGGTGTGTAATGCAAAATCTGTTGGACGTATTGCTTCGTGAGCTTCTTGTGCTCCTTTTGCTTTACCTTTATAATTACGCTCTTTAGCATATTTTTTTCCGTAAGCATTTTCAATTTCTGCTTTAGCTCCTTTTCGTGCTTCGTCAGATAAGTTTACACTATCGGTTCTCATATAAGTAATTAAACCGGCTTCGTATAAACGTTGTGCCATAGTCATGGTTTTACTTACCGAAAAATACAGTTTTCTCGCTGCTTCTTGCTGTAGTGTTGATGTTGTAAATGGTGCAGCGGGCGATTTTTTAGCTGGCTTTTTTTCTAAATCTGAAACTTTAAAATCTGCATTAGCATTTTGTTCTAAAAATTTAAATGCGTCGGCTTTTGAGGCAAATGTTTTTGGTAATTTAGCTTTAAAGGTTTGCCCCTCTTCATTAGAGAATTCTGCATCTATACGGTAAGATGCCTCGGCTTTAAACTCTTGTATTTCGCGTTCACGCTCTACAATTAATCTTACAGACACAGATTGTACACGTCCGGCAGATAATCCGCCTTTTACCTTTCGCCATAACACTGGAGATAATTCGTATCCTACAATTCTATCTAAAACACGTCGAGCTTGTTGGGCATCTACCAAATGGTAATCTATACCACGCGGATTTTCAATTGCTTTTTGTATAGCCGATTTAGTAATTTCATGAAAAACAATACGTTTTGTTTTAGCTTTATCTAATTTTAAAGTCTCTGCCAAATGCCATGCTATAGCTTCTCCTTCGCGATCCTCATCACTTGCTAGCCAAACCATTTCGGCTTTCTTAGACAAATCTCTTAGCTTTTTAACAACTGATTTCTTATCGGAAGACACCTCGTATTTCGGACTAAAATCACCTTCTACATCTACACCTAATTCTTTAGAAGGCAAATCGGCAATATGACCAAAACTAGACTCTACTTTATAATCTTTACCTAAAAATTTTTCGATCGTTTTCGCCTTTGCAGGGGACTCCACTATTACTAAATTCTTCGCCATTTTTATTTTTTTGGTAGTACAAATGTATATCAAAAAAGCAACATCATCCTAATTTTAAAAGCATTCAGTACGATGAAAGGTTAAAAACTTCGATTTTCAACCTATAATTTTTCAATTTAATTATTAATTTTTTACGAAAAACACTAAGTTTTCCTATAAAACGGTTTCGCCTTTTAAATTTTTAAAGCCAAATGCTTCTTTATAAATTATATACAATAATAAGTATGTACGCAATATAATTTTTAAAGGTCTTATAAAATATAACACCTGTATTAATTGACCTTACATTATAACATACTACTGTACATTCATAATTAATGCTTTTTCAATGTATTTATACAAACATTATACACTCATTCTAACAAATAATCTTTTGTTTACATAATAAGAGAGACATTTATATCAATACCCAAACCTAATTCACTACCATATATGCTTAACTTAGCACACATTGTAAAATACTTTATAAAACTAACGGTTGTATATTTTAACAAAAAATTACTAGAAAATTAAACTGACACTTTGTCACAAACATAATTTTAATTGTATCTTTGCAAACTTATAGACTGATAATTATTTTCAGGAGACTTATGGAGAAGACTATTGACGAAAGTAAACAAGGAGAAACTCTTGTTCTAGAACAAAAAACAGAAAATACACGTAAACTATTTATAGAAAGCTACGGTTGTTCTATGAATTTTAGTGATAGTGAAATTGTAGCCTCAATTTTACATAAACAAGGATACAATACCACACAAAATTTAGAAGATGCAGATTTAGTATTAGTAAACACTTGCTCTATTAGAGATAAAGCAGAGTTAACAGTACGCAAACGTCTTGAAAAATATAATGCCGTAAAACGTATTAACCCAAAAATGAAGGTTGGCGTTTTAGGCTGTATGGCTGAACGTCTTAAAAGTAAATTTTTAGAAGAAGAAAAAATTGTAGACCTTGTTGTTGGTCCAGATGCATATAAAGATTTACCCAACTTACTTGCCGAAGTAGAAGATGGTCGCGATGCTATAAATGTTATTCTATCTAAAGAAGAAACTTATGGCGATATTGCTCCTGTAAGATTAAATAGTAATGGCGTTACAGCTTTTGTATCTATTACTAGAGGTTGCGATAATATGTGTACATTTTGTGTTGTACCATTTACTCGCGGAAGAGAACGTAGCCGTGAGCCACAAAGTATACTTGAAGAAATTAATGATTTATGGAATCGAGGCTATAAAGAAATTACGCTTCTAGGACAAAACGTAGACAGTTACTTATGGTACGGAGGCGGACTAAAAAAAGATTTTGATAAGGCAACAGACATGCAAAAAGCTACTGCTGTTAATTTTGCCAAACTATTAGAATTGTGTGCTAAAGAACAACCTAAAATGCGCATTCGCTTTTCAACATCAAACCCTCAAGATTTAACCCTTGATGTTGTTGAAACCATGGCTAAATACAAAAACATTTGTAAACACATACATTTACCCGTGCAAAGTGGTAGTAATCGCATTCTTAAAGAGATGAACCGTTTACATACACGTGAAGAGTATTTTGAGTTAATCGATAATATTCGTCGTATTTTACCTGAGTGTTCTATAAGCCAAGATATGATTACCGGTTTCCCTACAGAAACTGAACAAGACCACCAAGATACGCTTAGCCTTATGGAATATGTAAAATATAATTTTGGGTATATGTTTTATTATTCTGAACGTCCTGGAACTTTGGCTGAACGTAAAATGGAAGACGACATTCCTTTAGAAGTTAAAAAGAAACGTCTAGACGATGTTGTACAACTACAACGCAAGCATAGCGAATACAGAACAAAAGCTTACTTAAACACAGAAGTAGAAGTTCTTATAGAAAGAGAATCAAAAAAATCTGACCAGCATTGGTCGGGAAGAACATCTCAAAATATAGTAGCAGTATTTCCTAAAGCCAATTTTAAAGTTGGAGATTTTGTAACAGTTAAAATTAACGATTGTACAAGTGCAACCCTTATAGGAGAAGGCGTTGCATTATCTAATTTATAAATCAAGGTAAACCAACATACTAAAACTAAACACAATTTTATATGGAATCAGTACAAGCCATAAAACAACGTTTCGGGATAATTGGTAATAACCAAAAACTTAATCGTGCTATTGAAAAAGCAATTCAAGTAGCGCCTACAGATATTTCTGTGTTAGTAACAGGAGAAAGTGGAGTTGGTAAAGAAAGTATTCCTAAAATTATTCACCAACTATCGCATAGAAAACACGGTAAATATATCGCTGTAAACTGTGGTGCAATCCCTGAAGGCACTATAGACAGTGAACTTTTTGGTCACGAAAAAGGAGCTTTTACAGGTGCAACACAAACCCGATCTGGATATTTTGAGGTTGCAGATGGCGGAACCATCTTTTTAGATGAAGTAGGAGAATTACCATTAACCACACAAGTACGTTTATTACGTATTTTAGAAAATGGAGAATTTTTAAAAGTAGGTTCTAGTCAGGTTCAAAAAACAAATGTCCGCATAGTCGCCGCTACAAACGTAAATATGTTTGAAGCCATAAAAAAAGGAAAATTTAGAGAAGATTTATACTACCGTTTAAGCACTGTAGAAATACAACTTCCACCCTTACGAGAACGCCAAGAAGACATCCATTTATTATTCAGAAAATTTGCTAGCGATTTTGCTTTAAAATACAAAATGCCAACAATAAAACTAACTGACGACGCCACTTTAGAACTTCTAAAATTTAGATGGAATGGTAATATTCGTCAGCTAAGAAACGTAGCCGAGCAAATCTCAGTTTTAGAAGGAAACCGTACAATAAACGCACAAACTATTCGCGGGTATTTGCCTAATTCAGCAACAAATCTGCCCGCTGTAATTTCTAACACAAAATCAGAATCTGATTTTAGTAGTGAACGCGAAATTCTTTATAAGGTTTTATTTGATATGAAAGCAGATTTAAACGACCTTAAAAAGTTAACTGCAGAATTAATGAAACATGGTAACGATAAAGATGTGCAGAAAAATAACGAAAGCCTTATTCAAAAAATTTATGGAGATGAATCTGATGCCGAATACGATGAAACGGAAGATGATTTAGAAATTTTATCTATTCCAGAACCCGTTCCAACAACTTTGGTAGATCCTGCAATTAATTCGCTAGACAAATATCATTTTGCAGAAGAAATTCAGGAAGAAGAAACACTCTCATTACAAGATAAAGAGTTAGAACTCATAAAAAAATCACTAGAACGCCACCAAGGAAAACGTAAATTAGCAGCTGCAGAACTTGGGATTAGCGAACGCACTTTATACAGAAAAATAAAACAGTACGACTTATAAACCATGACATTTAAACACTACATCATACTTATATTTACAGCGGTTACCTTAACCGCTTGCGGAGCGTATTCGTTTACTGGGGCTAAAGTAAATGCAAATACTAAAACATTTCAGGTTAATTTTTTTCAAAATAATGCCTCATTAGTAGAACCCGGAATAGATTTAGATTTCACCAATGCCTTAACAGATTTACTTATTAACCAAACCAATTTAGAAAATGTAAACTCTAACGGAGACTTGGTTTATGAAGGTGAAATTGTTGAATACAGAATTTCGCCAACTACAGCAACAGCCGATGACACTGCTGCACAAAACCGCTTAACTATTTCTATAAATGTTCGTTTTTACAACAAACAAGATGAAGAGTCTGAATTTGAGAAACGCTTTTCGTTCTTCTATGATTACGACGGTACCTCACAACTCGTTGGCTCATTAAAAACAACAGCAATAGAAGCTATTTTTGATCAAATTACACAAGATATTTTTAATGCGTCTTTAGCGCAGTGGTAACCATGACAAGTACAGATTTTTCACACATATTACAACACCCTGAAGCTTTAATACCAGAACAAACAGGACTTTTAAAAAGTATTATAGAAGAATTTCCATACTTTCAACCCGCTCGTGCGCTTTACTTAAAAGGTTTAAAAGTAAATGAGAGTTTTAAATATAATCAGGAATTAAAAGTTACAGCAGCCTATACTACAGACCGAAGTATTCTATTTGATTTTATTACTTCTGAAGCGTTCGTTCAAAATGAGATTTCTCAATTTATAAAACAAAATACGTTACATTTAAAAAACATAGATGTAGACGCTATAAATATCTCTAACAATAATGTAACAGAATACAGCACGTTTGAGGCTGAAAAATCTCAACCTAAAATCTCGCCTGCCAAACTTGTTCATTTTTCAGAAGATTATTCTAAAGCATTAAAGGTCCCTTCTGATTCTGAAGCTATATCAGAAGAAAAAGAAGAAGAAAAAGACCTCGCAGCAACTCAAATTGAAGATCAAAATTCTCTTACAAATCAGGATTCAGAAAAATCCATAAATGCCCCAGAAACAGTTTTAGAAATTGGCAAGCCTTTAGATTTTAATAATTCAGAAACCCATTCTTTTAATGAGTGGTTAAAACTCACTTCTTATAAGCCTGTAAATCGTGACACAGATCCTATAAAACAATCTATTAAAGCGGAAGGTAAAAAAGAGGACACAAAAGAAGTTCCCTCTAAACCTGAAGCACCTCACCATATTACACCTGAAACTGAAACAAAAGCAGATAATGGTCCAACACCTGAACAAGCTAAAAAATTTGCTTTGATAGATAAATTTATATCTACAAATCCTAAAATTGATCCTAAAAAATCATCTGGTGTATCTCACAACTTGGCCGAGTCGCATATGCTACAACCGGAATCACTAATGACAGAAACATTAGCAAGAATTTATGTTGAGCAAAAAAATTATAAAAAGGCCATACAATCTTATAACATATTAAGTTTGAAATATCCAGAAAAAAGTGGTTTCTTTGCAGACCGAATTAAAGCAATAAAACAAATACAAGAACAAAATAAGAAAAACTAATGAGTACGTTTACAATATTTTTATTCCTAATCGTTGTAGTAGCATTTTTATTAATCGTGGTAATCATGGTACAAAACCCTAAAGGAGGCGGATTGTCTTCTTCTCTTGGTGGAGGTAGTTCTCAACAAATTGGTGGCGTTAAAAAGACTACAGACTTTTTAGATAAAAGTACATGGACTTTAGCTGGTTTAATGTTAGTTTTAATTTTATTATCTAACGTTGCTATAAACAGAGGTTCTGGTACTTTAGAGTCTAAAGCTTTAGACACTGAAAATACCGCTCAACCATTAAACACACCTGCAGCAGCACCATTAAATACACCTGCTACACCTAGTGAAGAAACTCCAGAGTAAACGTCATATTATTATATATACAACATAAAAAATGCCAACTTTTACAGTTGGCATTTTTTGTTGCTGAAAGTTTGTCAGTCTTATAGACTTGGCACAATTTTCGAAATATACACAAACATAAAAATTAATCTATTTTAAAAATTATAATAACATGAGTAAAGTAAACATCACACCACTTGCAGACCGCGTTCTGGTTGAACCACTTCCTGCAGAAACTCAAACAGCATCAGGATTATTTATTCCAGATTCTGCTCAAGAAAAACAACATAAAGGAATTGTTGTTGCTATTGGTACGGGTAAAAAAGATGAACCACTTACTGTTAAAATTGGAGACAAAGTTCTTTATGGTAAGTACTCTGGTTCTGAATTAAAATTAGAAGGAAAAGAATATTTAATGATGCGTGAAGACGACATCATGGCAATTATCTAATCCCTACTTGCAAAAACAAGATTCTAAAAAAAGTTTAACTAAAATTAAATGCGTAAGTATCGTTTTACTTACAGTAAAAATTAACAAAAATGGCAAAAGATATAAAATTTGATATTGAAGCACGCGACGGATTAAAACGCGGTGTAGACGCTTTAGCAAATGCAGTAAAAGTAACTCTAGGACCAAAAGGTCGTAATGTAATTATCGGACGTTCTTTCGGGGCACCAGTAGTAACCAAAGATGGTGTTTCTGTAGCTAAAGAAATCGAATTAGAAGACGCGCTTGAAAACATGGGTGCACAAATGGTAAAAGAAGTTGCTTCTAAAACTAACGACTTAGCAGGAGACGGTACTACTACCGCTACTGTTTTAGCTCAAGCTATAGTTAAAGAAGGTCTTAAAAATGTTGCTGCAGGTGCAAATCCTATGGATTTAAAACGTGGTATCGATAAAGCTGTTGAAGCTATCGTTGCAGACCTTGCAAAACAAACAGAAACTGTTGGAGATTCTTCAGATAAAATTAAACAAGTAGCTGCAATTTCTGCTAACAACGACGATGTTATTGGAGATTTAATTGCTCTTGCATTTGGAAAAGTTGGTAAAGAAGGTGTAATTACTGTAGAAGAAGCTAAAGGAACAGACACCTACGTAGATGTTGTAGAAGGTATGCAGTTTGACAGAGGTTACTTATCGCCTTACTTTGTTACTGATAGCGAAAAAATGATTACTGATTTAGATAATCCTTACATCTTACTTTACGATAAAAAAGTATCTACAATGAAGGATTTATTACCAGTACTTGAGCCTGTAGCACAATCAGGTAAACCGTTATTAATTATTGCTGAAGATGTAGACGGTGAAGCCCTTGCTACTTTAGTTGTAAATAAATTACGTGGATCTTTAAAAATTGCTGCTGTTAAAGCTCCAGGATTTGGAGACAGACGTAAAGCCATGTTAGAAGATATCGCAATCTTAACTGGTGGTACTGTAATTTCTGAAGAAAGAGGATTTACTTTAGAAAATGCTACTATTGATATGTTAGGAACTGCAGAGCGTGTAACTATTGATAAAGACAACACAACTGTTGTTAACGGTTCTGGAGATAAAGACATGATTAAAAACCGTGTTAACCAAATTAAATCTCAAATTGAATCTACTACAAGTGATTACGATAAAGAAAAACTTCAAGAACGTCTTGCTAAATTAGCAGGTGGAGTTGCGGTACTTTATGTTGGTGCAGCGAGTGAAGTAGAAATGAAAGAGAAAAAAGATCGTGTAGATGATGCATTACATGCAACTAGAGCTGCTGTAGAAGAAGGTATTGTTGCTGGTGGAGGTGTTGCTTTAGTAAGAGCTAAAGCTGTACTTGAAGCTATTACAACTGCTAATTTAGATGAAACTACTGGTATTCAAATTGTAGCTCGCGCTATCGAGGCTCCTTTGAGAACAATTGTTGAAAATGCAGGCGGAGAAGGAAGCGTTGTTGTTTCTAAAGTACTAGAAGGTGAAGGTAATTTTGGTTACGATGCTAAAACTGAACAATATGTTGATATGCTTTCTTCAGGAATTATAGACCCTAAAAAAGTAACTCGTATTGCTTTAGAAAATGCAGCTTCTGTATCAGGAATGATTTTAACTACAGAATGTGCTTTAATTGACATTAAAGAAGATGCTCCAGCTATGCCTCCAATGGGTGGTGGTATGCCAGGAATGATGTAATTATAACATCTTATAAAACACTAAACCGAAGTCTTAAGGCTTCGGTTTTTTTATGTTTATTTTTCTATGATTTAATTTTTACTTTGCTTTTGATAGTAAAAGGCGGGCAAAAGTAATAACAGCAATAAAGGCTGAATTAAAAATCTTCGGATATTAAATAGATAAAAATAATGATCTTGTTTTGCATTTAAAACAAAAATTAAAAACATAGGCATTAGCACCAAATAAGCTATTAAATAAACTATTGCCGAAAATTTTAAAACATTTACATCTTTAAATGCAAAGTGTATTATACCCAACGACAGCAATGTATTTAAAAGGTAGCGTAAACTGATAAAACCAATAAGTTTTAAAGTATTAAAAACAGGAGCATCTAGAAATAGATAATCATTTTTAAAGAATTCTAAAAACGGATCATAAAAAAGGTCTGCTTCAAAAGCTCTAATTAACACCAAACCTATAAATAATAAGCAAATTAAACTATAGCGCTGAATGTTCTGCATTTTTCTTTTTAAGTTTCACGAAATTATTCACCCAAAATACCCACAATAAAAACACCATACCATAAATTATTAATGGAAAAATAACACCATGTAATATGTGTTCCATATCTGGATAATGGTAAAGTCCTACAGCAATTAATGCAATACGCAATACATTTACTGCATAAATTAAAGCAGCGCCAGCTAAAATATATAAGATGGTTTTTTTAATAGTCGAAGCAAATGCAACAATAAAAGCTATAAAAAGTACTATAACACTTATCGCATTACACCCTTCAATAACACGAATTACATACGTATTATTAAAATAAAACCTCACCCATTCTTCTCCTTCTTGTAATGCAATATTAGATTTAAAACCAAATATATTTAGAAGAGCTTGAGACTGATATGCAACCTGATAAGTAACAAAATCAGGCTGATAGCTTGATGCCTTAGAACCATCTAAATACCACTTATAACCCAAAGCGAGCACAAAATAGACGGTTAAAAAGGTAAAGACAAATCGAATTACAGGCTTATATGTTTTAAATAAAGTCTTCAAAAAAGGGGGCTTTTTATATAGCGTTAAATTTATAAAAATCAAGTTCTATAATCGTTGCATTTTAAATACTTTTACAAAAAAATTAAAACTATGTCTTTATCAGCTTTAAAACCCAAAGTAGAAACTATACTAACTCAATCTAATAAAACGCTAGACGAACGTTTATTAGCTGTATGTGAATTATTAGACCACGAAGTTTCTTATTACAATTGGGTAGGATTTTATTTTAAAAACGGAGACAAGAACGAACTTAAACTTGGCCCTTATGTTGGTGCACCAACAGATCATACCATTATTCCTTTTGGAAAAGGGATTTGCGGACAAGTTGCTGTAAGTAACAAAAATTTTGTAGTGCCAGACGTATCTGCACAAGACAATTATATAGCATGTAGTATTACTGTAAAGGCAGAAATTGTAATTCCTATCTTTGTAAATGGCGAAAATGTAGGTCAGATAGATATAGACTCAAACACTCCAGATCCTTTTACTGAAGACGATGAGCGTTTCTTAGAATTTGTATGTGAACACGTTGCTAAACAACTTGCTTAGCAGAAAACATATTTCACAAAAAAACGGACTTGTATCTCTATAATTACAAGTCCGTTTTTTTTATAAAGCAACGTATTTTAAAATTGTATAACTAAAGTATTACATACCGGTTCGAATAGCTTCTACAGGATCTAATTTAGAAGCCGAAAGCGCTGGTAACACTCCAGATATTAATCCTATTAATGTAGATAGTGAGAATCCTATTAACATATTCCAAAAGGATAATATAAACTCAAAATCCTCTACAAATAAAGATGCTATTATTGAAACAAGCCACACAAAAGTAAGACCTATCAATCCGCCTATCACTGCCAAAATAATAGCTTCAAACAAAAACTGAAATAAGATAAATCTATTTTTAGCACCTAAAGATTTCTGAATACCAATTAAATTAGTACGTTCTTTCACACTCACAAACATAATATTAGCAATACCAAATCCGCCAACTAACAGAGAAAATCCGCTTATCACCCAACCTACAAGATTCATTACTCCTATTATATTATCAATGGCGTCTGTCATTCCCGATAATTTATTCACGAAAAAATTATCTGGTTCGTCTGCTTTTAAACCTCTATAGACTCTAAATCGTTGCTTTAAAACCTGTTCAAATGCAGCAATATCTAAACCTGCCTCTGGTTTAATCATAATAGCTCCTGGAATACCATCTAACCCACCATTTGTAAATTGTCTTACAAAGTTTGAAGGCACAAAAGCTTTTTCGTCTGGAGAATCAAAAAGCGAAGATCCCACTTTTTTAAGCACGCCAATAACGGTCACTTTTCGCCCATACATACGCACTTGTTTTCCTAAAGGTTGTTCGGTTTCAAAAAGATTTTCTGCTAAACCTGCTCCTATTACAACAACAGGTGCACCTGTAGACGATTCAGACTCTGTATAAAAACGCCCTTGGCCAATTTTTAAATCATCAATTTCATAAATACCATAAGACGCTGGCGTAACATCTACATTACTAATGGCATTATCTTGATATTTTATAGTTTCGGTACTACCAATAATAACATAAGCACTAGATTTTATATTTGGAATATTACGTGTGATAAACTCATAATCATCATATTCTGTTTGCGGAAAGTTATCGCGTTGCCACCTTGGAACTTCAGTAGGTCCAAAAGAATATTTAGTTAAATAAATGGTGTTTTTATCTAGTCCTGACAACTGACTTTTAATGCTTTGATCTAAAGAATCTACTGCTGCTAGGACAGCAATTATTGAAAAGATACCTATAGTCACTCCTAAAAGCGACAAAAATGTTCTCAATTTATTGTTTCGTAGCGCATTAATAGCGAACGAAAAACTTTCTTTAAAAAGTCTTAAATATAAAATCATTTAGAAGTGCTTTTATTAAAAATTCTGAGATTTAAATATAGGACGTTTTAAATATAGTTTTGTTACAAAAAAAATAAAAACAAAACACGAAACAAACTATAAAAATTTTATTCTAAATCCTTACTTTTGCGCATTAATATAACACAACACTAATGAGCAACGAAAAAACAATCAAATCTGCTTTAGTCTCTGTATTTAGCAAGGATGGTTTAGAACCTATTATTAAAAAGTTAAACGAACTGGGAGTAACCTTATATTCTACTGGTGGTACTCAGGCATTTATTAACGATTTAGGTATAGATGTTGTCCCTGTAGAAGAGGTAACTTCTTACCCTTCTATTTTAGGTGGACGCGTAAAAACATTACACCCTAAAGTATTTGGAGGTATTTTAAATCGTCAAAACAATGATCAAGATCGTACTGAATTAGCAGAATTTGATATTCCTCAAATAGATTTAGTTATAGTTGATTTATATCCTTTTGAAAAAACAGTGGCTTCTGGAGCTAGTGAACAAGATATTATTGAAAAGATTGACATTGGGGGAATTTCTTTAATTCGTGCCGCTGCTAAAAATTATGCAGATGTTGTATGTGTGTCATCGGTTAATGATTACGCTAACTTTTTAGATATTATTACAGCACAAAACGGTACACTAACTTTAGAACAAAGAAAAGATTTCGCAAGAAAATCATTTAACGTGTCGTCTCACTATGATTCTGCAATTTTTAATTACTTCAATCAAAACGATGAAGAAACGGTTTTAAAAATTAGCGAACAAAACGGACAAGTATTACGTTATGGCGAAAACCCTCATCAAAGAGGATTTTTCTTTGGTAATTTTGATGACATTTTCACTAAACTTCACGGTAAAGAATTAAGTTACAACAATCTTCTAGATGTAGATGCTGCTGTAAATTTAATACGTGAATTTAAAGGAGACAAACCAACATTTGCCATTTTAAAACATAACAATGCGTGTGGTGTTGCACAACGTAATACATTAAAAGAAGCGTATACTGATGCACTCGCGGGAGATCCTGTATCTGCATTTGGTGGTGTATTAATTGCTAATACCGAAATAGATTTAGCTACAGCCGAAGACATTCATTCATTATTTTGTGAAGTTGTTATAGCTCCTGCTTTTAGCGAGGAAGCTACTGCATTATTAAAAGGTAAGAAAAACAGAATTCTTTTAGTGCTTCACGATATCGATATGCCTAAAACAAATGTAAGATCTTGTTTAAACGGCGTATTAGTTCAAGACACGAACAACGTTACAGACCGTTTAGAAGACTTAACAACTAAAACAAACAAAACAGCTACAGAAAGTGAATTAAACGATTTAATTTTTGCATCTAAGATTTGTAAACACACAAAATCTAACACCATTGTTTTAGCTAAAAACGGACAGTTATGTGCAAGTGGTACTGGACAAACCAGCCGTGTAGATGCGCTTAATCAAGCCATACATAAAGCACAATCTTTTAAATTTGATTTAAACGGTGCAGTGATGGCTAGTGATGCATTTTTTCCGTTTCCAGATTGTGTAGAAATTGCAAAAAACGCAGGAATTACAGCAGTTATTCAGCCAGGCGGTTCAATAAAAGACCAATTAAGTATAGATTATTGTAATGATAATAATGTCGCTATGGTATTTACAGGTACACGTCATTTCAAACATTAATTTCATTACTTTTACGAGACACATTTTTAACTAAAGCAAAAAAAAGACATATAACGCATGGGATTTTTTGACTTCCTTACAGAAGAAATAGCTATTGACTTAGGAACAGCCAATACTCTTATTATTCACAATGATAAAGTTGTGGTTGATAGCCCTTCAATAGTTGCTCGTGATCGAGTTAGTGGCAAAATTATTGCCGTTGGTAAAGAAGCGAGCATGATGCAAGGAAAAACACACGAAAATATTAAAACAATTCGCCCTTTAAAAGATGGTGTAATTGCAGATTTCGACGCGTCTGAACAAATGATTAGTTTGTTTATTAAAAACATCCCTGCCTTAAAGAAAAAAATGTTTACCCCAGCGCTTCGTATGGTAGTTTGTATTCCTTCTGGCATTACTGAAGTAGAAATGCGAGCTGTAAAAGAATCTTGCGAACGTGTTAATGGTAAAGAAGTCTATTTAATACACGAGCCTATGGCTGCGGCCATAGGTATTGGTGTAGACATTATGCAACCTAAAGGAAATATGATTGTTGATATTGGTGGTGGTACTACCGAAATTGCCGTTATAGCCTTAGGAGGTATTGTTTGTGACAAATCAGTTAAAATTGCTGGAGATGTGTTTACAAACGATATTATATATTATATGCGTACACAACACAATTTATATGTTGGAGAACGTACTGCAGAAAAGATTAAAATTCAGATTGGAGCTGCAACTGAAGACTTAGAGCTTTCTCCTGAAGATATGAGTGTCCAAGGTCGCGATTTATTAACAGGAAAACCCAAACAGGTACAAATATCGTTTCGTGAGATCGCAAAAGCATTAGACAAATCTATACTTAGAATTGAAGATGCTGTAATGGAAACATTATCACAAACGCCTCCTGAATTAGCTGCAGACATTTACAATACAGGTATTTATTTAGCTGGAGGAGGATCTATGTTACGTGGTTTAGACAAAAGATTATCACAAAAAACAGACTTACCAGTTTACATTGCAGAAGATCCTTTACGTGCTGTTGTTCGCGGAACTGGGATCACGCTTAAAAACTTAACAAAGTTTAAAAGCGTCCTGATAAAATAGTCATAAAGCATGCAGCAAATCCTAAATTTTATTATCCGCAACAAAAACTTTTTGTTGTATTTGCTGCTCATGTCATTGGCTGTATTTTTCACAGTACAAAAACATTCCTTTCATAAAAGTAAATTTATAAATTCTGCTAACTTTTTAAGTGGTGGTATTTATACACAAATCAATAATATTAATCAGTATTTAGATTTAAGAACTCAGAATACAAATTTATCTGAAGAAAATGCCAGACTTCGTAATCTATTACAAAATTACCAACAGTCTGTAGAGAAAAATTTTGTAGACAGCACCTCGTTTAAGGCACCCTATATTTTTAGACCTGTACGTGTTATAAAAAACAGCTATTCAGCCACAACAAACATTTTAACTATAGATAAAGGAAATAACGATAGCATACATGAAGATTTCGGACTCATAACATCTAAAGGTATTCTAGGTATTGTAGACCATACGAGTAATAATTATGCTACAGTAATTTCTATTTTAAATACTAAAAGTAGAATTAGTGCCCAGTTAAAAAAAACAAATCATTTTGGTACATTAACTTGGGACGGAGTATCTCCTGAACGCGTTCAGCTTATAGATATTCCAAAAATTGCACCTGTAAAAGTTGGCGATACTATTATAACTTCTGGACGTTCTGTAATTTTCCCAAAAGGCATACAAATAGGAGCTATTGAAAGTTTTAAATTAGATGCTGCTGAAAACAATTTTGAGATAAATGTGAGGCTCTTTAATGATATGACAAATATTGAACATGCTTATATTATTGAGCATTTAGATGCCCCAGAGATTAATAACTTACTAAAGTTAACAGATGAATAGTAATTTTATATCTCAAATATTAAGATTTATTGTATTAATTTTAGTGCAAATAACTATTCTAAATCATATTAATTTTTTAGAGTACTTAAACCCATATTTATACATTCTCTTTATAGTACTATACCCAATAAAAAACGACCGTATGGTTTTCTTGCTTGTAAGTTTTTTATTAGGATTAGTTGTAGATATGTTTTCAGATTCTGGCGGTATACATGCTGCAGCCTGTGTAACCATAACATATTTAAGACCTTTAATTTTAAAATGGACATTAGGTACCGTTTACGAATACCAATCTATAAAGTTTAACAATATAGACTTTAGTGCTAGGCTTATGTATATTAGTATTCTAACAATAATACATCATTTAATTCTTTTTCTTTTAGAAGTATTTAACTTTTCTGAAATATTTTTAACACTCAAAAAAACGTTATTTTCTAGTATCTTTACAATTCTTCTATGTATAATAGTTACTATAATTTTCAGCAAACGTTCTAAATGAGACAAATTTTATTATTTTTCACTATAATTACTGTCGGAGTTATATTTATATTCAGATTATTTTATCTTCAAATTTATAGCTCTACAGCAAACAATTTATACGAAGATAATGCCATACGTAAAGTTTACGATTATCCCAAAAGAGGCTTTGTTTACGACAGGAACGGCAACCTTTTGGTATCTAACCAATCTTCTTATGATGTTATGGTAATACCGCGTGAGGTGAAACCACTTGATACAGTTGAGTTTTGTAACCTTTTAAAAATAGACAAAGCTAAATTTATTAAAACGTACAAGAAAGCGTACCACTATTCTCCTCGATTGCCTTCGGTTTTCGTATCGCATTTATCAAAAGAAGACTACGCGGTGCTTCAAGAAAAAATGAGAAAATTTGAAGGATTTTACATTCAAAAACGATCCCTTCGTCATTATGAAGCTTCAATTGGCGCTAATGTATTAGGAGATATAGGTGAAGTTAATAATGCGATTATAAAAAAAGATCCTTATTACAAAATGGGAGATCTTATAGGAAAACAAGGTGTCGAATTATCTTATGAAGACGTCTTAAGAGGAAAAAAAGGCATTAAATTTATTCAGAAAAACCGATTTAATAAAAACATAGGGCCATATAAAAACGGTAAATTTGATACTTTACCCGTACCAGGAAAAGACATAACCATAACCATCGATGCCCAATTACAAGCTTATGGAGAGCAATTAATGCAGCATAAACGCGGCGGTATCATTGCCATAGAACCTAGTACAGGTGAAATCCTTACAATGATTTCTGCACCAACCTACGACCCTAATGCTCTAGTAGGAAGAAAGCGTTCTCAAAATTTCACAAAACTATATAATGATTCTATAGCAAAACCTACTTACGATAGAGGTTTGTTAGCACAATACCCTCCAGGATCACCCTTTAAAGTTTTAAATGCGCTTATTGGTTTACAAGAAGGTGTTGTCACTGCAGAAGATAAATTTACTTGTAATCACGGCTATAGCTACGGAAAAAATGAAAAAATGGGATGTCACAGCCACCCGAGTCCGTTAGCCATGGACATGGGAATTTATGAATCTTGTAATGCTTACTTTGCAAACGTATATAGACGTATAATTGAAAAATACGATTCGCCTTACGAAGGCATGAACGTTTGGAATAAACACGTCACGAGTTTTGGTCTTGGAGATTATTTAGGTTACGACCTTAAAATAGGCAGTCCTGGCCGTATACCTAGTGGAGATTTTTACGACAAATGGTATGGTAAAAACAGATGGCGCACAACCTTTACACTCTCAAATGCTATTGGACAAGGAGAAGTTGAAGCAACACCTATACAGCTAGCAAATATGGTTGCTGCAATTGCTAATCGTGGATATTTTTATACGCCTCACATTATAAAAACTATCGAAAATCAAGATATAGATGCACAGTATACTACACCAAGACATACTACTATAGATAAAGAAAATTTTGCTCCAGTAATACAAGGTATGTATGATGTTTATAATAAAGGTACTGCAGCTAGCTTACAAGTACAAGGAATAGAAATATGCGGTAAAACTGGAACTGCAGAAAATTTCACAAAAATAGACGGTGTAAAAACACAACTTACAGACCACTCTATTTTTGTGGCATTTGCTCCAAAAGAAAATCCAAAGATTGCTATAGCTGTATTTGTGGAAAACGGTTATTGGGGAAGTAGATTTGCAGGTAAAATAGCCACTTTAATGATTGAAAAATATATAAATGGCACCATTTCTAGAACAGATTTAGAAAAATGGATTTTAAGCCATAGTTTAGAGCATGAATACGAAAAACCATACTCTGGTGAACCTTTTAAAATTAATCGTGGTACTACACTAGAATTAGTAGAGCCAACAGTAATTAATCATGATCACTTACTACCCTCTAAACCTCAAATATGATTAGAGAAACTAATAGACATTTTTCTTTTGATTGGATAACTATAGTTATTTTTATGTTACTCGTAGGCTTTGGATGGATTAATATAATCTCATCGTCTCACGTTGGAGAAACTTTAGACTATTTTGACTTTTCTCAGCCTTACGGAAAGCAGCTCATGTTTATTGGTCTAACCCTTGGACTAATTGTCGTGATTTTAGCTATAGAAGCAAAATTTTATGAACGTTTTGCGAGTGTAATATATATTATATCTATGCTCTCTTTGGTTGGCCTTTTTATTTTAGGTAAAAATGTTAATGGAGCAACATCTTGGTACGGCATTGGAGGTATGACTATACAACCTAGTGAGTTTGCAAAGGCTGCTACTGCATTAGCTGTAGCCAAATATGTAAGTGATTTACAAACAGATATTAGGCGGTTTCAAGATCAGATTAAAACCTTTATTATTATATTAATACCTGCATTTTTAATTCTATTACAAAACGATGCAGGGAGTACCATTGTCTATGGTGCTTTTTTCTTTGTATTATATAGGGAAGGCTTACCACAAATTTATTTAACATTAGCGGTAAGTGTAGTATGTATTTCTATTTTATCTTTGAAATTTGGATCTATAATTACTTCTATTATAGCGGCAGCAATTGTATTTACACACTACTTTTTAAGCAAAAAAAAACCTATTATTATACAACCAATAATCATTACCATAATTGCCATTGCAATGTCTATTGGTGTTCAATTTTTTTATAGTAGTATTCTTCAACCACACCAAAAGGACAGAATTAGTTTATGGCTTAGATTGGAAAAAGACCCAACCAAAATCGCAGAAATGCGTCGTGATATTTTATACAATTTATACGAATCTGAAAAAGCAATAAGTTCTGGTGGCTTTAAAGGTAGAGGGTTTATGGAAGGTACGCGTACTACAGGAAAGTTTGTTCCAGAGCAACATACAGATTATATTTTTAGTACCGTTGGTGAAGAATGGGGCTTTATTGGGAGTGCATTAGTTATTATATGCTTTATATTATTAATGCTACGAGTACTCCATCTTGCCGAACTTCAGAAGTCTCAATTTAGCCGGATTTATGGTTATGCAGTTGCATCTATCATGTTCCTCCATTTCATGATAAATATTGGAATGGTTATGGGACTTATACCAACTATTGGTATCCCCTTACCTTTCTTCAGTTATGGAGGTTCTGGGCTTTGGGGCTTCACAATTCTACTCTTTATTTTTATTAAGCTAGATTCAAATAGAATTAACGAATGGTAACAGATTATTAATTTCTAAAGTTTTGCTACTTTTTTCTATTTAAAACAAAATACATCACTCTAAAAAAATAATAATTATTAATTGTTTGTTAATAGCAATATCTTAATTTTAAGATATCTTTCAATTATAATTATTGTTTTATAAAAGTGCATTATGAGCGAAAAGCTTAGTCTATTTTTCTTGTTATTATGTTTTACATTTCAAATTCAAAGTCAAAATTTATCTTTAAAAACAACAATTAAAGATCATGGTGAGAATTTAAATATAGAAGAAACTCTTAGTAAGTATATCCAATTTGAATCTATAAGCGGAAATGAAATTGAAGCTGGAAAATGGTTTAAATCGCTATGCGAACAAAATGGCTTATATGTTCAACAAATGGGAGATACTAATGGTAATTATAATTTTACCGCTTCTATTTACCCTTTAGATCACAATCTTCCAAATATTATTTTATTAAACCATATAGATGTTGTTCCTGCAGGAGATATTACTAAATGGGAACATAATGCATTTTCAGGAGATATCACAGACACCGAAATTTGGGGCAGGGGCGCGTTTGATAATAAAGGAAATGGAATCATGCATTTATTTAGCGTGATTGAAATTTTAAAAAAATACGGGCACACTAAAATGCCTTACAATGTAACTTTGCTAGCTGTATCTTGCGAAGAAAAAGAATGTAATGGCGGTGGTGCAGAATATGTCATTCAAAATTATTTAAACACTTTAAATCCTATAGTGGTATTAGGCGAAGGGCCTCCTGGATTTAATGGCATACTAGATTCTAAGCCCAATCAAAATTTATTTGGTATTTCTATTACCAATAAAAGACCACTATGGTTAGAATTATCTTTAGAAGTTAAAACCTCAGCTCATGGCTCTATTACACCTATAAATTATGCAAACAAAGGCATGATAAAAGCCTTAGATAACCTTATAGAAAAAAGACAAAAAGTTGTTTATAACGACATTAACTTAAACATATTAAAACAATTGGGACAATGGGAAACAGGTATAAAATCTGTTGCTTTAAAACACCCTAGATTATTTAAAATTTTTATTGCGCCTAAACTGAGACATAAACCAGAATTATTATCTTTATTTTCTAACTCCATCACACTGACTAGCGTAGATAGTCACAATAGTGTAATTAATGTTATTCCGGACGAGGTCACTGCATTATTAGACTGTAGGTTATTACCACACCAAACCAATGAAGAGTTTGTGGCAGAGGTTAAAAAACAACTTAAAAACAAACGCATTAAAATAAAAATAATTAAAGAATCTCCTATTGTACCTGCTTCAAATTATGAGTCGCAATTTTATATTAATATTAAAAATGCGATTGAAAAAAATTATCCTAATGCTAAAACTTTAAGCGTTTCAGTACCTAACTATAATGATGCTAGTTTTTTTAGAGCACAAGGTATAAATTCGTTTTGCTTTACTCCAATGCAATTTGACAGACATTATCTAGAGTACATTCACAACGTTAATGAACGTATTCCAAGAGGCGTTTTAATACCAGGAACACAAACTTTTATAGATGTTATAGAAAGTTGTTTTATACAATAAATTCACTTTAATAGTGCCGTTAATTTATGATTTTTAGCAAGAATAAAACTACACTATATTTTTGCTAAAACCCCTATTAAATAAAGGAACTTAACTTTTTTTTGCATTTAAAAAGACTTTTTTAGAGTATCTTTATACTAGTATTTATTAAATTTTACATCTTATGAAAGTAGCCTTTTTCAGCACAAAATCTTACGATATTTCTTCTTTTGAGAAACACAATACTGGTAATCATGAAATAATATTTTACGAAAGTACTCTAAACACTAAAACTGCAAAACTAACGCAAGGTTGCGATGCTGTTTGTGCATTTGTAAACGACCATTTACACGAACGTACAATAAAATTGTTAAGTGAATATGACGTAAAACTTATTGCGATGCGTTGTGCTGGATTTAATAATGTAGATCTAAAAGCAGCAGCTACCGAAAACATAAAAGTAGTACGTGTACCTGCCTACTCTCCTATGGCCGTTGCCGAACATGCTTCTGCCCTAATTTTAACCTTAAACAGAAAAACGCATAAAGCGTATAATCGTGTGCGTGAAGGTAATTTTTCATTAGAACGTTTAACCGGTTTCGATTTATACAAAAAAACTGTAGGTGTTGTTGGTACAGGAAAAATAGGGCAATATTTTATTAAAATAATGAAGGGTTATGGGTGTAATGTTATTGCTTACGATCTCTATCCAAACGATGCCGTTAAAGCTCTTGGCGTGTCTTATGTTTCTATGGATGAATTATTAGAACAGTCTGATATCATTTCATTACATTGTCCTTTAACAGAAGACACCCATCATTTAATTGGAAAAGAAGCTTTCTCTAAAATGAAAAAGGGAGCGATGTTAATTAATACAAGTCGTGGGGCCCTTATTGATACTGTTGAAGCTGTTGAAGCCTTAAAAAATAAAACTTTAGAATATTTCGGAATCGACGTTTACGAGCAAGAAGAGAAATTATTTTTCCGCGATTTGTCTGAAAATATTATTATGGATGATGTTATTTCGCGTTTAATTTCATTTCCTAATGTACTTATAACTTCGCACCAAGGGTTTCTAACTCATGAAGCATTAGATAAAATTGCTGAAGTCACATTAGGTAATCTCACTGCTTTTGAAACGGAAGAACATCTGGAAAACGAAGTTGCTATTTAACATCCATCACCTTAAAAGCTAAAAACTTCCTAAACTATTAATAGTTTTTAATTATATTATCGAATAAATTTAAAATACAATTATGTCTTTAGGAGCCTTTTCTATCAGTTTAAATGTACAAGATATTGCAATATCTAAACAATTTTATGAAACTTTAGGGTTTGTCGTGTTTGCTGGTGATCCAGAAAAAAATTATCTCATCATGAAAAATGGTGAAACTTTAATTGGTCTTTTTCAAGGCATGTTCGATAAAAACATTTTAACCTTTAACCCTGGTTGGGACCAAAATGCCAATACGCTTGAAGATTTTATTGATGTGAGAGACATTCAAAAAGAATTAAAATCGAAAGGAATTACCTTGTCTTCTGAAGTCGATGAATCCACCAAAGGTCCAGGAAATATTATTGTTATGGATCCCGACGGTAATCCTATTTTAATAGACCAACATGTGTAACTAATCTCTGTAATTGGATTGCGTTATTTTATTTACGAGTACCGTTAAAAAACATGGTGATTTTCAATTACATTTAAAAGTTATATAACTTATAGATAAGTTAAGTCTTATATTACATCCCACATTATGAACATACTTTTAACAGGAGCTACTGGATACATCGGCCAACGTCTATTACCCGTTTTGGTAGCGCAAGGACATCATGTAATTTGCGGTGTAAGAGACCCTAAACGTTTTAATCCGCCAGAGACTTTAGCTACTAAAATACGTATTATCACTATAGACCTTTTAAATGAAGAAAGCTTAAAAACTATTCCAGAAGATATAGATGCCGCTTACTACTTGGTACATTCCATGTCGGCCTCTAGTGCTTATCAAGATTTAGAAAAACAATCGGCTATATATTTTAGAGAAGCTATCAATAACACACAAGCTAAACAGGTCATTTATTTGAGTGGAATTGTTAATGATAAGATGCTTTCCGAGCATTTAAACTCCAGACAAACTGTAGAAAATGAACTACATAAAGGAAAATACAGTTTAACCACTTTACGAGCCGGCATAATAATTGGCTCTGGAAGTGCTTCTTTTGAAATTATACGCGATTTAGTCGAAAAGTTACCTATTATGATTACGCCGCGTTGGCTAAATACTAAATGTCAACCAATTGGGATTACAGATGTCATTTCCTTCTTATACCAATCATTAGGTAAGGAAGAAACTTACGACAAAAATTTTGATATTGGCGGACCAGACATACTCTCTTACAAAGAAATGCTCTTACAATTTGCAGAAGCCCGCGGATTAAAACGTCGCATTTACATCGTACCGGTAATGACGCCTCGCCTCTCTTCGTACTGGTTGTATTTTGTAACTTCTACCTCGTATAAACTTGCCATAGCATTAGTAGATAGCATGAAAGTTGAAGTAGTTTGTAGAGACAATAAAATTAACACCATTCTAAACATCGCGCCTATTTCTTATAAAGAAGCGTTAAACAAAGCCTTTAAAAAAATTGAAACCAACGAGATTATTTCCAGTTGGAAAGACGCGCTAAGTAGCGGAACTATGGCTATAAACATGTCGGAATTTATACAAATACCTACACATGGCTGTTTTATAGATAAACGTGAAAAAGCCTTTAATAACCGCGAAGCATGTATTGACCGTATTTGGCGTATTGGAGGAGAAACGGGTTGGTATTACGGTAATGGATTATGGAAATTAAGAGGTTTTGCAGATAAATTATCTGGTGGAGTTGGTTTACGCCGAGGTCGCACACATTTAGACCAACTTTTTCCCGGAGATGCTTTAGATTTTTGGCGCGTATTATATGCCAATAAAGAAGAAGGTCGTTTACTCTTGTTTGCTGAAATGAAATTACCGGGTGATGCTTGGCTAGAATTTAAAATAAAAGATAACGTATTACAACAAACGGCAACATTTAGACCTGTTGGAATCTCAGGGCGATTATATTGGTATAGCGTGTTACCATTTCATGGTTTTATATTTAAAAATATGCTAAAACGCCTAACAGCTTAATAACTCAATACTTTTAATACTTGGTTTATGACATATACCTTATTTTGGTTTAGACGCGATTTAAGATTAACCGATAACACCGCACTTGTTGAAGCCTTAAAGCACAGCAAAAACGTATTGCCAATTTTTATTTTTGATGAAAATATTTTAAATGAATTAGCAGCAGATGATGCCCGAGTAACCTTTATTTACAAAAAATTAGAGCTTATAAATTCGGAATTAAAATTACATAAATCTTCACTATTATGTTTAAAAGGAAACCCTTTAGAGGTTTGGAAAGACCTAATAAAAGATTATAATATTGATGCTGTATATACCAATACAGATTACGAACCTTATGCCAGAACTCGAGATGCTGAAGTTGAAACACTATTAAAAACTCACAACATCACATTTCATAATTTTAAAGACCATGTTATTTTTGAACCTCAGGAAGTTTTAAAACAAGACGGACAACCTTATACAGTGTATACACCTTATAAAAACAAATGGTTAGAACATTTTAACGGTGTCACTCTAAATACAGATATACAATTTAAAAACTTACATCAACAGCAATTTGATTTTCCAAGTTTAAAATCTATCGGATTTAAAGCCTCCACTAAAGCGGTCAGAGCCTATCAGCTGGAACACGTTAGTGAATATGCTAAGTTTCGCGATTTCCCTAATAAAGATATTGGCAGCTATTTAGGGCCTCATTTACGTTTTGGCACAGTAAGTATTCGTGAAATTATTTCAGAATTGAAACCTGAGGACAGTACGTTTTTAAGCGAGCTAATTTGGAGAGAATTCTTTATACAAATCTTATTTCATTTTCCGCATGTAGTGCACAACAATTTTAGAAGTAAATACGACGATATTGCATGGCGAAATAATGAAGAAGAATTTAAACTCTGGTGCGAGGGTAAAACCGGATACCCAATGGTAGATGCTGGAATGCGACAATTAAATAAAACGGGATATATGCATAATCGGGTACGTATGGTAACCGCTGCTTTTCTGTGTAAACACTTACTGATACATTGGACTTGGGGTGAAGCGTATTTTGCTAAGCATTTGCTTGATTACGAATTGGCTTCAAATAATGGCAATTGGCAATGGTCTGCTGGAACAGGTTGTGATGCGGCACCATACTTTAGAATTTTTAATCCGATAACTCAATTAGAAAAATTCGATAAAAATCTTGAATATGTAAAAACATGGATTCCAGAATACGGCACAGATAAATATCCTGAACCTATAGTAGAACATAAAGAAGCTCGAATGCGCGCACTAGACACTTATAAAGCAGGAATAAAAGATTAAATCTATCTCGATTTAAAGTATCTAAATCCTTCAATATTTAAGAATATAAGGAGTAACCCATATATACTATCTTCAACAGGAATAGTGAATAACCGAATGCCCATATTTTCAGCATCATTATACCAAACAATAGGAGCTTCTAAAAACGACCCCGTAAGCAAACCATTGCTTGCAAAAAAGAATGGTAGTATAAATAGATAAGTGAGATAATGATAGGATAAATCAACCTTTTTCAATTTTAGATAGCCTAAAAACAAAGTTGTAAAACCACAAGCTGTTGCGGTATACCAATGCTCTAAATAAAACATAGTAAGCAGACCAAAAACTAAAATTAACACGTTTGTAATTTTAGTTTGAGTATGTTTAAAAGGAGATGTTCTAACAAGATAGGTAAAGGCAAAATAAGAGAACACACAACAAAACGGAATACAAATAAAGAATAGAACTTCCTCTAATGGTAAATTAGCTATATATAGTCCTGTTAAATACTCTGGGTTAAATCCCCAGACTTCCATTTCTGTAAATGCATAATCCCAAATTAGAAAAAATATCGTAATTAAACTATTAGCTTTAAAAAAAGCCGGCCAATGTTTATAAAAGGCATGTTTGGGATAAAAACTTGCAATAAGCGGGATAGATATACAAGCAAAATCTATTAACAAATACGTAAACGGCTTCATTTTTTCTTGTATTGCTCATGGTATTTTTTTGGAACGTTTAGCATGCCAAAACACTCGCCATCTTCTTTTCCTAAATGCTTATGATGTACTTTATGCGCCTTTCTTAACGCAATTAAATATTTGTTTTTGGTTTTACTGAACCATTTAAAACGTTGGTGTATTAAAACATCATGTACTAAAAAATAAGCAATGCCGTAAAACATAATTCCTAACCCTATAAAAAACAAAACGTTTAATTCTGGGCGTATACCAAAGTAAAGTAATGCAATACTAGGAATGGCAAAAATCACAAAAAATGCATCGTTCTTTTCGAATACATGTGGATATTTAGGCTGATGATGGTCGGCATGTAAATACCATAAAAAACCATGCATAATATATTTATGTGTTAACCACGTAATGCCTTCCATTATTAAAAATGTGGCCAATGTTACAATAATATATAATACTATTTGCATCATTAATTATCTGTATGTTTTTTAATATTAAACAACATAATTTGTTTATAATCCTCGCTTAAATTGGCTGTACCAATATGTGTATTTATAAACGTACGGTCTTCTTCAATATTATCGTAATTTAAAAATCCTGGTGCATTAAGTTGGCACAATAACCGTACATACCGAGCTTCAATATTATTAGGGTTTTTAGCAATATAATCTTCTAAAATTTGTTTACCCGCTTTAAAATGATTTAATTTTCTAAAGGGCCAATTGGTATATTCCGCCTGCCACATTGTGGCAGACGCCAAATAAGGCGTTTTTAAATCGCACGCTACATTATCCATATCTGAAATAAATTTTTCCAAGGCCTCTTCTGAAAGAATGGCGTGAAAATCTGCTCGAATTTCAGGCATAGTGTTACAATCATCTTGAGGATTCATAGTTAAGAAGAATAGGATAATTAGAGTTTTAAATAACATTGAGTTTGTATCTTATATATGCTTTGGTTAAAATAACCAATTTTAATGGATTTGAGATACGAATTCGTTCATATAATAATCGTTTAGAATCTAAACGTTTTAATTTGTGCAATAATTTTAAATAATACTTATATGCCAAATACACACCCAATCTGCTTTCCATAGGTAATTGCACTATACCTTTGTAAGCTTCATTAAAATCAGATTCTATATCTTTTATAATATCTTCTTTAGCCATATTTGTTAGTCCGTTTTTATTTACATTCGGAAAATAAGACCGTCCCAACACTTCTGTATCGTCTTTGATATCTCTTAAAAAGTTTACTTTTTGAAAAGCAGAACCCAAATATTTGGCAGAATTTTTTAAAGCATTAAACTGAGCTTCGTCGTTATTTACAAACACGCGCAAGCACATTAATCCAACGACATCAGCAGACCCATAAATATAATTTTTATAAGCTTCGTCTGTATCATATTCAGTTACCTTTAAGTCGCACTCCATTCGTTTAAGAAAATCTTCTACATACGTTTGTAAGTTATAATTTCTTACAACCTCTTGAAAAGCATTAATTATAGGATTTAAACTTATTTTACGTTCTAATGCCTTATGATAATCGGCTACAAATTCGTAAAATAATGCTTCTTGATTGTATGCTTCAAAAGAGTCTACAATTTCATCGGCATAACGTACAAAACCATAAATAGCGTAAATATGCGGACGTATAGATGGTGCAAATAATTGAATACCCCAAGAAAATGAAGTACTATATTCTTTAGTAATTATTTTACTACATTTTAAACTAGATGTGTCGAAAAGTGCCTTCATGTTTAGGAGTATTTTAAAATTAATTCGCTAACAATTTTACCAGAAATAAGAGATGGAGGAACTCCTGGTCCGGGTACAGTTAATTGTCCGCAGAAATATAAATTATCTACTTTTTTACTTTTTAATTTAGGGCGTAACACATGTGTTTGTAATAGTGTATTTGCTAAACCATATGCATTCCCTTTATATGAATTATAATCGTCTTTAAAATCATTTACACAATAAGATTCTTTAAATAAGATATGCGACTTTATATCGATTCCTACTGTATCTTCTAATCTGGTCATGAGTTTATCAAAATAGTTTTCTCTAATCTCTGGCGTATCTTCAAGGTCTGGTGCTATTGGCATTAAAAAAATCCCAGCTTCCTTCCCCATTGGAGCAGATGAAGCATCTGTTTTACTAGGAAAACTGGCATAAAACAACGGTTTTTCTGGCCACGTTTTTGTATCGTAAATCGTTTCGGCATGGGTTTCAAAATCGGTATCAAAAAATAACGTGTGATGTGTAACGTCATCCAATGTTTTATCGAAACCTACAAAGAACAATAAAGCAGAAGGTGCAAAAGTTTTTTTATCCCAATACGATTCTGAGTACTGCTTATAGGCCTTTGGCAAAAGTGTTTCGGTATGATGATAATCGGCTCCACTCAATAAAACATCGCAAGGATATTCTTCTGCTTCAGTAGACACAGTGTGTACGCATTTATTTTCAACATTAATAGCTGTGACGCTGCTATTCGTTTTAAAAGTAACACCCAAACTCAATGCTAGTTGTTCTATCCCTTTTACCACTTCGTACATACCGCCCATAGGATGCCAAGTTCCTAGTTTAAAATCGGCGTAATTCATGAAGTTGTAAAAAGAAGGTGTATTACTCGGTTTGGCACCAAGAAATAACACCGGAAATTCTAGTATTTTTTGTAGCGACTCATCTTTAACATAACTCGCCACTTGTTTTTTTATCGTTTTTAAAAACGCCCCAGATTTAGTAATGGTGTCCCAGTTTACAATTTCGAAAAGATGTTCTCCAGGCTGATATACCAAATCTTTAATTGCGATATTATAATTGTCTTCAGACTTGTCTATAAATTTTTGAAGTGCTTTACCGCTATTAGGTTCTACACCCTCAAACGTTGATTTAATTTTTTCTAAATCGTCCGCGATGGCAATCGAATCCTTTTTATTAAAATAAATTTTATAGGCAGGATTTAATTTTTTTAACGTGTAATATTCGGTTGTACTTCTATTAAAATCATTAAAAAAAGAATCGAATACATCGGGCATCCAATAAAATGTAGGTCCGATATCAAATACAAAACCATCTCGTTTTAATTGTCTTGCGCGACCACCAATGGTATCATTTTTTTCTAAAATGGTAACGTCAAATCCAGCTTGTGCTAAGTAGCAACTTGCGGACAACGATGAAAATCCTGAACCAATAATAACAACTTTTTGATTTTGCATAAGTGTTTTAATCTTTAAATAATCCTGCAGCTTCTAAAATGAGCTGCAGGAATACTCACCTTTAACTAACTAATTAACATATTGTTTTACAACCTAATATAGCAATATATTTATATCTTTTGCTTATTAATTTGGTAAAAGCACACGATCTATTACATGCGCAACACCATTAGACCCCAGAATATCTGCAGATAAAATATTGGCAGTTTCTCCGGTAGCATCTTGAATTACGAAAGTATCTCCAGAGGTTACAATATTTATACTATTACCTACATATGCAGTTTCTACAGAAGTTTCTGATAAATCTGCGGCATAGACTTCAGTGGTTATAACATGGTATAATAAAATATTTTTAAGCAAAGCTATTTCTTCTTCTGTATCAAAATCGTCTAAGCTATTATAGTCATCGCCTAGAGCATTTAACAGATTAGCAAATGCATCGTTAGTTGGAGCAAAGACTGTAAAGGGACCTTCACTATTTAAAGTATCTACCAAATCTGCTTTAATAAGGGCTGCTTCTAAAATCGATAAATCGTCTGTACCCACAACAAGATCTACAAGTGTTTGACTGTTTAACATATCTATAATTTCTTGAGGCAATAAAATTTTATCTATAATATGTATAACACCATTACTAGCTTCAATATTGGCTTGTGTTACCATCGCTTCCTCTGTTGTTGCATCTGCGATATACACGCCATCTGTTAAACTTACAGTAATCATTTCCCCTTGTGCAGTAGTAATTTCCTGATTATCTGAGAGCGCACTTGAGTTTACTGCTGCACCCGCAACTACATGGTATTGTAAAATTGTAGTTAACATGGCTTTTCCTTCATCTGTATCAAAATCTGATAAGCTATTAAATCCATCAAGCTGATTTAACAAATCAACAAACGCTTGATTGGTGGGAGCAAATACTGTAAAAGGTCCATCTTCACTTAATGTTTCTACGAGGTTACTATCTGTTTCTGAATCAGCTAAAAGTAAGGCCGATACTAAATTGCTTAATTCTGGAGTGTCTTGAGCAATTTCAACAATATTTTGACTAGAACTCATGTCTGTAGCATCGTCATCATTATCACACGCTGTAATTACAAATAGTAAACTAAATAAAACTCCAAAGTATTTTAATTTTGTTTTCATGTCTATGTTTTTTATTGTTATTGTTTTACAAAACTATAATAATATTTTATTTTGTCAAACTTATTATTAAAATAATTAGACAAACGTATTTTATTAAATCCTTTTAAAAGTGCTTTTTTTGTTTAACTTTGCATAACAAATACTTAGACATGAGTAATTACACTATGGCACAAATCGTGTCTTTAACCGGCATAAAATCGCATACTTTAAGAAAATGGGAAAGTAGATATAACTTTTTAGAGCCTTTACGCACAGAAACAAACATTAGATACTATACTGATGAGCAACTAAAAAAATTATTGAACATTAGTATATTAACTCGCAATGGTTTTAGAATTTCAAAGATTAATGAAATGTCTGAAACAGAACTACATAACGAAGTCTCTAATATTTTGTTAGAAGGCTCTGCAGAAGATGAAATAAGCGCTTTAATTTTAAGTGTTATGACTTTAGATGAAGATGAATTTGACAAAACAGTAAATGCCGAAATTCTTAAAACAGGCTTAATAACTACAATAACAGGTCTTATATATCCATTCTTAGCACAAATTGGAGTGCTTTGGGGTGTTAATAAAGTTATGCCTGCACAAGAACATTTTATATCTAATTTAATTAGACAAAAAATATTTACGGCCATAGAGCTTTTACCTAAACCTTTAAAAAACGCACCTAAAGCCGTGTTATTTTTACCAGAAAATGAGCATCACGAAATTGGGCTATTATTAGCTTCATTTATCGCACAAAAAATAGGGTGGCGTGTGTATTATCTTGGACAAAATGTTCCAGACGAAAATATAAATATGGTGACCGAAATTACCAATCCAGATGTACTTGTAACCATGTTTATTACCCATTCTTATAAATCTGTAGCACAGAAACTAAAAAAAATCACATCTGAAATAAACTTACCACTAATAGTCTCTGGATATATTGAACATCCTAACCTCTTAACATCTATTTCTAATTCAATTCATTATTTAAGCACACCAGAAGATTTTGTGCCTCTCCTAAAAACAATTGCAAAGGAGCGTATTGTATTTAGCGATTAAACCTTAAATTTTATAAGTTTATTTAAAGGTTTTTATTATTCTAAAACGAAAAACAATATCGTTGGTTCTTTCTAAATTTTCCGGATTATAGTCTCCACCTTGCTGCGTGTAATGATATGCAAGACTACCTTCAACCTTAAAGTCTGGATTAAATTGATAACCCAATCCCGGCGTTAAACGAATTACATCATTAAATTGCGATGCGCTCACTAGATTAAAAAAACCCTCTATGGCAACAGGTATATAAAATCCTTCACCGGCTTCAAACCACACCCCTTCTAGATTAAAAACTGCTTTTATTTGATATCTAAATCGCAATCCAAAAATTTGATTCTCAGGATCACTTGAGAACACAAAACGTTCTTCAAGTCTAAATAGTTGTTTAAAAACAATTCTAGGTGTTAAATCTATTCCAAGTTCATAGCCTTGAAGAGGTCTAATTTCAAAAGACCCATAATCGTCGTTATCTTTGGTCGTTAAAATAAAAAAGTTTGTACCAAAAAATAGTTTCTCGGAATGGTTAAATCTTTTAAAAAGAAGTTTTTCAAATTTTTTCTCAAAATTAGCTTTAACTATAAAACGGTGCCAACTTTTAGGGCTAATGGTTCTATACCCAAAATTAGCAGTAATTTTTTGACCATCTCCCATACTCCAAGACGGATCTAAATCAAACCAAATTTGTCTTGTAAATTCATTATCTTCTGTATCAGCATCTGCACGTTCCTGTGCGGTAGATTGTTGTAGTGCTAAAATGAAACATAATCCACTAAAAATACATTTTAAAAAAGCATTAATCTTTAAATTCTTAAAAGGGTCAATATAAGCTAATGTATTGCGCATAAGATATTAATTTACTTGAGCTTTTAAAAATTACCCTCTTTACTTTTTTACTATATATTACTATATTAACGTATTACAAACATACTTAAGATTAAGTAATTTTAAAACTTAAAATTTAAGTAGGTTTTTAACATTCCTATTCTATTGAATTTATTCAAAATTTTAAGAAGTTATTAAGAAACTAAAATTTTAATTTATATTTACCTCAATTTCTATTTTTAAAAAGTTAAAAACAAGCATTTTATGAATATTAAAAGAACCCTTTTTGGTGTCATTTGTTTGGTTTTTATAACAAGAACAAAAGCACAAGAAACCACCACAACTACAGTATCTGCTGCCAATACAGATATTAGTTATAACTTAAATTTAGAAGCTGTAGCTTCTGTTTTTGGTGAATCTAAAGATTTAGAAGATTTTGAAAAACAATTAAATGATCCTGATGCTAAAATTTCAAATTTAGATTTAAATGAAGATGGAGAAGTAGATTATTTAAGAGTTGTTGAAACATCTAAAAATACCACACACGTTGTTACATTACAAGCAGTTTTAGCAGAAAACGAATTTCAAGATGTTGCTACTATTGATGTAGAAAAAACTGGAGAAGATACTCAAGTAATCATTACTGGAGATGCATACATTTATGGCCCTAATTATTTTATAACGCCATATTTTGGTGTTGCACCACCTATTTTTGGCTGGTTTTGGGGACCATTTTACAGCCCATGGATGTCTCCTTGGTATTGGGGCTTTTATCCTCCTTACTTTAGACCTTGGCGACCTTTTCCACCTCATGTATATCATAACCATGTACATGGCCATATCAATACTAAAAACAGATATAATCATGATCATGTAAAGCGCAATCACGAAGCAAAACGGTTACAAAAATCTGTTAGCCATAAAGATCTTCAGAAAAAATTCCCTGAAAAATCTTTTAAAAACAGAAATACAAACCTTACAAATAAACACGATTTTAATAACCGCTCTAATATTAACCGTACAAACACCAGAAATTTCAATAAAACATCAACAAGACCTTTTACTTCGCCGTCCAGAACAAGTTCTTTTGGTAGAACCTCTACTGGCCGTATGAGCGGATTCAGAGGATTTAGACGATAATTTTTTAAACCAGCTATAATCATAAAACAATGAAAAAAATGAAAAAATACATTACAATGTGTGTTCTTGGTATTTTGCCTTACGTAACGTTAGCTCAAAATGAGGACAAAAAAATTGATTTGGATGCCATATTGCTTTTCGATCAGATGGGAGAAGCTATAGGCGAGTTAAACTCGGTGTCTTTTCACCTTAGTACAATTACAGAAGAACCTGGCACAGACAAGGACATTAAAAAACTTTATAATGAATGTGATGTAAAAATGGTAGGTCCGGACAAAATGAGTGTAAAACAACACAGCATGGACACACACAGTGCTTATTATTACAATGGTAAAGTAATTACTTACTATTCTTTTAAAGAGAACAACTATGTTACTGTAGAAGCACCAAGTAATATAATTGATATGATAGATTTTATGCACGACAATTTCTCAATGGATTTTCCTGCTGCAGACTTTTTCTATCCTACATTTACAGATGATATAATTGAAAATTTTAATTCCATTACCTATATAGGCTTAGAGCTTCTTGGTGGTGTAGAGTGTAACTTAGCAAAAATTGAAAATGAAAATGTAAGTGTAAAAATTTGGATTTCTGCTGAAGACCATACCCTTCCTAAACAATTTGAAATTACATATAAGAAAAAAGACAACTTAAAATTTCAGGCAACATTTAGTGACTGGCAACTTAATCCTGAATTAAATGATGATATTTTTGAATTTGAACCTCCTACAAGTGCTAGATTAATTAGCGTTTTAATAGCTAAATCTTAAAACTAACCAATAATTTAAAAAACTAATCTCATGAAAATTCAAAATATACATACTCATATAAAAATTGGTTTAGTTGTGTTTTTATTAGCATTTCTTAACCCTATAGACTTACAAGCGCAACGTTTTAGTCGTGGCGGAGGCGGAGCATCTCGTGGTGGCGCAGCTACACATCGCTCAACACCATCTAGATCAAGTAATATATCTAGATCATCGGCTACACGCCAAAAATCTAGTATTAATGGTGGTTTTAATAAATCGTCTTCTAGAAATATTTCTAACAAAAAAACCAGTACAGCGTCTAAATTACCATCTAGAACATCTAATTCTGGAATAAAATCTAAAACCACAAGCAGAAATAATACTTCAAATATTGCAAACAAAAAAACCTCTAATATTAAGAACAAATCTGGGAATAAAATTAATATAGACAACAGTAAGAACAACGTTAATATAAATGTTAATAATAGCAGAAATATACACCAGAACAATTCTAGAAACACACATGTAAACCATAGTCCTAGACATTATAATCGTCCGCCTTACAGATACGGCGGAAGAGGATATTATTGTCACAGACCTTATTACTATCACCCATACAGACCTTTTTATTGGGGACCAGCATGGCATCCTTGGGGCTATTTTATAACAACTTTAGCAGCTACAGCGATAATTGTTAGTGTAGAAAACCAGCAGTATCACTATGATAACGGAGTATACTATGTTGCAGAAAATAACGGATATACTGTTGTACAAGCTCCTGTTGGTGCCACTGTAAAAACATTACCAAAAGAAGCAGAAGTGGTACAGGTTACAGAAACCACTAACAATTATTACTATGGTGGTGCATATTATGAAAAAGATGCCAATGGTTACACCGTTGTACCGGCTACAGCAGGAACTATAGTTCCAAATTTACCTGAAGGAGGTGAAGAAATAAAAATAGGAGACCAAACCTATGTACAATTTGGAGATACTTACTACCAACCCGTACAGGTAGATGGTAAAGATATGTATGAAATTGTAGATGTGAAGGAAGAATAAATATGCTCTTCTAAGTTATAATTAAGCGCTCAAATTATGTTTTGAGCGCTTTTTTTTTACCTGAAGATTTGCTAAGCTATGATACAAGCAAAGCTTCTGCATTGTAATTTTTGCCTTGCCAGGTATTAAGTTCTGTAAGTTTTCGATCTATCTTATTTACAATCTCAAAATTCTTAAGTTTACCCCATTTAGGTGCAATAAGCATTGCCTGTGGAGCATGACTTATAAAACGTTCAATAATAATATCAGGCCTTAAAAGACTAACAAATTCCGCCACAAACGCTATGTAATCTTCTTGTGTAAATAAATTAAAATATTCAGGATTGTGTTTATATTGGTATGCCATAACTGTTTTATTGACAATCTGAAGGTGGTGTAGCTTAAGAGTATCAATAGGTAATTCAGAAATTAATCTTGCATGATCTAATAATTCTAACCTAGATTCTCCTGGCAAACCTAGAATTAAATGCGCTCCTAAATGTATCCCCTTATTTTTACATCTTTGAAAAACGGAAATACTATCTTCAAACGTATGGCATCTGTTTACTCGTTCTAATGTTTTATTTAAGGTTGTCTCAACTCCAAATTCGAGTGCTATATAATGTGTTTTAGATAGTTGAGACAAATAATTAATTATAACATCGCTAATGCAGTCTGGCCGCGTTCCTATAACCAAACCTACAACTCCAGAAACGCTAAGCGCCTCTTCATACATGGCTTTTAAACTATTAAAATCCGAATATGTGTTCGTGTAAGCCTGAAAATAGGCTAGATATTTTTGCGTTTTATATCGACTATGAAATCGAGAAATACCTTCTTTTAATTGTGAAGTAATACTTCGACTAGGCTGACAATAATCTGGATTAAAAGAATCGTTATTGCAATAAGTACAACCCCCATAACCTTTAGTTCCATCCCTATTGGGACACGAGAAACCAATATCTATTGATATCTTTTGTACACGTGTTCCAAACCTAGATTTTATGTAAGATGAATAATCTAAATACCGTTTTCCTGTAATTTGCATAATCTTAAAATAAAGACAAAACTATCGGAAAATTAGGTATTAGAATATGACAAAAGTTAGACTTGGAGAAAATAAGAATCTCACTAAACAACTCTATTTTACACCTATAAATTTAAATTGTATAGCGTTTATTTAACAAATCAATATCTATTGGTGTAATCAAAGACACAAAATAATTTAACTGCCAAGATTGTGTTTGTTTTGCTTGGTTATTAGTTGGTACAACCCAAGACGGATATACTCTAAATCCTCGTTTTCCAGGTTTTATAGCAGAATGAACCAACCCTTGCTCTAAACCAACAGCTTTAGGAATTATAAATTGCCCAAAGCGCTCCCTATCATGCACATTAATCACATAGAAATCGAAAGCATCATCTTCACTAAAAGGGACTGTAACACCCTCTGCATTTCGTTTCCAAAACGTTACAAATTGCCCTTCTTTTTTAGGAGTTGCTTTTGCTGTTCTACAAATAACACGTGTATTGTTTAACTTAAAAGTACACGCCTTATATGCACGGCCTTCTTCTTCTAATTCAAAATTAGTAAGCTTAAAATTACCTTTCTCTAAAATAGCTTGTGGTAAGAATTCTTGATTCAATGTATCTAATTTAAAATGATATAACATCAAATAAAAAAAGCTTCACGATATACATCACGAAGCTTTTACAGTAATTATAAATTGTTATTTTTTATTCAATTCAAGTTTTTCAGCAAAATAATCACAAAAATCTTTCATTGTAGCAGTCATTTTTTCATCTTGAGTTGCCCGTTTAAAGGTGTCACTCATTGCCACAAGTGTTTGGTGAAAAAACACTTTCATTTCATCTACTGGCATGTCTTTGGTCCACAAATCTATTCTAAGCGATTCTTGTGCTTTACTATCCCATACAGAGAGCATCATGGCTTTAGCTTCTTCGTTTGTAATACCACCGTCTTCGGCTGTCCAGTGTAGATTTTCAGGAACACGATTTTCATCTAATTCTACCGTTAATTGTATTGTTGATTTATGATTTGCCATTATTTTTTAGGTTTAAATTTTGAATGATTAAAAATATCTTCAGCACTACTATTAAACAGCTCTTTAAAAGATACTTCTGGATTATTTTCCATATAGGCCTTTACAATTTGCCATCCCATATATTCCCCAATTCTACCCGGAGATTCGTTATCTATTTCTGCTAAATAAAATTTAGAAAATGGTGCAGCGTTTATAAAACGAGATGGTAATTTAGAGTCTGTACTAAACAATAATTCGCGTTCTACAAAATATTGCCAAATGTATGCTTCATTGGCTTCTGCCCATTGTAATTGTTCAGGCGTATATTCAATTTTTTCAGCATCTGTTTTAAAAGGTATCATTAAATCTTTAAAATACAACCGCTTACCTGCCGCTATCATTTCATCTAAAAGTGTTTTGTTTTTTGTGGGTAAAATATATCGTTCTGCATAAGCATTGGCCAAATCTACCACGATCTGTGATTTTTTAAACCCACTTCTTATATACTCTTGTACACCAAGATAAAATTCATGATCTGGACCTAAATAAGTGTCTAACGCAATTATATCTATAGAGTCTGTAACAATAACTTTATTGCGGTAATCTACATAAGATGTACTTGTAATTACACGCGGAGATTTAAATTCTGGATAATAATATTTAATATGCTTAAATAAGTTAGAAATTTCTGTCTCTATATCTTGAGTTTGAGAAAAAACTTTAGCAACTTCAGATGATAATTCTTGCTGAATAGTATCATTAATTTTAGTAATCCAAAATTCGTCTGGATACGATTTTGAAAACATAAACGGATAGTTGGCTTGCAACGTTTTTAAATCTTCTGCCTTTGCAGATGCAAACTCCTTATCGAATCGTTCTATTTGTACTGGCATTTCAATTTTTGAAATTTCATCAGTAATTTTACTATCATTTTTACAAGAAACTATGGTAATTATTATTAAAAGGAAAAAACTTAGATATTTCATAGAAAACTAAATGCCGTTAATTTTTATTACTTAAACGATTCTTTTATTTTTGTTAGGCAAAGGTAAGATTCTTTGTATTAAATCCTTCAAAAATGCAAACAGAAAAAATTATAGATCACATTGTAAATTGGTTAAAAGATTATGCAACGCAAGCACATGTTAATGGGTTTGTTATTGGAATTTCTGGCGGTATAGATTCTGCTGTAACGTCTACACTTTGCGCTTTAACAGGTTTAGATGTATTGTGTGTAGAAATGCCTATTCATCAAGCACCAAGCCATGTTTCTAGAGCGGTAGAACATATTGAGCAACTTCGTGATAGATTTTCTAATGTTAGAGATACCCGAGTAGACTTAACACCTGTTTTTGAAGAATTTAAAACAGAAGTTTCATTAGATGGCAAAGATGCTACTGTGGCTATGGCTTTAGCAAATACGAGAGCGCGATTACGCATGTCTACTTTATACTATTATGCTGGGCTTCAAGAGCTTTTAGTTGCAGGAACAGGAAACAAAGTTGAAGATTTTGGTGTTGGTTTTTATACTAAATATGGTGACGGTGGAGTAGATTTGAGTCCAATTGCAGATTTAATGAAATCTGAAGTTTATGCTTTAGCTAAAGTTTTAAAAATCCCAACTTCTATTATTGAAGCAACACCAAGCGATGGTTTATTTGGAGATGCAAGAAGTGACGAAGACCAAATTGGTGCATCTTACCCAGAATTAGAATGGGCTATGAAAATGGCTGATGAAGGTAAAACCATTGATGATTTCTCTGGCAGGGAAAAAGAAGTATTCACTATTTATAAGCAATACAATACATCTAATAAGCATAAGATGGAACCTATCCCTGTGTGCAACATACCTGACAATTTGATGTAAACACTAGCTTATAATATACTTTTTTTCTATATTTACATAGACTGGTTTCTTTATTTAGACTACACCTACAGTCGTTTATTACTTTTGCATGCAAACAAACAAACCAAACTATATAAATTATGATAAAACTGTTGGTAGCGGATCACCACCCTATTATTCGGAAAGGACTTGAATTATTGTTCTTAACATCGCCTGTTATTAAGGTAGAAGGCGGTGTAGACGACGGAGAATCTATTTTTGATTTTTTAAAATCAAATACTGTAGATATATTAATTTCAGAAATTGATTTACCAAAATTAAACGGCATTACCGCTCTAAGACGCTTAAAAAAAGAATATCCAAATATTAAAGTTTTAATGTTTAGCACACACCCAGAAGAAGTCTACGCTATGAGTTCTATTAAGGCAGGTGCTTCTGGATATATTTCTAAAACGGCAAACATTTTAACTCTTAGAGAAGCCATATTAAAAATTGATCAAGGCGGAATTTACTTAAGTAACGACTTAACCCATCGTTTAGCTTTTGGAGAGCGCATACAAAGAACAGGATCGTTTTATAAAAAACTATCTACTCGAGAGGTTGAGGTTCTTAAATTACTTTCCATAGGAAAGAAAAATAAGGAAATTGCCAAAGAATTAAATATAAATGAAAAAACCGTGAGTACTTACAAAGCGCGTTTAATGAAAAAATTAAAAGCCTCTAACTTAGTCGAGTTACTTAATCAAGCAAAATTATTAGAATCATAACACGCGTGTTAATTTTCTTGACAACAACATCTTTAGACCATAGTAATCTTTAATTTCTTCTAGAATATTTCTATTAGTTTCGTTTCTATGTTCTAAAGTTGTTTGTTGAAATTCAATTACCTTTTGATCGATTAAAAAACAACGTAAACTTAAAATAGTTTCACTAACCAATTGCGCAATACTGTCTGTTTTAGCTTTAGGAAAAATGTTGTTACGTTCCCAATCATGCAGCGTATGTCGTTCATCATCCATTAAAATACTTGTAATTTCCTGAGATAACTGAATATCTACTGTATTTACAAATTGTTCTAACACAAAATTTGGATCTTGATTAAGCTTATCTATTATAGTGTAATATAATGTTTTAAACGTTTCGTTTCCAAACTGCATCTCATCTTCCTGCAAGTCTAAAAATATTTTCTCAAACACTTTTGCGTGCTGTATTACGGGCTCTAATTCTAGTTCGCCTTTATCATTTTCTTTTAAAATTAAATCCTCGAAATCTTCTTCTCTATTACCATACAGTAATAAAATCTCAATAATTTTACGTTCCAAAAGATATTGAACATCAACTTTTTTATTGGGTTGCTCTTCGTTTCTTATAACTTCAAAAAAATCTGGTGGTGGCTCTTGACTACTTCCAAAACTACTACCATTACTGCTTTTACCAGTATTTGCAGATTTAGTATTATTACCTTTATTACTTATTTGTGCTAACGAACTAAACAGTACTGCTTCACTAATATCCATAATTCTGGCACATTCTTGCAAATACACTTCTTGCTTTATACGGTCTGGAATTTTAGAAATACTTTGTATAATATCGCGAATAGTATCGGCTTTCTTTATCGGATCGTTTTTTGCATCTTCAACCAATAGCCCTGCTTTAAACTGAATAAAATCTTTAGAGTGAGATTCTAAATAAGCACGTAGTTCTTCTTCTGTATTTTGTTTTGCAAAACTATCCGGATCTTCGCCTTGCGGAAATGTACACACACGCACATTCATCCCTTGCTCTAGAATTAAATCAATTCCTCTAATAGATGCTCGCATTCCAGCAGCATCACCATCAAATAATACTGTAATGTTTTTTGTAAGCCTGTTAATTAAACGGATTTGTTCTGGTGTTAAGGCGGTTCCGGATGACGATACCACATTCGTAATCCCTGTCTGATGAAACTGAATGACATCGGTATACCCTTCTACCAAAAAACAATTGTCTTCTTTGGCAATACTTTGCTTAGCGTGATAAATACCATAGAGCACTTTACTTTTATAATATATCTCACTTTCTGGAGAGTTCATGTATTTTGCAGCCTTCTTATCATTGGTAAGTATACGTCCACCAAATCCTAAAACACGACCACTCATACTTTGTATGGGAAACATTACTCTACCTTTAAACCTATCAAAATACTTCTCTCCCTTAACTATAGTTAAACCCGTTTTTTCAAGAAATTCTAACTTGTAACCTTGCTTTAATGCTTCATCTGAAAATCCTTGCCATTCATCTAAAGCATATCCTAAACCAAAAGTTTTAATGGTTTCTGGAGTAAAACCCCGTTCCTTAAAATAGCTCAAACCAATAGCTTGTCCCGCATCGGTTTTATGCATGATTTTCTGAAAATACGTATTGGCAAACTCACTCACTAAGTATAAACTTTCTCGAGTGTCTTGCTTTGCTTTTTCTTCGTTAGTTTGCTCGGTTTCTTCTATTTCAATATTATATTTCTTGGCTAAATATTTTATTGCTTCTGGATATGTAAAATGTTCGTGCTCCATTAAAAAAGCCACGACATTCCCACCTTTCCCACTTGAAAAATCTTTCCAAATTTGCTTTACAGGAGACACAACAAAACTAGGAGAACGCTCGTCACTAAACGGACTAAGCCCTTTATAATTGCTCCCTGCTTTTTTAAGCTGAACAAAATCGCCAATAACTTCTTCTAATCGTGAAGCTTCAAATACTGTATCTATAGAAGATTTTGAAATCAATGAAATCGAGTTTTAAAAGGTTTAATTTTAATACAAATATACTTTAAAGATTTGCTCTTAATGACCAAAAACTAAGTCATTTTTTCTTAAAAAGCTTCAAGTGTAATTAAAAATTTCTCATCACAGTAATTTCCAAATGCTTAACTTAGCTTCTTATCAATTCCTATTTTAATTTTATAAAATGAAAAAAAGCACAGTAATTTTCTTAATAATAACATGTATTTGTGCTCTTAATAATGTAAGTGTTGCACAACAAAAAACTATACCCATTTTTAAAAATGGTGAGGCTCAAATTGTACCTGCTTTTAATAATCCTCAAGATTGGATTAGACACGATTTATGGGTAGAAACAGAATTTGACACAGACGGAGATGGCTTATTAGACCGTATGCATGTAGATGTAACCAGACCTAAACAAACAGAAACCGAAGGTCTAAAACTACCTATTATTTATGAGTCTAGTCCGTATTATGCAGGCATTGCACCAGATGTTCCAGGTATGTTTTGGGATGTTAATCATGAGCTTGGTACACCTGCTAAACAAGAACGTGCACATCCAGAAGTGGTTCGTGTTGGCAAACGTCCTGTAATTTCAAATTCTCAAATTAGTAAGTGGGTCCCTCGCGGCTATGTCGTTGTACATTCTTCATCACCTGGAACTGGATTATCTCAAGGTTCTCCAACAGTTGGTGGAGATAATGAATCTCTAGCTCCAAAAGCTGTTATTGATTGGCTAAACGGCAGAGCAAAAGGGTATACATCTCCTTATGGCAATGAAACGGTAAATGCATTTTGGTCTACAGGAAAAGTGGGCATGACAGGAACTTCTTATAACGGAACCATTCCTTTAGCTGCTGCAACAACTGGAGTAGAGGGCTTAGAAGCAATTATACCCGTTGCCCCTAATACATCCTACTATCATTATTACAGATCTAATGGTTTAGTTAGATCTCCTGGTGGCTATTTAGGCGAAGATATAGATGTTTTATACGATTATATCCATAGTGGAGACGAAAGTAAACGCGCCTATAGTAACACAACCATTCGTGATACAGAAATGAAAAATGGTATGGATAGAATTACTGGTGATTATAATGAGTTTTGGGCTGGAAGAGATTATCTTAATGATATTAAACCCATGAAAGCCGCTTTATTAATGTCTCATGGTTTTAACGATTGGAACGTTATGCCAGAACACAGCTACCGTATATATAAAGCTGCGGAAGAGAAAGGCTTAGACGTACAGATTTATTACCATCAAGATGGGCATGGCGGACCTCCACCATTATCTATGATGAATAGATGGTTTACGCACTATTTACACGGTATAGAAAACGGTGTAGAAAACGATAAGAAAGCCTGGATTGTAAGAGAAGAAGACACACATAATACCCCAACACCTTATGATAATTTTCCTAATCCGGAAGCAAAACTAGTGCGTTTAAAATTACAAGCGGGAGGGCATAAAAGCGGCCAGCTTATATTAACAAAAACAACATTAAAACACCAAGAAACCCTTATAGATGATGCCTCGTTTTCTGGAGATTCCTTAGCTAATTTACCAGAATCTAAACATCGCTTATTATATGTAACACCCACACTAAAAAAAGATGTACATATCTCTGGATTAGCAAAAATTAATATCAAACTCGCAAGTAATAAACCTGCAGCAAACTTATCTGTTTGGTTAGTTTCTTTACCTTGGAACACAGAAGAGGATGCGCCTATAACAGATAATATTATCACACGTGGTTGGGCAGATCCGCAAAATTATAAATCTATTAAAAGTAGCGAACCTTTAGTTCCTGGACAGTTTTACAATATGTCTTTTTATCTACAACCAGACGATCAGATTATAAAAAAAGGGCAGCAAATTGGACTCATGATTTTTTCTAGTGATAATAAATTTACCTTATTACCTAAACCTGGCACCACGTTAACTGTAGATTTAGACGGCACAACATTAGAGCTGCCTATTGTTGGCGGCGAAAATTATTTTAAAACAGCAACGCATTAATAAAAAAGGCTTCCAATTTATTTTGAAGCCTTTTTTATTTTTAATCCATATCGAAACGTAAACCTAACGATATGTTATTCTGATCTAGATTTTGGTGTTTAAATATGGTAGACAAATCATACTTAACATACAAGCCAACACTACCTAAAGACACATAACTACTTACACCATATACAAAGTTATTTACAGCATCGTAATCTTTATATTTCTTTTTCTGATTATTCCCATCTTCTTTATATTTTACTTTTTGAAGTGACGAAATATTAAATCCACCATATCCTCCAATTCCTAATTTAAATTTTTTACGCGTAGAGTATCTAAAGTAATTTTCATGCTCGATTTTCTTAGAGGGGCCAAATTCAAAATGCACTGGAAAAACTAAATTGGTTGTTCTAAATTTAGATTTTCTTACGTCATAAGGAAACGTTTCAAACACGACCTGATTACCGTCTTCTCGATAATACATATTATTCTTAATATCTAATTTATTCCATTGTAAAGAAAACCCATATTTTAATCGTAATGCATTAGAGTTTTCAAACACTCTAGTTTTCCAAGCCCAACCCAATTCTACAAATCCAGAGCCTCCTAATTTATAAGGTGAATCGTTTAAACTTTCTCCTTCAATTATGGCATTATTAAACCCTATAGCAAAAACAAGATCACTTGTTGTTCGCTTATCAAATACTGGAATATGTTTAGAATCTTTACCAATGTAAAAAATAGTGGTTTTATCTGCAGATACATCACTATCGTAATCCTTACCTATTCTAATAACAATTTGGCCATCTTCACCAAACGTATATGCATAAGTATTACGCTCCAATAAATCTATTTTACTATCAATAATGGCAACACGACTTTCTATATTTAAAGCGCGTTTTTTTGCTGCGTCTTTTTTTAAAACTTCACCTTCTTCAGTGGTAATATATCCGGCATCTACTTTATCGTTAATTGCTTCAACCTCTTGTTTTAGTAAAGCCTTTTCTTCTTGCCGGATGTTTTCTTTTTGAGTTTTTAATTCCTGAATTTCATTAAGGTTAAGCGAGTCCACGACTTTTACATCTTGGGCTACAACAACTTGTGAAACCAAAATTAAAATTAATGCAATAGTAAATTTAGTAATAATGTTCATGCTATTCGTTTTTTGATTAATAATGATGATTGATTTTGATGAAATATTTTAGTCGTTGCGTTCTACAACAGCTGTTTTAACTTTTTTAAATCCAGATTTTACAGCATCGAAAACTTTTTCTCTAAAACTGTGTTCTATCTCGTTCTCTACCCCTTCTAAAAGTGCTTCAGAATCTACAGTGTGCTGTTTATCATTTAACGCCTGATCTAAAGTAATTTGAGCTTCTGCTTCCTTCAGTAAATCTTCAATATAATCTTCTGTACTCACCGTTATGTTTTGAGGGATAACCTCTGAATTGGATGCGAGTTCTTCAACAATTAAATCCTCCGTTTTCTGTGTTTTGTTGGATATTGGAGTATGCTGTTTTAAAAAATATGCAGTTCCCTTTTTGGTTTTAGGAGCGGGTTGATGGTTTTTAGTAACACCTTTTTCTTCTATCTTAGAAATTACAACATCGTCTTTAAATGAATTTGAGCTGTCATTTACGGGATTATTTTCTTTTAAAGGAAGCTCCACTTCTACCACAGGTAATTCTGATTTCGTATTCTTTGTGGTAAACACCCAGGTACTTAGTAAAGCCACTCCAACAAAACTAGCAGCTATTGCTACAAACCAATAAGGTTTAAATGCACGCTTATGTTCTTGAGTTTTTAATTTAGAGTCTAATTGTTGCCAAGCCTGAACAGAAGGTTGTATTCTGCGCTTTTCCAAACTTTCTTTTATATTATTTTCAAAATTATTTGATACCATAACGATCGGAATGAAGTGTGTTTAATTGCTGTTGAAGCATTTGTCTTGCTTTAAATAATTGCGATTTAGAAGTCCCTTCAGAAATTTTAAGAATTTGGGCAATTTCATGGTGCTTATAACCTTCTATTGCCGACATTATAAATACCATTTTATATCCTTCAGGCAATTGGTCTATAAGATTTTGAATATCATCTACCTCTAAATTTTCTTCACTAGAAAGTGGTGTAATCTCAATAATATCTTCGCTCACTTCTGCAAATACAAATTGTTTTTTTTGTCTTAAAAAAGAGATAGATTCTCGCACCATAATCCGTCTTACCCAACCTTCAAAAGATCCCTTATTTTCAAAAGATTTTAATTGTGTAAATACTTTTAAAAATCCATTTAACATGGCTTCTTCTGCATGATGTATATCTTTAATATAGTATCGACATACACTAAGCATTTTAGGCGCATGCCAATCATACAATGCTTGCTGTGCTTCGCGATTGTTTTGGCTAGCCTTTTTAATGAGCTCATTTTGGTTTTTATGCAACTGTATTACTTTCAAAAAAGGTTTCATTTGGTCTTCTATTTATAAAGACGCAAAAAAAATTAGAAAGGTTGCCTGAAGATTTTATTTTTTTCTATCGATGACATAATTCACCATTAAAATTAATGATGATTTATATGCAGATTCTGGATAAGGCTCCAACATTTTTAAAGCTTCTTCTTGAAATGCTTTCATTTTAGTCACGGCATAATCTAGTCCGCCGTATTGTTTTACAAAAGCAATAACCTCTTTAACGCGCTTGGCATCTTTGTTATGGTTTTTTATAGAATTAATTAACCATTTATTATCTTTTTTTGACACCGTATTTAGCACATAAATTAGTGGAAGTGTCATTTTTTGTTCCTTAATATCTATTCCTGTAGGTTTACCAATTTTTTCTTGACCATAGTCGAACAAATCGTCTTTAATTTGAAAAGCCATACCAATAAGCTCTCCAAATTTTCGCATGGTTTCTACATGAGTAGATTCTGGTTTTACAGAAGCTGCCCCTAAACTACAACAGGCGGCAATTAATGTTGCTGTTTTTTGACGGATGATTTCGTAATACACTTCTTCGGTAATATCTAACTGACGGGCTTTTTCAATTTGAAGTAATTCGCCTTCACTCATCTCGCGAACAGCGATAGATATAATTTTAAGTAAGTCGAAATCGTTATTGTCTATAGACAATAAAAGCCCTTTAGACAGTAGATAATCGCCCACTAATACTGCAATTTTATTTTTCCAAAGTGCATTTATAGAGAAAAAACCCCGACGTCTATTACTATCGTCTACCACATCGTCGTGCACCAAGGTTGCGGTATGTATTAATTCTATAACAGAAGCTCCGCGATATGTACGCTCACTGACTTCACCATTAGACACCATTTTAGAAACTAAAAAAACGAACATTGGTCGCATTTGTTTTCCTTTTCTATTTACAATATAATGGGTTATCCTATTAAGCAAGGCTACTTTAGAAGACATAGAAAGTAAGAACTTTTGTTCAAAAAGTTCCATTTCATAAGCTATAGGTTGCTTTATTTGTTCTACAATTTTCAACTAGAAGAAAGTGATATTTATAATCTATACAAACCTAATAAAAATGCACGTTATAAACTATTTAATAGTTCTGAATACTATTTAAAAAACGGACATATTTAACTTTTATTGGCTAATTGCCCGCACGCAGCATCAATATCCTTACCTCTAGAGCGTCTAATAGTAACTGTAATATTATTTGCTTCTAATACTTTTACGTACATATTTAAGGCCTCGTCTTGCGCTTGCTGAAATTCGCCATCGTCTATAGGGTTATATTCTATTAAATTAACTTTACTTGGAGCGAATTTACAGAATTGCACTAAAGCATCTACATCTTTACGTTTATCGTTAATACCTTTCCAGACTACATATTCGTAAGTAATTCTACTTTTAGTTTTACTATACCAATATTCTAATGCAGATCTTAAATCGGATAAAGGGAAGGTTTCATTAAATGGCATTATTGATGTTCTAACCTCATCTATTGCAGAATGTAAAGATACGGCAAGTTTAAACTTTACCTCATCGTCTGCCATTTTTCTAATCATTTTTGGCACACCAGACGTTGAGACTGTAATACGTTTTGGAGACATGGCTAAACCTTCTATATCTGTAATTTTGTCTATGGCTTTAATTACATTATTATAATTCATTAGGGGCTCTCCCATTCCCATAAATACAATATTACTTAATGGCCTGTCATGATATAACCTACTTTCGTTATCTATGGCAACCACTTGATCGTAAATTTCGTCTGGATTTAAATTTCGCATACGTTTTAAGCGAGAGGTAGCACAAAAACGACAATCTAAACTACAGCCTACTTGACTAGACACACAAGCGGTGGTTCTAGTTTTTGTTGGTATTAACACAGACTCGACAACCAAACCGTCATGTAATTGAACAGCATTTTTAACAGTACCATCGCTACTACGTTGCATAGTATCGACTTTAATGTGATTAATCACAAAGTTATCTTCTAACATTTGTCTGGTTTCTTTTGAGATATTTGTCATATCTTCAAAATTATGAGCACCTTTACTCCACAACCATTCATAGACTTGGTTACCACGAAATGCTTTATCGCCTTGAGATACAAAAAAATCTCGCAATTGTTCTTTAGTTAATGCCCTAACGTCTTTCTTTTTATTTGCCATAATACTGCAAAAGTAATTAAATTAAGATTAGTACTTTATACTAATATTAGCTAATTAAAGCTATAAAAAAAGCCTTGATAAACAAGGCTTTAATGTATGTTGTATGGTATTAAACTTATATAATTAACATGGCATCGCCATAGCTATAAAATTTATAACCTTCTTTTACTGCTTCATCATAAGCACGCTTAATAAAATCATGACCTGCAAAAGCAGATACCATCATTAAGAGTGTAGATTTTGGTGTATGAAAGTTTGTAATCATACAATTAGCAATACTAAAATCATAAGGCGGAAAGATAAACTTATTGGTCCACCCATTAAATTCATTTAAAGTTCCGTGAGAAGATACAGAGCTTTCAATGGCACGCATAGAAGTTGTTCCTACTGCGCAAACACGTCTTTTTTCTTTAATACCTTTATTAATTGTATTGACAGCTTTTTCATCAATTATAACTTCTTCGCTGTCCATTTTATGCTTAGATAAATCTTCTACCTCTACAGGATTAAACGTACCTAAACCAACATGTAATGTAACATCTGCAAAATTTACACCTTTAATTTCTAAACGCTTAAGTAAGTGTTTAGAAAAGTGTAATCCTGCTGTTGGAGCTGCTACAGCACCTTCATGCTTAGCATAAATGGTTTGGTAACGCTCTTCATCTTCTGGTTTTACCTCTCGTTTAATATACTTTGGTAGTGGAGTTTCTCCTAACAATTTAAGTTTGTTTCTAAACTCTGTATAAGATCCATCATACAAGAAACGTAAAGTACGCCCTCTAGATGTTGTATTATCAATAACCTCTGCGACTAAAGTATCATCGTCTCCAAAATATAATTTGTTACCAATTCTTATTTTACGAGCAGGATCTACCAAAACATCCCAAAGACGTTGTTCTTCATTTAATTCTCTTAATAAAAACACTTCTATACGTGCTCCTGTTTTCTCTTTATTACCAAATAAACGTGCAGGAAACACTTTGGTGTTATTAAGAATCATCACATCATCTTCATCAAAATAATCAATAATGTCTTTAAACTGTTTGTGTTCAATAGTTTGATTTTTTCTATCCAAAACCATTAGGCGTGACTCATCTCTATTTTCTGAAGGGTCTTCTGCTAATAATTCTTCTGGTAGTTTAAAATTAAAATGCGATAATTTCATGTGCTATATTTATATTTTGAAATATTGAAAAAAAAAATTTGTTCAATATTATTAAAAGGAAGCGCAAATATACAATCTCAATATAGGCCTTGTCAAGTAAATTGCTATTTATTATTGATTTAATTGACATTTACGGGCTGAAAATCGCTTTTTAGAGTATAAAAATTAGTGCTTGTTAATTTTGAATCCGATTTTTTCTAAATCACTCCAAAATTCTGGGTAGGATTTAGACACTACTTCTGCATCGTTTACACGCATTTTTACACGCAATGCTAAAGGAGCAAATGCCATAGCCATTCTATGATCGTTATAGGTGTTAATCGCAACATCTTCATTTATACGATCTGACGGTTCTAAATCTAATGTTTTATCTGTGATGTGTACGTTGCCGCCAAGTTTTTCTAGCTCTATCTTTAAAGCCTCTAAACGGTCTGTTTCTTTAATTTTTAAAGTATGTAAACCAGATAAACTACAAGCTATACCTAAACCAAAACATGTTACAGCTATGGTTTGAGCTATGTCTGGAGCATTTACTAAATCTAATGTAATATTGGTATCTTTTAAAACGTCTTCTACTTTTTTTAACGTTATAGAATGATCACTAAATGTAGTAGTTACTCCAAATTGTTTATAAATTGTAGTTAAAACCGAATCGCCTTGTAAAGAACTCGCTTTATATGCAGATAATGTAATGGTTGTCCCTATTGGACTTAATGCAACTATACTAAAAAAATATGATGCCGAAGACCAATCGCTCTCTACGGTTAAAGTTTGTTTAGCAACTGCTTCGGTTTTAGGTTTAACTGTTATGGTTTGTCTTTTAAATTGAGCATCGATATTTAATTGATGTAATAAATTTAAGGTCATTTTAATATAAGGCACAGAAGTAATTGCGCCATCTAAAGTAAGTTTTAGACCATTTTCTAAAGACGAACCTATTAGCATTAATGCAGAAATATATTGACTACTTACGTTGGCCTTAAGTGTAACTTCGCTTTGAGTAATATTTTTACCTATAATTTTTATTGGTGGGTAGCCATCGTTTTCTACATATGTTATGTCTGCTCCCAAATCTCGTAGCGCGTCTACTAGTATTTTAATTGGGCGCTCTTTCATACGTTTAGACCCAGTTAGAGTTACTATTTTACCTTCACAACTTGAAAAATAGGCTGTAAGAAAACGCATAGTAGTCCCTGCATGATGAATATCTACAAGTGATTCTTTAGAGTTTAATGCCATTTGCATAACATCTGAGTCATCTGAATTTGATACATTTTCTAAAGCAATGTTAGGATACAAAGCCTGCAAAACTAACAATCTATTAGATTCGCTTTTAGAACCTGTAATAGTAACATGTAATGGTTGTTGTATAATTTCTGACTGTTCTAAAATGATATTCATGATGTCCTATTTTAATTTTTTATTATTGTGATGCCTATCGTGATCGCGTTTTGTTTTTAGATCCATTTTCTTATCGAACGCTTCTTGTAAATTTATTCCAGTTTGATTTGCCAAACATAAAACAACAAAAACAACATCGGCTAATTCTTCACCTAAATCTTTATTTTTATCACTTTCTTTTTCACTTTGCTCGCCATAACGTCTAGCTATAATTCTTGCCACTTCCCCTACTTCTTCTGTAAGTTGTGCCAAATTAGTAAGCTCGTTAAAATAACGAACACCATGCTCTTTAATCCAAGAATCTACTGCTAGTTGTGCATCTTCAATATTCATGTGTAATGACTTTATATAAAATCGCCAAGTATTTAAGCTTTATAAAAAAGCACAAAGACTTGACGACTTGTTGACTTTATAATGTAAAACTACTATTTTATTTTTTTTTTAACTTAAAAAAACAAATAGTTATTGCGTTTTTTTGTGTTAGCTTTTTACCAGAACCATTTTTTCTGTTTCCTTTTCTACTATCATTGCAAAATATTGTTTAAACTGGTCGTAATCATTAGGTAATACAAAAGTGTTATTAATTTCAAAAACACTTTTTATAACCACCATATTACCAGAGTGAGAACTTATAAAAGTAAACACACCTTCGTTACCATTAAACTGGACTTTAGTACTTTCTGGTAAAGACTCTACAGTATATCCTTCTGGCAATATTATAGAGACATTGTAGTTATATGTATTTGGATAGGTAAACTCTAAAGGATAATTTCGTTTTTCTTGTTTAAATGTATTTTCGGTAGTCGCATAAAATAGCATAGGCGAAATATAAAGTTTATCCCCAATAGCCTCTACGGCATTATTTAAAGTATAAGAAAAAGAGTATTGAATAGTGGGGTTATTTATTTCTTCTTCATGTCTTACTTGTAAATTAGAAATTTCTATTTCGCCTTTACCTTCTTCTAAATCCCTAAGGCGCTCATCCTCTCCTATATTATTGTATTTAGATCTAAATTTCATAGCAGACGAGTTTTGTTTTTTAACAAAAACACGACCTTCGGCACTTAAGTCTGGATTTATTTTACACTGTAACGTATAGTTTTCTAATCCGGATGCTGGATGCATTAAATCTACCCATGCAGAACTGCCTTGTTCACGTATAATACGTCCTTGCCAATTTATTGCGCGAGAAGGTAACACATTAGGTAAGGCAAAACGATCTGTGGCATCTAAAAGAATAAGATTATCTGTAACCTTTATAGCACATATAATATAATTAAACCCATTACGTGTTGGATATATTGGAATTCCGTTACTTTTTGTACTAATAAGCACAGGATTTGCGTTAAAACCTGCATAACGTAAAATGGCTGTTAACATTAAATTAATATCACCTACATTACCGGTTCCTTCTTTATATGCTTTTTTTACTCCATTTTCTGCATAGTTTCCTAGATATTCATTCCAAGCCACTTTAGACTTTACAAAATTAAAAATTAAAGACATACGCTTTTCACTATTTGTAACATTAGCTAATAGTGCATCTATGTCTTTTTCAAAATAACCTGTTTTAGATAATTGACCTCCAAAACTACTATGATCGTAAATTGTTTTAGTTACGCTTTCCCAGTCTGTAGAATAATTTTTAATAGAATTATCTGGACCTTTATACATTGCATATTCCCATTTTACTGTAGCACGATATACATCCATATTGTCTACAAATGGCTCTTCTACTAGCGCAGGTATATTTTCTAAATCTGCTATATATTCATGTTCTCTAAATTCCCATTTAGAACTATCAAAACTTGTTTGCGAATTAGTAAAACCGGAACCTCCAGAGCGTTGTTTAGAATTAATTTGTTCGACTCTGTTTCTGCTGCTTTCCGAAATTTTTACAACATATTTTGCTTTAGGATTAAAATACTTATTAAAATAAAAATATTCTGGAATACGCGCATTAAACTCTAACTTCTTTACTGGAATATCGTACTGAAAATCAACATCATCCAAAGCAATGTAAGGAGACTCTTTACGGTATTTAAACTCTACAATACAGCCATCTGTAATGTTTGGCATAGTAAATTTAAGTTGCCCCCAGTATTGATTTGTTTCTTCTTTAAACACATTGTCTTTATCTAGTTTGTCTTTTTCGATTTTTCCATCTTTAAGATAATACGTGTATCCTTTTAATTCAGACAATTCTTCAATAGTTGAAGACCCATTATCATAGAAAGGTACAATTTCTGTAGCCCAATCTACCCCTTCTTTATCATAGATTTTTATTCGTTTTTGTACTTCCTTCACTACAATAAAGCCTTCGTTAGGGCTGTATTGAAAATAAACATTTTCATTTAAATACAAGATTGTAGCATGAGCATTTGGATCTTCAGGATTTACCGTTTCTTTTAATTCTTCTTTAGAAATTTTTCCAAATTTATAGTCTTGCGCATAGGTATAAGAGACTATAAGTATACATAGTAGGCTGAATACTTTTTTCATAGGTTAAGGTGATTGGGTTATTGATTTAGTAATACCATTTTAGAGTTATCATATTTTGAAATATTAATCCAAAAGTCTCGATAGGCTTCATAATCTTCCTTTGGATATATGCCTTTATCTATTTGTAAACGGCGTTTGTAGCGTAATGTGCCATTATTTAAATCTTCAATAGACATGGTATAAGTACCAAATTTAGTTTCTAATTTTATGGGAGCTTGCAAAGCCTCTACTTTTAAACCGTCTTCTAAATGAAACACATATTCATCTTCGTCTAAAAACCCTCTATCTATTTCTAATGGCATAGTTCGCTTAGCATAACGTGGTGGTATGTGTGTTAATTTATTAAAGACATTAGGTACGACAAGCAATCGCGTTCCTGTTTTGGACGCATACGTATTTGCAGAGACCTTTACTTGCTCTGTAAAAACAACATCGTTTTTATTGTTTGTAAACTGAAAGGATTCTACAACCAAATCATTTACATTATCCCAAATATCTTTAAATCTTAATTTCTGATCTTTCTCTAATTCGTTTTCTAATCCTTCATCTCCTCGATACTGAGATCCGTACGATTTAATAACCACTTCACTTGTAAATCCTCCGTTTGAATTTAAATTAATATCTGCAGTTGTTTTTAACAGACTTTCTGTAGCATCATATACTCTTGTGTGAACAATTTTTCCTCCATCTGGAGTTATTACAAGTGCATCTCTATCGTCTGTAAAATTGGCCACATGCCCAAACGGAGCTTTCTGGCTTGTACATTCTAACCAAATATAATCGTCACCATCTGGAATTGTTAATACGGCATGATTCCCTTCTGTGGCCGAAAACTCACTATCAAAATTTCTTATATTTTTTCCGCCATAAATTACAGCATAGTAAGAGGGCACACCTACTACATCTAACAATGCTTTGGTATAATTAGAAAGCCCTTTACAATCGCCATAACTTAAACGATCTACATCTTCTGCTAGCATTGGTTTCCAGCCACCAATACCAACTTGCACACTTATATATCTGGTTTTATTTTGAAGGTAATTATAAACAATTTTAGCTTTTTCAATAGTTGTAGTTGCATCCTTAGTAAGCTCTATAATTTCATTTTTAACCGATTCTGGAAGTGCTCTAGTATCTATTAACAAATTATCGTACATCCATTTTCCAAAATCTTCCCAATTTGTATTTATGCCTTTAACACCCATCATATCAAAAGTTTGCATGGCAACTTTTACACGTGGTGCGTAAGTATAAAATTCGGGACTTAAGGCTTCAGGTTTTATTGCCAATAAATTTTCTGCTACATAATGATAATCACCAACTTTAGTAATACCGTATTCTTCTAAATGCTCTTCTTTTACTGTTAAAGAAACATCTGTTTCATTAAAAATCTGATAAGAAGATTTTAAAACACCTGTATAATGCTCTTCTAAAGGTGACCATGTAGGAATGAATGCTGTCATTTTATGTTCAACTTCTGAAATATAATCTATTGTATACGGATAATTTACTGCGGCATATTTTAAATATTTTATCCGATTATCGTTATAAATAGATATGCCATCTACAGCAGCGACATCATTAAAGTCTTTTTCTTTAAAACGTTTAATTTTTTCGCCTTTTGCATTGTAAATTGTAGCTTCTAATGATTTGATTTTAGTGGTCTCATCGTAATATTCGTAAGCCTGACCTTTATAATCTCCAGAATCGTTATAAATGGTAACTGTACGATGAGATTTTACAAGCATTTTATTGTAAGCCTGAATGTAAATTTTTATGTCATTAGTTTTCACTAAAGCATTCGCATTCTTGCCAATAGTAGCCTTTTCGAGTATATTTGAACTAAAATCTGTTTGGGCAGATAGGTTCAAAGTTAGACATATAACAAATACGCCTAAAAAATATTTTAAACACATAGTAGGTTAGGTTTGCGCTTTAAATTTAACATTATTTTATGTTAAAAAAAACAAAACCCGTAACTATTACTCTTTACTTTTTGTGTCAATAATTATGGTTACAGGGCCATCATTTAAGAGCTCTACTTTCATGTCTGCACCAAACTCCCCTGTTTGCACGTTTCGTCCTAAATCGCCTTCTAATTGCCCCACAAACGCTTTGTATAAAGGGATAGCAATGTCCGGTTTAGCTGCTTTAATATAACTGGGTCTATTGCCTTTTTTTGTGGCAGCATAAAGTGTAAATTGACTTACTACTATTGCTTCCCCATTAATGTCTAATAGTGAAGTATTCATAACACCGTGTTCATCTTCAAAAATACGAAGATTGGCTATTTTTCTTGATAACCATTCTACATCTTCCTGACTATCGGAGTCGGTTACACCTAATAAAATTAATAACCCTTGATTAATATTTGCCACTATTTTATTTTCAATAGTAACACTGGCTTTAGAAACACGCTGAATTACTGCTTTCATTATTATATGCCGTCTTGTTCTTTATTCCAAATATCTGTACGATAGTGTTCGTCTTCGCCTTCTAAAATCTGTAAATAACTTCTATAACGAGAAAATGCTATTTCGTCTCGGTCTAAAGCATCTTTTACTGCACATTTAGGTTCCTCTACATGTAAACAGTTATTAAATTTACAGTCTTGTTTTAAAGCAAAAAATTCCGGAAAATAATCTCCCACTTCTTCCTTTTCCATATCGACCACACCAAATCCTTTTATACCTGGAGTGTCTATAATTCTAGCATCGAAAGTTAAATCGAACATTTCTGCAAAAGTTGTAGTATGTTGTCCTTGCATATGCTGACTAGAAATAGCCTTTGTTTTTAAATCTAAAGTAGGCTCTAACGCATTAACCAGAGTAGATTTTCCAACTCCCGAATGCCCTGCAAACATACTTACCTTTCCAAGCATAAGTGCTTTAACTTTATCTATATTTTTTCCAGTTTCTGCAGAAATTCCTATACATTCATAACCAATAGCTCTATATATAGAGGCCAAATAACGTACTTCTAAAATGGTTTCGTCGTCATACACGTCTATCTTATTAAATAATAAAACTGTTTTTACAGAATAAGCTTCTGCAGTGACTAAAAAACGATCTATAAAACTTGTAAGTGTAGGCGGATTGTTTATGGTAACCAATAAAAAAACCTGATCTATATTAGATGCAATGATATGCGTTTGCTTAGATAAATTTACAGATTTACGAACAATATAATTCTTACGGTCGTGAATGTGATGTATGATACCGGTAGTGACATTATCTAATGTTTCTATTTTAAAATCTACCTCGTCTCCAACAGCAATTGGATTGGTACTTTTAATACCTTTTAGTCTAAACTTACCTTTAATACGGCAGTCGTACGTCTCACCATTTGGTGTTTTTACGGTGTACCAGCTTCCTGTTGATTTATATACTATTCCTGTCATAATTATCATCAAAAGTAAAGTAAAAAAAATAAATTTAGCTTAAAGCAAAATATTTATATTATCTTTTTTTCATATTAAAACGCATTAAAATGATTAAAAAATTACTTCTTTTCTCACTTTTTTTTACTGGCTTAAATGAAATAAATGCGCAAGTAGAATACAAAATAATTACCTCTATAGAATCTATAGTCCCTAACGGATTAGGCAGTTCGTTCTAGATTAATTTCTTCTGATGAAGAACGAGACTTTGAAAATTACACTACAGCTCAGACAGAAGACGAAAACAACAGAAACAAATCCAAAAGAAGCGACTTAAGAGTTAAAAACTATAAAGAAACTAAAACTTTTAAATTTTTATAATATAGGTGGAATTCGTTTTCAAAACATCGCATCAAACGATGTTTTAGTAAGTTCTAAAATAAACACTATGACCGAAGCCGGCTGGGAACTCGCTTTTGTAACTAGTGCTGTAGAAAGTGATTCAGGAACGGAAGATGGACAAGGCATATTTATAACGCGCTACATCTTTAAACGTACTAAATAAAATAAGAAAGGCCCATATATTATGGACCTTTCTGATATCTAGAGTAAAATTACTTTTTTAATATTTTCTCTTGGTGATTTATAGATTCTTGGTGAATGGCTTTAAACATTTTCAAGATAAACTCTTCACTTAAACCATGATCCTGACCTTCTAAAACCATTTTTCCTAAAATTTCGTTCCAACGTTTACTTTGTAATACAGATACGTTTTTCTGACGTTTTAAAGTTCCAATACTATCGGCAACAACCATACGTTTACCTAAAAGCTCGATAATTTGATTATCAATAACATCTATCTTAGCTCTTAAATTATTTAATGCATCGTTATAATCTGCTTCAGAATCTGATTCTTTTCTAATTTTAAGATCTTTCATAATTTGCACTAAAGTTTCTGGTGTAACTTGCTGTGCAGCATCACTCCATGCATTTTCTGGATCGTAATGCGTTTCAATCATCAATCCATCAAAATTTAAATCTAAAGCTGTTTGAGATACATCAAAAATCATATCACGCTTACCTGTTATATGTGATGGATCGTTTATGATTGGTAAATCTGGGAATTTAGATTGCAACTCAATAGCCAATTGCCATTCTGGAGTGTTTCTATATTTTGTTTTTTCGTATGTTGAAAACCCTCTGTGTATAACACCTAAATTTTTAATATTAGCCGATGCTAAACGTTCTACAGCTCCTAACCATAAAGCTAAATCTGGGTTTACTGGGTTTTTAACCAATACAATTTTATCTGTACCTTCTAAAGCATCTGCAATTTCTTGAACAATAAACGGACTTACAGTAGAGCGCGCACCAATCCATAATAAATCTACATCGTGCTCTAAAGCTAATTTTACGTGAGCTGCATTTGCGACTTCTGTAGCTATTTTCATTCCTGTTTCAGCCTTAACGCGTTGTAACCATTTTAAACCTAATGCACCTACACCTTCAAACATTCCAGGTCTAGTTCTAGGTTTCCAGATTCCTGCTCTAAAATAACTTACATCTGTATCTTTTAACTCGTGAGCTATTTTTAATACTTGTTCTTCCGTTTCTGCACTACAAGGACCTGCAACAACTAAAGGGTGATTTAATTTTAAATCGTCTAACCAGGTTCTTAATTCTTTCTTGTTTTCCATAATGTTACTAACTGTTTAAGCAATTCCTTTTAAAATATCTTTAATTCGATTTGTATTTTTCATCTCATCAAAAATAGCTTCAAAGTCATCCTGTTCTAATAAAATTTTAAATTGATTTAGGTTGTTTATATATTCATCTAAAGTCTCAATGACGTTAGTTTTGTTTTGTTTAAAAATGGGTGTCCACATATTTGGTGAACTTTTAGCCAAACGTACCGTAGATGCAAATCCACTGCCTGCCATATCAAAAATATCACGCTCGTTACGTTCTTTATCTATTACGGTTTTACCCAACATAAAAGAGCTAATATGTGATAAGTGCGATACATATGCAATATGCTTATCGTGAGACTCCGGATTCATGTAACGAATACGCATGCCTAAGTCTGAAAACACTTGTAAAGCTCGTTCTTGTAACTTAAACGCTGTTTTTTCTACTTCGCATATGATGTTTGTTTTGTTTTTAAACAAATCATTTATAGCGGCTTGTGGCCCAGAGAATTCTGTTCCTGCTATAGGATGACACGATAAATAATTCCTTCTCTTTTCATGATGCTCTACTTTTTGGCAAACATCTAGTTTAGTAGATCCCACATCGATTACCAAAGTATCATCAGATACTAAATCTAGAATCTCTGGAAGTAAATCTACTGACGCATCTACGGGAATTGATAAAATAACAAGATCTGCATTTTCAACAGCATTCAATGTCCCTTTTTGATCTATTAAACCGCTTACTAACGCCTGATTAACATGATCTGGATTTTTATCGACACCTATTATTTTAGTTTCTGGATGAACCCTCTTGAGATCCTTAACCATACTCCCTCCAATTAAACCAATACCTATAACTACAATATTTTTCATACGTTTAGTTTTTAGATTTAATTCGGTTTATTGAGGTTTCTAAATCTGTTTCTGAAGCACAAAGTGAAAACCTAATATAGCCTTTGCCTTGAGTTCCAAAAATAATTCCAGGTGTAATAAAAATAGACTTTTCATATAAAATTTTATCTATAAACACCTCTGCATCTGTCCCTTCAGGTAATTTAGACCAAACAAACAATCCAGATGTAGTTGTATCGTAAGTACACCCTAATAAATCGGCTAGTTTCCAAACCAATTCACGACGTTTTTGATAGGCGCTATTTAAATTTTTAAACCATGTATCGGTACTGTTTAATGCTTCAATAGCTCCTTTTTGTATGCCATAAAACATTCCAGAATCCATGTTACTTTTCACCTTTAAAATCGCACTTATATGTGTAGCATTTCCGAGCACCATACCAACACGCCATCCGGCCATATTAAATGTTTTGCTTAAGGAATTTAATTCTACACAAACATCTTTTGCACCCGCAACACTTAAGATACTTTTTGGATTGTTGTTTAAAACAAAACTATACGGATTGTCGTTAACAATTAATATATCATTCCGTTTTGCAAAAGCCACTAAGTCTTCATACAAGGCATCGGTTGCATTTGTTCCCGTTGGCATATGCGGATAGTTTACCCACATTAATTTCACTTTACTTAAATCGGTTTGTGCTAAAGCTTTTAAATCGGGTAACCATCCATGTGCTTCATCCAAATCATAAGTTACAGCTTTAGCTTCAACTAATTTAGTTACTGAGGCGTAGGTTGGGTATCCTGGATTAGGTATTAAGACTTCGTCTCCTGGATTTAAAAACGCCATGGAGATATGAAGAATACCTTCTTTACTTCCCATTAATGGTAAAATTTCTGAAGTAGGATCTACGGTGACATCAAACTGTGCTTTATAAAAATTAGCCATTGCTTCACGTAATTCTGGCAATCCTTGATAACTCTGATACTGGTGCACATTTGGATGTTTAAGACTTTCGGTAATAGCATTTACTACCGTTTGTGGTGGCATTAAATCTGGACTTCCAATCCCTAAATTAATTATAGATTTACCACTCGCTTTTAGAGCGTTTACTTCTCTTAATTTTTTAGAAAAGTAATATTCTTCTACGGTTTGTAACCTGTTTGCAACAGTAATCATAATTTTGCGTTTTTATATTCGCCAAGTATTTTAAATTCTTTGACCATTATATTTAAAATGGATTTTGCTTTCTCGAAATGACTATATTTTGAAAATGTTACATCTACAAAAAAAGCATATTTCCAAGGCGTTTCTATCTTTGGTAACGACTGTATTTTAGTTAAACTCATTCTGCAATCACTCAACACATTTAAAACACTAGCCAAACTACCGCGTTTATGTTCTACTACAAACCTTAAAGAGGCTTTATTAATTTCGCTTTCTTCTAGAACAGAATTTTTTGTTTTCACAATAACAAAGCGCGTTTCATTTTCCTTTATTGTTTGTATACTTTCTGCTAAAATTTCTAAATTAAAAATTTCGGCAGCAACTTTACTTGCTACAGCAGCAACACCTTTTAAATTATTTTTGCTAATACGGTCTGCGGTTTCTGCTGTATCCTTATCTTCAATAAGTTTTATATGTGGATATGCTTTAAAAAAAGCTTTACATTGTAGTAAAGCCATGGGGTGAGAATACACCTCTTCAATATCTGCAATAGTCTGTCCTGGTAAAGCCATTAAATTATGCTGAATATCTAAATAATACTCTCCTATAATATGAAGATTAAACTTATCAATTAACGCATAATTAGGTAAAATAGAACCCGCTATAGAATTCTCTAATGCCATAATGGCTACATCACTTTTTTTAGTAATGAGATTATCAACTAACTTATCAAAAGACATACACTCATCAATTTCAATATTGTCATCAAAATATGTCTTTGCAACAATGTGATGGAATGACCCTTTTATACCTTGGATTGAAACTATTTTTTTCATATAAAAAAAAAGTCTCGATTTACATCGAGACTTTATATTAAATTTATCTTATAAATTACACATACAATGCCTCGTCTCTTCTGTTAAAAAAGAAATAGAAAAAGTTAAAATATGTGAAATTTGTATTCTGCATGTCTTGTTTTTCGTTAGTGCTAAAGTAATTAATAATTTGATATTACAAAACTAAAACTATATTTTTTTTATTTTCGAATTTTCGTTTTAAAGATATTAACGTATTTCGCAAAATAAATTATAGTAATGTTTACTTTTGAATAAATTATTTCACGATGTCAATAAAAGTAGAGCAGCTCAGTAAAGTCTATGGTACACAAAAAGCACTAGATGGTGTTTCATTTTCAGTAGGAAAACCAGAAATTGTTGGATTTTTAGGTCCAAATGGCGCTGGAAAATCTACAATGATGAAAATCTTAACCACTTTTATTGATGCCTCTTCTGGCAAAGCTGAAGTAAATGGTTTTAATGTTTTAGAACAATCTAATCAAGTACAACAAAGTGTAGGGTATCTTCCCGAACACAATCCGTTGTACTTAGATATGTATATTAAAGAATACTTATCGTTTAATGCAAACATTTACGACGTCTCCAAACAACGTATTTCTGAAGTTATTGAACTCACGGGATTAACTCCAGAATCTCATAAAAAAATTGGTCAGCTTTCAAAAGGCTATCGTCAACGTGTTGGTTTAGCAAATGCGTTGCTGCACGATCCAGAGGTTTTAATCTTAGATGAACCTACAACAGGACTTGATCCAAACCAATTGGTATCTATTCGCGAGCTGATTAAAACTATTGGTAAAACAAAGACGGTGTTTCTATCTACGCATATTATGCAAGAGGTTGAAGCCATGTGCGACCGTGTAATAATTATAAATAAAGGTCAAATTGTTGCCGATAAAAAATTAAAAGATTTACATGCCGGCAAGGCTCAAGTTGTGGTTGTAGAATTTGATTTTCGGGTTGAAGATGCCTTTTTATTACGTTTACCTCATGTTAGCGAGGTAAAAAATATTTATGATTTTGTATACGAAATCACATTTGCAACTTCTGAAGATATGCGCCCAAAAGTGTTTGATTTTGCTCATGATAATGAATTAAAAATCCTTCAACTGAATCAGAAAAATGAAAGTTTAGAAGAATTATTCAGAACCTTAACGCAAGATTAATTAATCTTGGAAATAGAGTTGTCCTTTGTACAACGCTTCAACCTCAACCGTTTCAGGTCTGTGTTTAGCAATTAAATCGCCTGTGCTTACAAGCTCACCGGTTAAAGATTTTTGCGGATTAACTATAATATCGTTAGTGCCTCGGTGGTACACATTAACGGTATCAGATATTAAGTTGGCTCCTTCAAAGCGTCCACCCCCAGCATAGAACCCTACATTTAAATTAGTTGCGACGCCAGACATATAAAACACAGATATATTATTTGAAACCACATTTAAGTCTGTAACGTCTACTGCCAATCTAAAATCGCCTACATTAAAACTTTCTGAATCATTAAAATCTTCTGAAACTAATTCTAAATTCTCTAAAGCCAGAACACCTTCCGACTTTACTTCAAATTGTGTAGAGCTTCTAATTTGAGTCACGCTTGGTGTAGTAATTGTAATTTTAGTGGGATTGTAATCTCTAACCAAATTACAAGTATTATGGTCGGTAAGTTCTAAAACACCATTTACAACCTCAACACTTACGTCGTTCATGAGATTTTCTCCTGTTTCTATATAGGCTTTCAAATCGTCTGCCTGAATGATAGTTAACTCTATATTTCTATTGACAAGTATATCGTCAAACGCATCAATATCTATGGTTTTAGATATAGTTTCTCCTGATGTTTGAAAACAATCGTTAGCGTTTTCACTATCGCAAGCGTAAAGAGAACAGACAACAAGTATGGTTATTAATTTTTTCATCTTTTACAATCGTATTCCTACTCCAAATTCAACACATTCGGCTTTTGCTCCATGAGACTTTAATGTTACAGCTCCAAACCATCGTTCTCCAAAATAACGTTTCAATCCGATACGTAAATAGGTTCTCCCTTCAAAATCGTATGGATAATACACATAATACCCGACTTGAGTTTCTACAGACAATTTATTTATAAACAACTCATGCCCTGCAAATAGGCCCACACGTTTATAATCTGTATCGGGATCTATGTGCTCTTCGGGAAATGCAACTGCATTATATTCAATTAAATCTTTTAGAAAATTTGAAAAAAACACGTCGGTACCAAATTGTACAGCACTTTTTCTTGATAGGCGTTTATCTGCATAAGCAGAAAGCACATAGAATACCGATTGCCCCATGCCAATAATATCACTTTCGTTAACACCACCACGAAGCGCAATATTATACTTTATGGGTTCGGTATATTTTTCTTCTATATCTGCATGGCTATACTCTGGATCTTCTTCATCTATATTATAAGTAACTCCTACATTTAATGCCACTGTGTTAATACTTGAATTGGGTGCCACAACATTAGCATTAGAATAGTGCAATAATGATAATCCGGCCTGAATGCCAAAACGATTAAAAACACGCTCACGTTTGTAGTTTATCATCACATAAGTTGCACTTAAAATACTAGACCCAAATGCAATGTTTTTATAATTATCGTATTTATCATATGGGTTGGTGTTGTAAGCCAAACCTTGACCAATACGCAACATTAAATGTCGCTTTAGGAAATAAAAATTATAATGTGCATATAAAGCGTAATTGTTACCAAGCGTTTCATTTTTTAAATCCTGATACGAAAAAGATACTCCATAATCTGGATAATTATAACGCTCCTGCCAATCTTTATCTCCAAATGTTTTTTTATTCCAACTTATAATAGCTCCTTCTGGATGGCCTTGTATTAGATGTAAAATATAGTTATTGTGCAGTGCAATATTGCCACTAAAGTAATTCACATCAATATAAGACGTTTCTTTTTTTTCTTGTGAAAACAAGCTAGTAGCAATCACAATTAAAAATACACTAAAATAAAGTTTCATAGATGGGTTTAAGCCGCAAAAGTAACGGAATTCTTAAAATATAGCTGAAGCAATGGCTTTAATATTATCACTTTTACCCATAGAATAATAGTGTAAAAATGGAACACCTGCTGCTTTTAGTTCTTTAGATTGCTGAATGGCAAACTCAATACCAACTTCTCTCACAGCCTTATTATCTTTACAACCCTCAACAGCATCAATTAAATCTTCAGGCAAATCTATTTTAAACACTTGTGGCAAAATTTGTAAATGACGTTTTACAGCCAAAGGTTTAATCCCAGGAATAATAGGTACTGTAATACCAATAGCACGAGCTTTATCTACAAAATCGAAATATTTTTTATTGTCGAAAAACATTTGCGTCACCACATAATCTGCTCCAGCATCTACCTTAGCCTTTAAACGTTTTAAATCTGTGTTTAAAGAAGGAGATTCCATATGCTTTTCTGGATAGCCAGCAACCCCAATACAAAAATCGTAGTTATGCTCAACTTTAATATCGTCGTGCAGGTATTTTCCTTTATTTAAATTTGAAATTTGAGTTACCAATTCGCTAGCGTAATGATTACCGCCTTCGGTAGGTTTAAAATATGGTTCATCCTTACGGGCATCGCCACGAAGCGCCACCACATTATCGAGGCCTAAATAATGGCAATCGACTAAAACATATTCGGTTTCTTCTTTAGTAAAACCACCACACAGCAAATGCGGAATAGCATCTACTTGATATTTATGCATAATTGAAGCACAAATACCAACAGTTCCAGGACGCATTCTAGTAATGCGCTTATCTAAAAGTCCGTTACCTTTATCGACGTATACATACTCTTCTCTTGAGGTTGTAACGTCTATAAATGGCGGATTAAACTCCATTAACGGATCTATATTATTATATAAATCTTGAATATTTTTACCTTTTTGAGGCGGAATAACTTCAAAAGAGAATAATGTTTTTCCGTTGGCTTGTTTTATGTGATCTGTAACTTTCATTATGTAGTTAATGCCTTTTTAATCGTATTATAATCGCCTTTATATTCCCAATAAATTAAACGATCATTTGTATAATCTGTTAAAATAAAATTTTCGCTTACCGATTTTATTCTTGAAAGCGCGACAAGTTTTTTAGTAAATTCCTGAACCTCTACACGCTCGCTTATTTCTTTGTTATGAGTGTCGAATCCGTGAATAATAACATGGCTTCCCAAATGTAATTCAATAAACTTTTGACTCATAATCTTTTTTTAATCGGCTAGGGTTGGACTCAACCATTTTTCTGCTTCTTCATTACTAATACCGCGACGTTTAGCGTAATCTACCAACTGGTCTTGTGTAATTTTACCTAGACCAAAATATTTGGCTTCTTTGTTCGCAAAATAATAACCACTCACACTTGCCGCTGGCCACATGGCTAAACTATCGGTAATTTCTACACCTATTTCTTCTTTAACTTTTAAAAGTTTCCAAATGGTTTTCTTCTCTAAGTGATCTGGACAAGCTGGATAACCTGGTGCTGGACGAATACCGTTATAGCTTTCTTTAATTAATTCTTCATTAGGAAGTTGCTCGTTTGTAGCGTATCCCCAATGATTTGTTCTAATTTCTTTATGCAAGTATTCGGCAAAAGCTTCAGCTAAACGATCGGCTATTGCTTTAATCATGATTGAATTGTAATCGTCATGATTTGCTTCAAACTGCTTGGCCAATTCGGCTGTACCAAAACCTGTACTCACACAAAAACATCCCATATAATCTTGAACTCCGGAATCTTTAGGAGCAACAAAATCTGACAGTGCAAAATTAGGCACACCTTCGCGTTTATCTAACTGCTGGCGTAAGGTTAAAAACGTGACTTTTACTTTACCATCTTCATCATAAATTTCAATATCGTCATCGTTTATAGTATTGGCAGGAAACAATCCAAAAATTGCTTTAGCGCCTAATAATTTTTCATCGAGAACACGTTTTAATAAAATTTTTGCGTCTGCAAATAATTCTTTTGCTTGTGGCCCAACCACGTCATCTTCTAGAATATCTGGATATCTACCGTGTAAATCCCAACTTCTAAAAAACGGACTCCAATCTATAAAATCTTCTAGTTTTTTAAGGTCGAAATCTTGAATAACTTGAATTCCTAATTCTTTTGGTTTTGTAATTTCGGATGTACTCCAATCAATCTTAAACTTACGTTTACGCGCATCTTCTATAGTTACAAAATTCTTTTTCTTCCCGCGTTTTAAGAATTGTTCACGGAACTTTTCGTATTCTTCGCGAATTTGTTCTTTATAAACTTTACTATCTTCTTGAAGTAAATTCCCTACCACGGTTACAGCTCTAGAAGCATCGTTTACATGTACAACAGCATGCGTATAGTTTGGTGCAATTTTAACCGCTGAATGCGCTCGAGAAGTTGTAGCTCCTCCGATAAGTAACGGAATGGTAAATTTTTGTTTTTCCATTTCCTTAGACAAATATACCATCTCGTCTAACGACGGTGTAATTAATCCGCTTAAGCCAATGGCATCTACATTTTCTGCTTTAGCCGTTTCTATAATTTTTTCTGGCGGCACCATAACACCTAAATCTACAATTTCATAATTGTTACATCCAAGTACAACGCTTACTATATTTTTTCCAATATCGTGCACATCGCCTTTTACAGTGGCCATTAATATTTTTCCAGCAAATTCTTGCTTTCCATCTTTTTCGGCTTCAATAAAAGGTTGTAAGTAAGCGACAGCTTTTTTCATTACCCGTGCCGACTTTACAACCTGCGGTAAGAACATTTTTCCGCTTCCAAATAAATCTCCTACCACATTCATCCCTATCATTAAGTGGCCTTCTATAACCTCAATAGGTTTTTTAGAAGCTAAACGAGCTTCTTCTACATCTTCAATAATAAAAGCATCAATTCCCTTTACCAAAGCGTGTGTAATTCTATCTTGTAATGCATGACTACGCCATTCTAAAACTTTGGCCTCATCTACTTTTTTATCGCCTTTTACTGTTTCTGCAAAATCTAATAACCGTTCTGTAGCATCATCTCTTCTATCAAATAATACATCTTCAACATGTTCTAAAAGGTCTTTAGGAATTTCGTCGTAAACCTCCAACATGGTTGGGTTTACAATCCCGATATTCATACCATGTTTAATGGCATGATATAAAAATGCCGAGTTTATAGCTTCACGAACTACTGTATTTCCTCTAAACGAAAACGACACATTACTTACGCCTCCAGACACATTTGCATAGGGTAAATTTTCTCGAATCCACTTTGTTGCGTTAAAGAAATCTAAGGCGTTTAAGCGGTGCTCTTCCATACCTGTGGCTACAGGAAATATATTAGGGTCGAAAATAATATCTTGTGGTGGAAAACCAACTTTATCGACCAAGATATCGTAAGACCGCTTACAAATATCGATACGACGCTGGTAGGTATCGGCCTGACCATCTTCATCGAACGCCATAACTACCATTGCAGCACCATAACGTTTTACCAATTTAGCATGATGAATAAAAGCGGCTTCACCTTCTTTTAAACTGATAGAATTTACTACCGACTTCCCTTGAACAACTTGCAAACCTGCTTCAATAATATCCCATTTAGAACTATCTATCATAATAGGAACACGAGCAATGTCTGGTTCTGAAGCAATTAAATTCAGGAATTTCACCATGGCTTCTGCACCATCTAACATGCCTTCGTCCATATTAACATCGATAATTTGAGCACCGCCTTCTACTTGGTCTCTGGCTACATCCAAGGCTTCGTCGTACTTTTCTTCCTTAATTAATCTTAAGAATTTTCTAGACCCCGTAACATTGGTACGTTCTCCTACATTTATAAAATTACTTTCTGGAGTAACCACTAAAGGTTCCAACCCAGAAAGACTTAAATATTTGGGTTTGTTATTCGTTGTATGTTGTTCGTTATTGGCTTCGTTATCCATCATAACTTTTTATAATAATTAATAAAACCGTTAAGCAGTTTTTTATTAATAATCAATTTATCAATATTGTGTTTTAAATCGTCTTCTGAAATATATCCTAAATCAAAAGATAAATATAATTGGGTTTCAACCTCATTAATAGACCCTTTTGCAATGTATAAAAAATGAATCGTTTCTTTTTGCGATTGTCTTCCTACACCTTCTGCTATATTTGAAGGGACCGAAATTACACATCTCCTTAGCTGATTTGTCAAACCGTAAAGTTCTTCTGGCGGAAATGATTTCGTTAATTCATAAACCATTTTCACTATAACTCTAGCTTGTTTCCATACATCTAATTCTGTATAATTCATTTTGTTCTATTAACTAACAACTAGAAACTAAATACTAACGGCAGCTTGTCTTGGTTTGTATTTTGCAGCAACTTCTGCTATTAATTTAATGTGCTCTGGAGTTGTACCACAACAACCTCCAATAATATTAATGATGTTTTCTTTTAAATAATTTTCTATAAGTACTTGCATTTGCTCTGCCGTTTGGTCGTATTCTCCAAAAGCATTTGGCAGTCCTGCATTAGGATGCGCAGAGGTATAAAATTCTGTTTCGTTGGCTAGTCGACTTAAATAGGGTTGTAACTGATCGGCTCCTAAAGCACAATTAAACCCTACACTTAAAAGTGGAATATGAGAAATAGACAATAAAAAAGCTTCTACGGTTTGCCCAGATAGTGTTCTACCAGACGCATCTGTAATTGTTCCAGATACCATAATTGGAATTTTAATACCGCGTTCTTCCTGAACTTGGTCTATAGCAAATAATGCTGCTTTGGCATTAAGTGTATCAAAAATTGTTTCTACTAAAAGTAAATCTACGCCACCATCTAACAACGCTTCTGTTTGCTGATGATAGGCTTTTCTTAATTCTTCAAAAGTCACGGCACGATATTCTGGACGGTTAACATCTGGCGATAAACTTGCGGTACGGTTTGTAGGCCCAATACTTCCTGCAACAAATCTAGGTTTTTCTGGATTTGCTTTAGTCATTTCCTCTGCTACTTGCTTAGCAATTCTAGCCGATTCAAAATTAAGTTCGTACACTAAATCCTCCATGTCGTAATCTGCCATAGCAATTGTAGTTCCCGAAAAGGTATTGGTTTCTACAATATCTGCTCCAGCTTCAAAATACTTTCGGTGTACATCTGCAATTGCTTTAGGCTGTGTTAAAGACAACAAATCGTTATTCCCTTTTAAAGGCGACGGATAATCTTTAAAGCGCTCACCTCTAAAATCTTCTTCAGAAAAATTATAACGTTGCAACATGGTACCCATAGCACCGTCTAGTACTAAAATACGTTGTTGAATGGCTTGATAAATGTTTGACATGTTTGATGTTTTATATCAGTATGTCATCAGGAAAGAAAGGAAATTCTCTTGGGTTATCTGCCCCTTTGAAAATAGGTTTCATCGAGTAGAATGTAGCACCTTCTTTAAGTGTGGTAAAGGGTTGCTAAGGCTTCACCGGGTCTATCCCCTCTGCCTTTCGTGATAACGAATTAATATGATTATGAACTATGCTGCAAATAAAGGTAATATATATTTATTTTCCTCATATTTACAGCATTTATTATGCTAATTATCGAATAATGGCGACGATAAATAACGATCTCCTCGGTCGCAAATTATAGCAACGACAACACCGGATTCTAAATTTTCTATGATTTTTAAGGCACTTGCCACAGATCCTCCACTACTCATACCTGCAAACACACCTTCTTCTTTGGCCAAACGCTGTGTTGTTGCCTTAGCATCTTCTTCACTAACATCTACGACTTGGTCGACTTTAGTTTTATCGAAAATTTCTGGCAAATACGCTTCTGGCCATTTACGAATGCCCGGAATTTTAGCACCGTCTTTAGGCTGTGCCCCAACAATGGTAATATCCTTATTTTTTTCTTTTAAAAATGTAGACACACCCATTATGGTTCCTGTTGTTCCCATGGCCGATACAAAATGAGTGATTTTACCTTCAGTAGCTTCCCAAATTTCGGGTCCGGTAGTTTTATAATGTGCTTTCCAATTATCGGGATTAGAGAATTGATTGAGCATAAAATACCCTTTTTCGTCACGCAATTTAATAGCATAATCTCGAGCACCTTCTATACCAACATCACTGGATGTTAAAATTAACTCTGCACCATAAGCCCGCATGGTTTTTATACGCTCTTCAGTAGAGTTTTCTGGCATTATAAGCACCATATTTACACCTAATAAAGGTGCGATAAAAGCTAAAGCAATACCCGTATTTCCACTAGTTGCTTCAACCAAAGTATCTCCTTTTTTTATGTCTCCACGTTTTAAGGCTTCGTTAATCATATTAAAAGCAGCTCTATCTTTTACACTTCCGCCAGGATTATTTCCTTCTAATTTTAGAAGTAAAGTAACATTAGGATTTTGGTGTAAATGTGAGGCTTCAACTAATGGCGTATTTCCAATTTGGTTTATAATACTTCTTGGTTTAATCATGGTTTCGAGATCTAATATTAAACTCTTTTTGATAAGTTAGAATGGAGCCTTCTGGAATAGAAACTGTAACGCAAACATTGGCACCAATTATAGAGTTTGCTCCAATAACCACATCGCCTCCTAAAATGGTAGCGTTGGCATAAATAATAACATTATCTTCTATGGTAGGATGACGTTTAGTAGCAGACAAGCTTTTTTTAACCTGAACACCTCCCAAGGTTACCCCTTGATAAATCTTCACATTGTTTTTAATTATTGACGTTTCGCCTATAACAATTCCTGTGGCATGATCTATAAAAAAAGAGTCCCCAATTTGAGCACCAGGATGTATATCTGTACCGGTTACCCCATGTGCATATTCACTCATCATACGCGGAATAATAGGCACATTTAACTCGAACAACTCATGACTTAATCTATAAATAGCAATAGCATAAAATCCCGGATAGGCTAAATATACCTCGCCTAAGCTTTTAGCTGCGGGATCGTGTTGTTCAATAGCTACAGCATCTAAATCTAGGCGACGTCTTATGCTTGGTAAGTTAAACTTGAAGGTTTCCCATATGTTAAAAGCATCTTCAATCTCTAATTTACTACTCATATCTACGAATAGATTTTCTAGATGCTGCAGTTCTGTAGCAGGCTCATCATCGAACATTACATAAAATAAATTTTTAGTAAATGTTGCTATCGATTCTTTAAGTCTGACATTATATATTTTTGAAACTAATTTATTTTGCAATTTTGTGTCTTCAACCATAAAAAACGTCTTATTATTTTAATAACAGTCGGTAAAATTTCAACTAATTTACAGTCTATTTTACAAAACGACTAATAAGAAATAAGATATTTATACAATTGCTTGCACAACTGCTTTAGGTGCCTCTTTTCGAGAACCATCAAAACCATCAATTCCGCTTACAGTTGTGTACTTAAGCACATACTTTTTACCTGGATTAATAATTTTATAGGCAGATTGGCACATTAAAGTGGCTTCATGGAATCCACAAAGAATTAACTTTAATTTCCCTGGATATGTATTTACATCTCCAATTGCATAAATTCCAGGAATATTAGTCTGATAATCTAATGCATTATCTACTTTAATGGCATTCTTTTCAATTTCTAAGCCCCAGTTCCCGATAGGTCCTAATTTAGGAGATAATCCGAATAAAGGAATGAAAAAATCTGTATCTATAGAAAATTCTTCTTCACCTTTCTTAACCGTTACACCTTCGATATGATTTTCTCCAGAAACCCCAACAACTTCTGCAGGTGTTACTAAATTAATTTTTCCTAGAAGTTTTAATTCTTGAACTTTTTCTACTGAATCTAAAGCGCCACGGAATTCGTTACGTCTGTGTATAAGGGTAACTTCTGAAGCTACATCGGCTAAAAAGATACTCCAATCTAAAGCAGAATCTCCTCCACCAGAAATAACAACACGTTTACCTCTATACTTTTCTGGGTCTTTAATAAAGTAATCTACACCATGGTCTTCATACTTTGCAATATTGTCTATTAATGGCTTTCTAGGTTCGAAAGAACCTAAACCTCCCGCAATAGCAACTACTGGTGCTTGATGTTTTGTACCTTTATTAGTGGTTACAATAAACGACCCGTCTTCTTGTTTATCAATCGTTTCGGCACGTTCTCCTAATGTAAAACCTGGCTCAAATTGCTTTCCTTGTTCTAATAAGTTTTTAGTTAAATCTCCTGCTAGTACTTCTGGAAATCCTGGAATATCGTAAATCGGTTTTTTAGGATATAGTTCTGAACATTGTCCTCCTGGCTGTGGCAATGCATCAATTAAATGACATTTTAATTTTAATAATCCTGCTTCAAACACAGTGAATAATCCTGTTGGCCCTGCTCCTATTATTAGTATATCTGTTTGTATCATTTTAAATAATTTTACTGAAATGTGTATTTTGATTATATTTCTAAAACGCCGATTTTAATTCGTGTAATTCGGTTTTTATTCTATTTAAACTTGTGCGCTCTTTAACGACTTCTCCAATTACAATAATGGCAGGCGCACTTAATTGTTTTGCTTTAACTATACCTCGAATAGTACTTATAGTACCAACACCTATGTTTTCGTTAGCATAAGTTCCATTCTGAATAATAGCTACAGGCAAGTCTTGCTTATTTTCTTGTGAAAACAACGTTACAATTTCCGCCAGCTTACTCATCCCCATAAGGATAACAACTGTAGCAGAAGATTTTGCTGCTAAAGCAATATCGCTAGAAACCTCGTGCTTTTTAGTTGTTCCTGTAATGACCCAAAAACTTTCTGAAACCCCGCGTTTTGTTAGCGGAATACCTTGGTTAGTAGGAACTGCTAAGGCAGAAGACATACCCGGAATAACATTTACTTTAAGATTGTTAGCCTTGGCATAATCTATTTCCTCTGCGCCTCTTCCAAAAACAAATGGATCGCCGCCTTTTAATCGAACCACATGACCAAAGCGCTTTGCACGTTGTACAATAAGCTCATTAATTTGTTCCTGTTGATAGGCATAACACCCTTTGCGTTTCCCTACAAAAATTACTTCTTTAGCTGCAGAAGCATACTTAAGCAAGTCTACATTTATAAGTGCGTCGTACAGGATAATATCTGCAGATTCTATAGCTTTAATTGCTTTCAGCGAAATTAAATCTGGATCTCCTGGACCGGCACCTACTACCGTTAATTTTGGTATGTTGTTAGTTGTTTGCATTGACTAATTCACGTGATCTAAAAACATCTATGATATTAAAGAAAGCTTTGGTTTGGTTAATATATGTGGTTGCAAATTCTTGTGTTGGTTCGTTTTTATTGATTTGATAAACAAAATCAGAAAAAGTAGTACCTGCTTCTAAACTTATTTTATTACTCTCAATAAATGTATCGTCAAACAAGCTTATAATGTTTGCTTGCGAATTTGTCTTAACATCTTCAGATAATAATAACGCTTTTGCTGCATTAACATTAGCAGTATATGCTAAATAAATAGCGTCTGCCCACTTATCTGTAGTCTCAAAAACATCTATAGCTTTGTCTAATTTTTCTTTCGCCTCAAATAATAAAGTAGCCACTAAATCGATAACAACACCTGCACATTCTCCTACTCCAACTTCTTGTTTGTATTCTTCATTATTTCCCCAATCAATAAAATCGCTAGGCTGTAAATTTTCGGTATCGGACAAAGTCACTAAAAAATTATAAAAATATTTTTGTCCTTCTTGTCTGTCGTAATACTCTAAAAACGATTCGCCTGGATTTGCATTTGCTTCGAAATCGTCTAAGATTAAACGCAATGCTTGAGGCCCTCTTTTAGATGGCAATTTAATTACCTTATCTGCAAAACGTCCTTCTCCATGTCCTAAAACACCTCCTCCTAATAACACTTGCACTGCAGGAGCAACTAGTTTATCTTTAGTACGAATAGACATCCCTTGAAAACCAATGTGTGCCATGTTGTGTTGTCCACAAGCATTCATACACCCACTAATTTTAATAGTGACATCCTGATTGTTTATATATTGCGGATATTCTGAGTATAATACTCTCTCTAGCTCGTCTGCCATTCCCGTACTACTTGCAATACCTAAATTACAGGTATCTGTTCCTGGACAAGCTGTAATATCTGTTGTCGCGTTGTAGCCAGTTTCAACAAAATCTAATGCTTTTAATTCTTGATAAAAGAATGGTAACAAGTCTTCTTTAACATGACGAATTAAAATGTTTTGTCTTAATGAAAAACGTAATTCATCTGCTGCATAATTTTTAATTAATGCGGCTAATTTTCTTGCTCTATCTGTATAAAAATCTCCTAATTTAACTTTAATTCCAATAGCAAATAATCCATCTTGTTTTTGTGGAATTACATTTAAAGCTCTCCAACTGTTGTAGGCATTTTCATCTTCAATTTGCACTTCAGGGATAGCTACGTTAGCTAATTTTACAGTTTCATCACTAACATCAATATGTACTTCTTGATGAGATAAAGCTTTTTGTTCTGCATCCACCAACTCTAAAAATTTCTCTATCCCGTATTCTTTAATTAAAAATTTCATACGAGCTTTCATACGTCTAGCACGTTCACCATGACGATCGAAAATACGTAATACACTTTCAATTAAAGGGATGATTTTATAGGTTGGTAAAAACTCATAAATAACATCGGCATGCCTTGGTTGAGACCCTAATCCGCCACCAAGAAGCACTTTAAATCCGCGTTCACCATCTTTTATTTTAGGAATAAATCCTAAATCGTGAATATAACTTAAGGCCGTATCTGCGTCTGATGATGAAAACGATATTTTAAATTTACGCCCCATTTCTTGACAAATTGGATTACGTAAGAAAAACTGAAATGTAGCATGTGCATATGGTGTAACATCAAAAGGCTCGTTAACGTCTATACCAGCCGTTTCGCTAGCAGTTACGTTTCTAACCGTATTACCACAAGCTTCACGCAAGGTTATATCGTCTTGTTCTAATTGCGACCATAATTCTGGAGTATCATCAATACTCACGTAATGAATTTGAATATCCTGACGTGTTGTAATATGAAGTCTTCCTGTTGAAAAACGATCGGAAACATCAGATATTCTCAATAACTGATTAGAGGTTACTTTTCCATACGGTAATTTAATACGAATCATTTGTACACCTGGCTGACGCTGACCGTAAATTCCTCGTGCTAAACGTAAACTTCTAAAACTTTCGTCCGTTATACTACCTTCATTAAATAATCGAATTTTCTTCTCTAATTCAATGATGTCTTGTTCTACAACTGGATTTTCTATTTCTGATCTAAAACTTTGCATGCTTCTTTTTCATTTATTGAAAGTGAATTCCACACTCTCTGTTTTGTAAGGCTTTTGTTGGGTCGAAATAAAATTGGTTTTTCGGAAGATTTTGCTCTACAATATAGGCATCTAAATCTTCGTCTGTCCAATAGTAAAACGGACTCACTTTAAGGACATCGTCCTTACTCCAACTTAAAATATCTTTAGATTTTCGGTATTCTGTTTGTCTAACACGAATGTTAGTAAACCAAAGTTCTGGAGATTGCTCCGCTAGAGCTCTTCTAAAAGGCTCTAGCTTTACAACTTCTGTAAATTCGGCATGTTTTGGACTGGTTACTTCAGGGATTCCTATAGTTGTATCAATTACCGATTTGCTCAACAAAGGCTCATATTTTTCAACGTTTAAATTGAATGTACTGATTAAATTTTTTGCGTGTTCGTAAGTTTCTGGAGTATTATACAAGGTATCACACCATACAACTTTTATAGCATTATCTTGTTTTGAAATGGTACTTAAAAGTACTGCTGAATACACACCAAAACTTGTTGTTACTATTTTTTTATCTGTTAAGGCCAATGCCCAAGTAATGATTTCTTGTGGCGTTTTGTGTCTTAATTTTTTATTCCAATATGAAATATCTATTGTGTTATCCAACATAATTCATCCTTTTCTTCTACTTCTATTACCCTATCGGGATAGTAGGTTATTTAACAAATGTATAGGATGTATTTAATATATGCAAACTTTAAATCAAAAAAATAAGTTAAACTAGATCTGCTAACGACTTGTGATTGAAGATATCAAGCGTTTGATCGCGGACTTCAGCCATTAAAGTATGTACGCCACAAAGTGCTTCATCTGGGCAATCGTCACATTTTTCATAAAAATTCAGACTTACACATGGCACCATTGCAATAGGTCCTTCTAGGGTACGCATGACTAAAGACATTTTAATATCTTGAGGATCTTTTAGTAAATAGTACCCTCCATTTTTACCTTTTTTAGAACCTAACACTCCAATTTTTCTGAGTGTTAGCAAAATACTTTCTAAAAATTTTTGAGAAATATTTTCACTCTTAGAAATCACACTGATCTGAACTGGAGTATTATTTTCTTGACGTGCTAAAAATATAAGGGCCTTTAAGCCGTATTTGGTTTTCTTTGAAAGCATGGCGCAAATATAAGCCTTTTTTGAAATTTAATTCAAAGCCTGATCTAAATCACTTATAATATCGTCTGTATGCTCTAAACCAACAGAAATACGTACCAATCCATCTGTAATTCCTGTTTCCATTCTGTCTTCTCTACTTAACTTACTATGTGTTGTAGATGCAGGATGCGTTACAATTGTACGTGTATCTCCAAGATTTGCTGATAGCGAAAGTAATTTAATCTTATTCAAAAAAGCGCGACCACCTTCTACTCCGCCTTTAACTTCAAATGCGATAATATTACCACCAAGCTTCATCTGTTTTTTAGCAATGTCGTATTGTGGGTGCGATTTTAAAAATGGATATTTCACTAAAGACACATTATCATGTCCTTCTAAAAACTCGGCAACTTTTAAAGCGTTTTCACAATGTTTATCTACACGTACAGCTAAAGTCTCTAAACTTTTAGATAACACCCAAGCATTAAACGGCGATAACGCAGGACCTGTATTTCTTGAAAACAAGTAAATTTCTCGTATTAAATCGGCACGACCAACAGCAACTCCCCCAAGTACACGCCCTTGACCATCTATTAATTTCGTTGCAGAATGAATCACGATATCCGCTCCAAATTTAATTGGATTTTGTAAATATGGTGTGGCAAAACAATTATCAATCACCAATAAAAGGTTATGTTTTTTAGCAATTGTACCTAATAATTCCAAGTCTATAATATCTACCGCAGGATTTGTAGGACTTTCGGCATATAAAATTTTAGTGTTTGGTTGGATTAAACTTTCAATCTTATCTACGTCATTTACATTAAAATATGAGGTTTCAATATTCCATTTCGGAAGAAACTTTGTAAACAAGGCATGTGTAGAACCAAAAACAGAACTTGCAGACACGATATGGTCGCCGCTACTTAATAATCCTGCAAAAGTTGAGAATACTGCAGACATTCCTGTAGCAAAAGCATAACCACTTTCTGCACCCTCCATTTTACAAACTTTATCTATAAATTCTGAAGTATTTGGATTTGTAAAACGACTATATATATTACGTTCTTTTTCCTCTGTGAATGATGCACGCATATCTTCAGCATCTTCAAAAACAAAACTTGAACTTAAATATAAAGGTGTAGAATGTTCTAAAAATTGAGAACGTTCTGTTTGTGTACGAATGGCTTCGGTTTCGAAGTGATTATCTTTCATCTTTTTTAATAAGTATTTTTCTCTGTTAATCTTAAAATATCTCCAAATACACCACGAGCGGTAACTGCTGCTCCTGCGCCTGCGCCCTGAATCACTACGGGCTGATCGCCATAAGATTCGGTGTAAATTTCGAAAATTGAATCGGATCCTTTTAAAGACCCTAAAGGAGAACTCTCTGGTACAGACACGAGTTTCACCTCTAGTTTAGCGCCTTTCTCATCGGCTAAATCGCCATGCAAATCACCAATATATCTTAAAACATGACCCGGTTGTTGTGCCTCTTTTTTATGCTGATACAGCTCATCCATCTCTGTAAATGATTTTAAAAAAGCTGCTTTATCTATAGTTTGTAAATGCTCAGGGATTAAATTCTGAATATCTACATCTTCAATTTCATTATGCAAATCGAGTTCTCTTGCCAAAATTAACAATTTTCTCGCAACATCGTTGCCACATAAATCTTCTCTTGGGTCGGGTTCTGTAAATCCTTTATCTACTGCTTCCTGTAACACCTTAGAAAACGGTTCGTCTTTAAGCGAATAATTATTAAATAAATAACTTAAAGAACCAGAGAATACTCCTCTAATTTTAGTAATATTTTCTCCAGACAAATGAAAAAGCTTAATGGTATCAATTAAAGGCAACCCTGCTCCTACATTGGTTTCGTATAAATAGTTTTTCTGATTTTTTGCTAGTACTTGTCGTAATTCACTATAAAATTTAAAATCTATTGTATTTGCTATTTTGTTTGAAGACACCAAGTCGAAACCATGTTCTACTAAAGGAATATAATTAGACACAAACTCGGCACTTGCCGTGTTATCTATTGCAATTAAGTTTTCTAAATGATGTTTTTTAGTATAGGCTATTAAACTCTCAAAAGTATATGGTTTTCCGTGTTCTTGTAAATCGGCTTTCCAATGGCTATCTATTCCTTTTCTGTTTAACAAGATTTGTCTTGAGTTTGCAATGGCAAAAATATTCAACTTTATGCCTTTACGTTTTTCTATATCTTTTGCAGAAGCAATAATTTGGTCGATTAATGTACCGCCAACTAACCCATGACCAAAAATGGCCAAGTTTATTTTTTTAGATATCCCAAAAATCTCGCCATGAATAACATTTAAGGCTTTATGTAATTGCGATTTTCTAACCACCAAACTTACATTTTCGCCCGTAATGGTATTGTTAAAAAGCAACGGAACAATCTGATTTTTTATTAACGCATTAAACGGTTTATGGAAAGTACTTAAATCTTGACCAACGATAGAAATTACAGCCACATCGTCTATAATACCAATTCTATTTACATCTTGAACATAAAAATCGGTTTCAAATTCGCGTTCTAAAGCAATAACGGCTTGCGATGCTTTATTGGCATCGACCACCAACCCTAATCCGCGTTCAGACGAACCTTGAGAAATAATACTTACACTAATATTATTGGCACTTAATGTTTTAAACACACGGGCATCTACACCAACTTTTCCTAATAATCCGCGGCCTTCTAGATTAATTAACGCCACATTATCTAAAACGGATAACGAACGAATACCTTTAGACGCAGTTTTTGCTGTAATTAAAGTCCCTTGGTCGCCGCTATTAAAGGTATTTAAAATACGTAGCGAAATATTTTTTTCTAATAACGGAATAATGGTCTTGGCATGTAAAACCGTTGCGCCAAAATTGGCTAATTCGTTAGCTTCGGCAAACGACAATTCTTCAATCTTTTTAGCATCTGGTACCAAATCTGGATTTGCCGTGTAAATACCGTTTACATGCGTATAATTTTGTAATTCTTCAGCATCTAAGAAATTTGCTAATAATGCTGCAGAATAATTACTGCCGTTTCGTCCTAAAGTTGTTGTTTTATTATCTTGATTAGAAGCGATAAATCCTGTAACTATATGTACAGTATTCCCATTATATGCTTTAAAATGCTTTAATACATTTTCTTTAGACACTTTGGTGTTAGGCTGTGCATTACCAAACGTATCATCTGTTTTAATAAGTAATCTAGAATCTGTAGCATGTGCTTTTACACCGCGCTCATTTAGTAATTTGGATACGAGTTTAACCGACAATAATTCGCCTTGAGCTAAAACCTCATCTTTAATTTTTTCACTGTAATCACCTAACAAAGCGACACCTCCAAATACTTTATCTAATACAGAAAACTCTTCAGCACAATCTAAGTCGGGACAAGGTTCTGTTTGATACGCTTTAAAAGCTTCTAATTCTTTTTTATAAGATTGACCACTTTTAGCTTTTTTTAAAATATGCTCTAATTGGTCTGTAGACGACCCTCTTGCGGAAAGTACAACCGTAATTTTTTCGTCGTTTTTAACTTTATTTTCAATAATGTTAAGCACCGTTTCTAAACCCAATCCGTTAGCTAAAGATTTACCTCCAAACTTAAGGACTTTAAAACGTTTGTGCTTTAATTCTGGCTTAAAAATACCTTCTACAATGCGCTCTAATTGTTCGAATTCAATTAGAAACGCATCGTGACCGTGGTCTGAATGTATTTCGTTATATGTAACATTTGGATGTGTAAGTGCTAATTTCTTTTGGGTTTCGCGGTTTTCTTCAGCTGTAAAAAACAAGTCAGAATCTACCCCTATTATTGAAATATTTGATTCAATAATATCCAATACATTTACATCTTCAGACCGTCCTTTAGTCACATCAATAGTACGCAATAATTGATTCATTAATCGATACGCAGACAATTGAAAACGTTCCTGCAACTTATTTCCATGATGCAACAACCAACTTTCGACATTAAAGATTTCTAAATCTTCGTTTTTACTTCTATGAAAACGTTCTTTAAACGATTTTGGTGTTCTATAACACAACATGGCATGCATGCGTGCATCGTGTACAGGATTATTAGAATTGGTTAAAAACTGTTCTTGAATCTGACAATTTGCAATTAACCAATCTGTAGATTTCCAATCTGTTGCCACAACAATTAAATGCTCTGCTAAAGTAGGATGCATAACTGCCATTTCCCAAGCTATTCCGCCACCAAGAGACCCGCCAATCATAGCAAAAACAGAATCTATATTTAATAACTTAAGCCCTTTTAAAAAGATATTTGCCATATCGCGGGCAACGAAATCTTTATAATTTTCTATAATAAAGCCATCATACCCATTCCCTGGAATATTAAAAGATAAGACAGTAAACTTTTTAGTATCTATAACTTTATCATCGCCTATTAGGTCGCTCCACCAACCTCCTTCTCCAGCAACATTACTGTTTCCTGTTAAGGCATGGTTTACCAAAACTATTGGTGCTTCATGTAAGGGTTGTCCAAACACTTCGTAGGATAATTGTATTGGCAATACAGCTCCATTAATCGTTTGGTAAGCATCTAAAGTAATAAATTGTAAATTTTTCATATCGCAATATATACAAGCTTCAAGTTAAAGAGGCTTTATTTAAAAGTATCGGTTAGGCATTCTTTACAGCTTCGAAAGCTTGTTTTAAATCGGCTTTTAAATCTTCTACATCTTCAATTCCAACAGATAAACGCACCAAATCTTTAGTAACTCCAGAAGCTTCTTGAGCAGCTTCGTCTAGTTGCTGATGTGTTGTACTTGAAGGATGAATAATTAATGATTTAGTATCTCCAATATTTGCTAACAGTGAAAATATTTGAGTTTTATCGGCTATAATTTTGGCAGCATCAAAACCTCCTTTATGGCCAAACGTTACCATCCCGCTTTGTCCTTTTGGCAGATATTTATCGGCTAAAGTCTTGTATTTACTACTCGCTAAACCTGGATAATTTACCCAAGCAATGTCGTCTTGTGCTTCTAACCATTGTGCTAGTGCCAAGGCATTTTCACTATGTTTTTTAATACGTAATTCTAAGGTTTCTAAGCCTTGAATAATTTGAAAGGCGTTAAACGGACTTAAAGCACTACCATAATCACGTAAACCTTCAATTCTAACTTTAGCGATAAATGCCGCTTCTTTTAAAACGTCGCTATACACCAAACCGTGATATCCAGCAGAAGGTTCTGTAAATTCTGGAAATTTTCCGTTGGCCCAATTAAAGGTTCCCGCATCTACGATTACACCACCTAAACTTGTACCGTTACCGTTAATGTATTTTGTTAAGGAGTGAATTACGAGATTTGCACCGTATTGAATTGGATTTAACAATGCTGGAGAAGCCACGGTATTGTCTACAATTAAAGGAATATCGTTTGCTTTTGATACACCTGCAATCGCTTCAATATCTAAAACATCTAATTTTGGATTACCTAAAGATTCAATAAATACAGCACGAGTGTTATCCTGAATAGCCGCTTGAAAATTTTCGGCATCTGTTGGGTCTACAAACGTTGTTGTAATACCGTGCCTTGGTAAGGTAACAGCTAGTAAATTATAAGTTCCGCCATACAAACTATTAGAAGCGACTATATGGTCTCCTGCCTTTAGTAATGTTAATAATGCTGTAGAAATTGCCGCCGTTCCTGAAGCCGTAACAACTGCTGCAATACCACCTTCGATAGTTGCTAGACGTTGCTCTAAAATATCGTTTGTAGGGTTGTTTAGTCGGGTATAAATGTAACCAGGTTCTGCTAAAGCAAATAGGTTAGCCGCGTGGTCTGAATCGTTAAACACATAAGATGATGTTTGATAAATTGGCACGGCACGAGTTCCTCCGTTTTTTGTAACATCGTGTCCGGCATGCAACGCTTGAGTTGCGAATTTTTGTGTACTCATTTTTCTTTCTTTTTGAGTTAAATAAATTAAAACTAAAAGCCAAATGCACCTTATATTTAGGGTGTACTTATTAGAAAAATGTTAAAAAGAAAAAAATAAAATTACAGATAGTAATTTCGTTGAGTTATCTATCTAAATCCCCGATAAATGAATCGGTTTTTAAGTAGAATTTAGCACCTTCTTTATAAATTAAAGGGTTGCTAAGGTTTCAGCGGGTCTAATCCCTCCACCTTTCTTGATAACATTTCAATAAAATATTGAACTTTGTGAGTACAAATATTCAGTTAGAAAAATTGATTTTCCAAATTATTTATAACATTTTTTATAAAGTTATATTTACTACACTTTCGTTTTTTCTAAATATTTATCCTTAATAACCTGTCCTACAGGTCTATTCTCAATTTTACTTTCTAACCAAGAAATAATATCTAGATATAAAAATGCTCGTTTTTCATATGGGTGGTCCTCATACATTTTTAATGTATCTCTTAACCTTATAAATGCTTTTTTAATGTCTTGAGGATACACATCTTGTAATCCTTTTATAAATTTTATCATCTCTTTTTGCACCTCATGCAAATCGTTCATTTTTATTAAAAACTTATAAGTGCTACGCAGCAACGTTTCTATATGATAATCCATACCAGCCTCGTAATGAGCTACTAAATTTAAGACTCTCGAGAAACACAACAAATCTTCTCGCATGGATAAACTTTTATTTGAAATGATTTTATCTAAATAGAAAATGCATTGCTTATTATCTCCTGCACCAAAATACAAACTAGCAAATTTATAATAAAAAATCATGGTGTGATGCTCGTCTATTCTATTTGAATATTTTTTTAAATCTGTTTCTATTTTAGGAACCAATTGCAAACCTGCCTCAAACGAGCCATCTATAAAATGTAAATTAACTTTGTTTAAATTAAGGTACAAAAAAGCTAAAGCTTCAACGTTTTCATCTCTTAAGAAAGTTTTATCTTTTACGGTTTGCTCTAAACGGACTAAAGCCTCTTCAAATTTATCTCTACTCCTTACAAAAAATAAAGCTTCTAATAAATAATTTTTACCTTTTAAGAAGAATACAGGGTTTAAATTAATCATAGCAGGATTCTCATAAAATAAGTCGACCCATTTTGATGCATATTTATAACAATTTTTAAAGTCTTGAGTTAAAAAACTATACCACAAATAGGCATTATACAACCATAACTTTTCTCTAAACCCGAGATTTTTAATATAATATTTGGGTAAACGTTTATAGAAATATGATGCCACTTGCTCCCCTTCTTCTTCATTCTTTACATACCCCTGTTTTAAGAACAAACCATATAACTGTAATGACAAATTAGACAATTTACTAGCCACCACATTTAAAGCACTTAACTCTTTAGCCTGTATCGTAAGTTCATCTGCTCGACCTCCAATACTTCTTGTTATATATTGTGACTCTATTAATTTTTCAAATTCTACAATCTCATAAGCCAAATTTTTCTCTTCATTCTGTATAGCTAATTCTTTAGATTTATCTAAAATTTTTAAACTCTGTTTATAAAGCCCTTTATGGTATAAAATAGAAGCAAAATCTAATTGTTCTCGAATTTGCGACCTTATGTTTTGATGTGAAGGATTTAATTTTAAACTAATTAAAATTTGTTTGTACAAATGTGCTTTAACATTTGCCAACTGTTGTTTTTTTACATCTCCATTTTTTAAAATAAAATCTTCGTCATAACTTGTTAATTTGTCTAAAATATTAAATAAGTTAAGAAATTTAGAGTCGTTATTAACACCTAACCGTCCAACATACAGTTTAAACTGTCGTTTTTCAGACTTGGTTAGCGACTTCACTAATAAAAACAAATTATCTTTTTGGTCTTTTATCATCAAATAAAAAATATTGTAATTAACTGATATAAAAATAGTTAATTACACTTAAACACTTTTAAACATCGTAAAAATACAACATTGAGGTATTGCTTTCACAAAAGCAAAATATAAATTCGTAGCACAATAAGAAAATAAAATCATATAAATGTCACATTCTAACATTCAAATATTTGACACAACGTTACGCGATGGCGAACAAGTCCCTGGTTGCAAGTTAAACAAAGAGCAAAAAATAATTATTGCCGAAAAACTTGACACACTGGGAGTTGACGTTATTGAAGCAGGATTTCCAGTGTCAAGTCCTGGAGATTTCGCATCGGTTGAAGCCATTTCAAAAATCGTAAAGAATGCAACAGTTTGTGGTCTGACTAGATCTGTAGAAAACGATATTAAAGTTGCTGGTGAAGCATTGCGTTATGCAAAAAAATCTAGAATTCATACAGGAATTGGGACATCTGACTCTCATATAAAATTTAAATTTAATTCTAATCGCGATGCGATTATTGAACGTGCTGTAAGAGCAGTACGTTATGCCAAAACCTTTACCGAAGATGTAGAGTTTTATGCAGAAGATGCTGGACGAACAGATAACGATTACTTGGCACGTGTTTGCGAAGCTGTCATTGCTGCAGGTGCAACAGTTTTAAATATTCCAGACACAACAGGCTACTGTTTACCAAACGAATATGGCGCTAAAATTAAGTATTTAATGGAAAACGTTAAAGGTATAGAAAATGCCATTTTATCTTGTCATTGCCATAATGATTTAGGTTTAGCTACTGCAAATTCTATAGAAGGTGTGATAAACGGTGCAAGACAAATTGAGTGCACTATAAACGGCATTGGAGAACGTGCAGGTAACACAGCTTTAGAAGAAGTTGTTATGATCCTTAAACAACATCCAACATTAAATTTAGACACCAACATAAATACATCTTTATTATACAGTACAAGCCAAATGGTTTCTGAACATATGGGAATATACACGCAACCAAACAAAGCTATTGTAGGTGCTAATGCTTTTGCCCACAGTTCTGGAATTCACCAAGATGGTGTGATTAAAAATCGTGAAACATACGAAATAATAGACCCTAAAGATGTAGGTGTTACTGAATCTGCTATTGTTTTAACAGCAAGAAGTGGTAGAGCAGCTTTAGCATATCGTGCTAAAAACGTAGGTTATGAATTAACAAAATTGCAATTGGATGAAGTGTATGCTAATTTTTTAAATTTTGCAGATGTAAAGAAAGAAATAGATGATGCAGACATACATAAAATTATAGAATCTAGTAGCGTATATAAACAAATTATTTCAGCTTAAAACAAGCTAAAAGTCTATGTCTTAAATTATTTTAGAGGTAGCAAAAATAACATGAAATGAAAAAAACATTATTTGATAAAGTTTGGGATGCACACGTTGTTGACGCCATTGAAAATGGGCCACAAATACTATACATCGACAAACATTTAATTCACGAAGTTACAAGCCCACAGGCTTTTAAAGAATTAAAAGATAGAAATATTCCGCTGTTTAGACCAAATCAAATTGTGGCAACAGCAGACCATAATACACCAACAACAAATCAACATTTACCAATACAAGACAAACTATCAAGACATCAGCTTGAGCAACTATCAAGAAACTGTGCCGACAACGGAATCACACTTTTTGAATTAGGTCACAAATATAATGGAATAGTGCACGTAATGTCACCCGAATTAGGTATCACACAACCTGGAATGACAATAGTATGTGGGGACAGTCATACTTCCACACATGGTGCATTTGGAACCATTGCTTTTGGAATCGGTACCAGTCAGGTTGCTCAAGTTTTTGCTAGCCAATGTTTACTTTTAACAAAACCTAAAAGTTTACGTGTTAGTGTAAATGGTAAATTAAAAAAAGGAGTCCTTCCTAAAGATGTTATTTTGTATATTATCTCAAAATTAGGTACCAATGCTGGAACAGGTTATTTCTGTGAATATGCTGGAGATGTTTTTGAAAACATGAGTATGGAAGGCCGTATGACAGTTTGTAATATGAGTATTGAAATGGGCGCACGAGGCGGAATGATTGCTCCAGACCAAACTACTTTTGACTATGTTGAAGGTCGTGAATTTGCACCTAAAGGTGAAGATTTTGAAAAGAAAGTAGCCTATTGGAAAACATTACCGACAGATGAAGGTGCCAAATTCGATAAAGAATATTTTTTCGATGCAGCAGATATCGAACCTATGGTAACCTATGGAACCAACCCAGGTATGGGGATTAAAGTAACAGACAATATTCCTACCCTTGACGATGCCTCTTTTGAAAAATCATTGAAATATATGGATTTTAAGAAAGGAGAATCTCTTATAAACAAACCAATTAATTTTGTCTTTATTGGTAGCTGTACCAACTCAAGAATTGAAGATTTTAGAGTGGCTGCCGAGTTTATTAAAGGCAAACAAAAAGCACCTAACGTTACTGCCTGGCTAGTACCAGGTAGTAAGTTGGTAGAAACACAAATTATTGAAGAAGGCCTTAAAGACATTTTTACAGCTGCAGGTTTTGAACTTCGCCAACCAGGATGTTCTGCCTGTTTAGCAATGAATGAAGACAAGATTCCGCAAAATGAATATTGTGTATCTACTTCAAACAGAAATTTTGAAGGTAGACAAGGGCAAGGCGCTAGAACTATTTTAGCAAGTCCGTTAGTTGCAGCAGCAACTGCTGTTGAAGGAAAAATTATTGACATTACTAAACATTTAAACTAAATGGAAAAGTTTACAACATTACAGTCTAGAGCCATTCCATTAGACATAGAAAATATAGATACAGACCAAATTATCCCTGCTCGATTCTTAAAAGCTACAGACAGAGAAGGTTTTGGAGACAATGTATTTAGAGATTGGAGATATCATAAAAATGGAGATATTAATGAAGAATTCCCACTAAATGATATCACTTATGCCGGTAGCATTCTAGTTGCTGGAGACAATTTTGGTTGTGGTTCTAGTCGCGAGCATGCCGCTTGGGCTATTGCAGATTATGGATTTAAGGTTGTGGTTTCTAGTTTCTTTGCAGATATTTTTAAAGGAAATGCTCTTAATAATGGAATATTACCCGTACAAGTATCTCCAGAATTCTTAAAAGTGTTATTTAATCACATAACAAGTGACCCAGAAACAATAATTAATGTAAATTTAGAGGCTCAAATCATTTCTATTCAAGACACTGATTTTCAAGAATCTTTTGAGATCGATCCATACAAAAAAACGTGTCTAATTAATGGATATGATGATATTGATTATTTGTTAAGTAAAAAAGAAGATATTTTAGCCTTTGAAGCTAAAAACGAAACCATAGCCCTATAACCTTTATAAATTAGAAACGCTAATTTTTAAGGGCGACTAAAACATAATTCTTATGAAACTAAATATAGCAGTATTAGCAGGAGACGGGATTGGACCAGAAGTCACTGCACAATCTATAAAAGTTCTTAAAGCTATAGCTTTAGAATTTAATCACACCTTTAATTTTAAGTACGCACCTGTTGGAGCAATCGCAATAGACGAAACTGGAAATCCGTTGCCAGAAGCCACTTTAGAATTGTGTAAAAATAGCGACGCGCTATTATTTGGTGCTATTGGCGACCCTAAATACGACAACGATCCTAGTGCAAAAGTACGTCCTGAACAAGGCTTACTAGCATTAAGAAAAGCTTTAGGTTTATATGCCAATATTAGACCTGTTAAAGCCTATGATACCTTATTAAGTAAATCCCCTTTAAAAAAGGATATTATTAAAGGAACAGATATTAGCATTTACAGAGAACTTACTGGAGGTATTTACTTCGGAAAAAAAGAAACAAGTGAAGATGGTAATACGGCTTCAGATCTATGCGAATATTCTCGTGAAGAAATTGAACGTTTAGCACATTTAGCATTTAAAGCAGCTCAAACAAGAAAGAAAAAATTAACTTTAATAGATAAAGCAAACGTATTAGAAACATCACGTTTATGGCGTAGAGTTGTTACCGAAGTTGCTAAAAGCTACAAAGACGTAGAATTAGATTTCTTATTTATAGATAATGCGGCCATGCAAATGATATTAAATCCAAAACAGTTTGATGTTATTTTAACAGAAAACATGTTTGGAGACATTATTAGCGACGAGGCTAGTGTAATTGGTGGCTCTATAGGATTATTAGCATCAGCTTCTGTGGGAGATAAATATGCAATGTTTGAGCCTATTCACGGGTCTTATCCGCAAGCTACAAACAAAGGTATCGCAAATCCAATTGCTTCTATCTTATCTGCAGCCATGTTATTAGACCATTTTGATTTAAATGACGAAGCTGATTTAATACGAACTGCTATCGATAAATCTTTAGCACTACACATTACAACGCCAGATTTAAACACCAAATACGACAATATTACAACCACAAAGGTTGGTGATTTTATTGCCGATTTTATTAGTAACCCTAAAGATTCTAATCATAATTTTTCTAATATTCACTTAGGACAATCTACGATTATATAATATACATATTACAAATAAAAAAGCGTCTTAGTTAGTTTACTAAGACGCTTTTTTTATGCATGAAATTACACCACTTATAATTTCGGAAATTTTTCGCTAATGCTATCTAACCCTAGATTGTGAATACTTCCTAAATGCGTGTGTTTTTTAGAATCGTCTGGCACATAAGTTCCTGCTTCTACTTCGCCACCTATCTTCTTATAAGCATCTCTAAACGACATTCCTTCTACCACCAAAGTATTGATATTATCTACTGTAAATAAGAATTTATATTTCTCGTCGTGTAAATTAATTTCTTTAACCTTAACCTGAGCAATAGAGAAATTAAAAATATCTAAAATATCTTTCATATCTTCTAAAGCCTGAATCATGTTTTCCTTTAATAATTGGTAGTCACGGTGATATCCGCTAGGCAAATTATTAGTGATTAACACCATTTCTGTTTGTAGCGCCTGAATCTTATTACATTTACCACGAATCAATTCAAATACATCTGGATTTTTCTTGTGTGGCATAATACTACTTCCTGTAGTTAATTCGTCTGGAAAGGCGATAAAACCAAAATTCTGACTATTATACAAGCAAATATCCATAGCAAAACGCGATAAAGTGTTTGCTAAACTTCCTAAGGAAGCAGCAATGGTTCGTTCACTTTTACCACGACTCATTTGCGCGGCCACTACATTATACTTTAAGGTTGAAAAGCCCATTTCTTTTGTCGTTAATTCACGATCTATCGGAAAAGAACTACCGTAACCTGCAGCAGAACCTAACGGATTCTGATCGGCTACTCTTTGTGCCGCTTGTAGCATATACACATCATCAATCAATAACTCGGCATAGGCAGAGAACCAAACACCGAAAGACGACGGCATAGCCACTTGTAAATGCGTGTAGCCAGGTAATAAAGCATCTTTATGGGTTTCGGCTAAACCAATTAAGGTATCGAAAAACGTTTTGGTTTTGTCCTGTATGGTTTTTAATTCTTCTTTAAAATACAATTGAAGTGCCACTAAAACTTGGTCGTTTCTAGACCGTGCAGTATGTATTTTTTTTCCTACCTCACCTAAAGATTTTGTCAGTTCAAATTCTATTTTAGAATGCACATCTTCAAAACTCTCTTCTATTTGAAAAGTTCCCGCTTCAATCTGAGCGGCTAACTCATCTAAACCCCCAAGTAATTGTTCTAATTCTTCAGTAGTAATAATATTAATGCTTTGTAACATTTTAGCGTGAGCTTTAGACGCTATAACATCGTACTTCGCTATATGAATATCGATTTCTCTATCGTTACCAACAGTAAATTGTTCTATTTTTTTATCTATTGAAAGCCCTTTATCCCAAAGTTTCATAAGTTAAGATTTTTATAGTTTAAGCTGAACATGCAACTTAAATCATTATAATATTTTTTCTAATAACTGAATGTAAATCGCAACACCTTCTTCAATTTCATTTAAATAAATAAATTCGTCTGCAGAATGTGATCGTGTACTATCTCCTGGCCCTAATTTTAAAGACGAACAACTTAAAACAGATTGATCTGATAATGTTGGCGAACCGTAGGTGCTACGACCTATTTCGATACCTGCTTTTACCAATTCGTGATCCTTAGGAATAGATGATGAATTTAAGCGTAAACTACGTGCTTTAATCTCTGTACAAGGCGCTTCTCTTACCAAAATATCGTTAATCTCTGCATTGGTATATTTATCGTTTACACGTACATCTATAACCAATTCTACTTCGGCAGGAATGGCATTATGTTGTTTTCCAGCAGAAATCTGAGAGACCGTCATTTTTACATCGCCTAAAGTTTCTGAAGGCCTATCGAATTTATAATTTTTAAACCAATTTAACACCTCTATTGTATTGTAAATAGCGTTATCATCGTTAGGGTGAGCGGCATGACTAGGAGTTCCTTTTACTTTAGCATCAAAAACCACTAAGCCTTTTTCGGCTACAGCCAAATTCATTAATGTAGGTTCTCCAACTATAGCTACATCTACTTTTGGAATTATAGATAACATACTATTTAAACCATTTGGTCCGCTGCTTTCTTCTTCGGCAGAAGCCACAATAACCAAATTATATTTTAAGTTTGGCTTATCGTAAAAATAGGTAAATGTTGCAATTAAAGACACCAAGCAACCTCCAGCATCATTACTTCCTAAACCATATAATTTGCCATCTTCTACTATAGCTTTAAACGGGTCTTTAGTGTATCCGTTATTGGGTTTAACCGTATCGTGATGCGAGTTTAAAAGCAGTGTAGGTTTTCCTTCTGTAAAATCTTTATTGGTAGCCCAAACATTATTTTTGGTGCGCGTATACGGAATGTTTTTTTCTTTAAACCAAGCTTCTATAAGCTCTGCTGTTTTATCTTCTTCTGAAGAAAAAGACTGCGTTTCAATTAAACGCTTTAATAAAGCAATGGCCTCCTCTGTTAATTGTTGCGTTGTCATTAGGCTTGTATGGTTGTGTGTTTTGTATTCTGATTAAATAGCATGTCAGGTTTTCCTAAGCACACTTTACTCACTCGATTAGAAATGGCATAAAAACAATTATCTAACTTAGGTAGCATCCCGTCTGTTATAATACCATCTGCTTTTAACGTCTCATAATTTTTTGTGTTAATATCTTCAATTACCGAATTTGCATCATTTACATCTAACAATACACCATCTTTTTCAAAACAATAATACAACTCTACTTGATACAAATCTGCAAAAGCAATAGCCAATTCAGAAGTTACAGTATCTGCATTGGTATTTAATAATTGTCCGTTTCCGTCATGTGTAATGGCACAAAACACGGGCGTAATATCGTTTTCTAGGAGTACTTTTGGCACTTTGGTGTTGACGTGTTTTACATCGCCTACAAATCCGTAATCTATAGTTTTTACCGGGCGTTTTTCAGAAACTATTGCATTTCCATCAGCTCCCGTAAACCCGACACTATTACACCTATTCGCTTGTAATTGTGCAATAATGTTTTTATTGATTTTTCCGCCGTACACCATGGTAATAATATCTAAAGTATCGCCATCTGTAATGCGTCTTCCATCTACCATTTGCACTTCAATATTCATGGATTTCGCCATTTTAGTCGCTAATTTCCCACCGCCATGAACTAATATTTTAGGACCTTTAAGTGTAGCAAAACCTTTTAAGAATTCAGCTAAGGCAGCATCGTCATCAATAATATTACCACCTATTTTTACCACTTTTAATGTTTCCATATTATAGGTTTTCAAGTATTTCTTTCATTACTATTTGTGCAGCGAATGTTCTATTATTAGCTTCTTGCATCACAACAGACTGGTCGCTATCTAAAACAGCATCCTCAACCACAACATTACGTCTTACCGGTAAACAGTGCATAAATTTAGCATGACCTAATTTTTCTTTAGTCACCATCCAATTTCTGTCTCTATTTAAAATCTGACCGTAATCTGTAAAACTACTCCAGTTCTTTGCATACACAAAATCGGCATCTTTAAGTGCCTCATCTTGGTTATAAACTATTGGCGTATCTTTTGTGATTTTAGGGTCAAGTTCATAGCCTTCGGGATGTGTAATGGTTAAATCGACCTCCATTTTTTGCATCATTTCTACAAACGAATTGGGTACTGCTTGCGGCAATGCCTTGGGGTGTGGCGCCCATGTCATTACAACTTTTGGTCGAGCTTTTTCCGATAATTCTGAAATGGTAATCGCATCTGCCAAGGCTTGTAAGGGATGTGCCGTTGCACTTTCCATATTTACTATAGGCACAGTGGCATACTTTTCAAAACTTTTAATAACCAGCTCTGCATAATCTTTTTCTTTATCTACTAAAGTTGGGAAAGCACGCACCGCAATAATATCTGCATATTGCGAAATAACCGCTGCTGCTTCCTTGACATGCTCGGAAGTACTAGCATCCATGACCGTTCCATCTTCAAACTCTAAATTCCACGCATCATTTACATTTAAACTCATCACCTCCATTCCTAGGTTTTTAGCAGCCTTTTCTGTGCTTAACCGCGTCCGTAAACTCGAGTTAAAAAACAACATCACTAAGGTTTTATTTTTACCTAATTGCTGATGCTCAAAAGGATTCATCTTTAAAAGAATGGCTTCTTTTATAGTTTCTGAAAGGTTCGATATATCTGAAATTTGCGTGTATTTTTTCATGCTATGTTAATTCTGATTTTAAGGCTTCAAAAAAGACATCTAAGTGTTCTTTTTGAATTGTTAATGGCGGAAGTATTCTTAATAAGTTAGGTTTTTTAGCACTTCCTGTGAAAATGTGATGGTCGAAAATAAGTTTTTTTCTAAGGTCGGAAATCGGAAAATCGAATTCTAATCCTAACATTAAACCACGACCTTTAATTGATTTTAATTGTGGTAATGCGTTCGCTTTTTCAATAAAATATGCTGAAATTGCTTTAGTGTGCGCTAGTAAATCTTCTGCTTTAAGTACATCTAAAACAGCAATTGAAGCTGCACAAGCTAAGTGATTTCCTCCAAAGGTTGTCCCTAACATTCCGAAAGCCCCTTTAATATCAGGATGAATTAAAATACCTCCAATAGGAAACCCATTCCCCATACCTTTTGCCATAGAAATAATATCTGGCGTAATATTATGCTTTTGAAATGCGAAGAAATCGCCTGTTCTACCAAAGCCCGATTGTACCTCATCGGCTATAAAACATGTGTTATACGTTTTACATAATTTTTCAAGACCTTGATAAAATGCGGTTGTGCTTTCGTCTAAACCACCTACACCTTGAATAAACTCTATAATTACAGCACAAACATCGTTATTTTTTAATGCTTGTTCTACACCTTCTAAATCGCCTAGTTCAAAAAACGCTACATTTTGTTGGGCGTTTAATGGTGCTACAATTTTAGGATTATCGGTAGCTGCTACTGCAGCAGAAGTTCTTCCGTGGAATCCGTTTTTAAAGGCAATAATTTTAGATTTTTCATTATGAAAGGATGCCAGTTTCAAGGCATTCTCATTCGCTTCTGCTCCTGAGTTACATAAAAACAACTGATAGTCTTTACATCCTGAAAAGTCGGCTAATTCTGCTGCCAATTGTTCTTGCAACGGGTTTTGAATGGCATTACTATAAAATGCAATTTCGTTTAACTGACGCGTTAAACGGTCTACATAGGTTGGGTGCGCATGACCAATTGAAATTACAGCATGGCCACCGTATAAATCTAAATATTCTACATTTTTGTCGTCGTAAACAAAAACGTCTTTCGCTTTTACAGGGGTAATATCGTAAAGCGGATATACTGGAAACAAACTCATATTTGTTCTTTTTTAATATTGCTAATTTTATTGTAAGATGCTACCATTCCCTGAATTAAAGACGAACTCAACCCTTTGTGTTCCATTTCGTTTAATCCTTCAATGGTACAGCCTTTTGGCGTGGTAACCTTATCGATTTCTTCCTCTGGATGATTCCCAGTTTGAATAAGTAAACTAGCTGCTCCTTCGCAAGTATGCATCGATAATTCTTGAGCTTCTTCGGCATCGAAACCTAATTGTATTGCCGCTTGAGTTGTGGCACGAATTAATCGCATCCAAAAGGCAACACCACTGGCACAAACTACTGTTGCGGCTTGCATTTGACTTTCTGGAATAATTAAAGTATGTCCTAACCGATTAAATATGGCTTCTGCAATTTTAACACGTTTAGTACCTTGAGTATTACTACAAATACATGTCATAGATTTACCTACAGCAATAGCTGTATTAGGCATAGCACGAATTATAAATTGGTTCTCACCAACAATTGCTTCCATTCTAGGAATTAAAAAACCTGTAATGGTAGAAATTAAAACATGTTTCTCTGTTAAAAACGGAGTGATTTCTTGCAAAACATTTTCAAAATGTGCAGGTTGCACTGCAAAAATTAAAATATCAGATTTCTGAACAGCTTCAACATTATCACTTGTAAGAGTTACATTTTTATAACCTTCAAATTCCTGTAACGTTTCAATATTTCTTTTGGTTAAATATAGCGTTGTAAATGCATTATCGATTATTAAACCTTTAGCGATAGAATACCCTAAATTTCCAGTTCCAATTATAGCAATTTTCATAAGTTAGTTGATTTAGAAATAAGTAGCTTTTAGTTGTATACCTGCTGTCTCTTCAAATCCAAACATCAAATTCATGTTTTGGACAGCCTGTCCTGAAGCGCCCTTTAATAAATTATCGATAATACTTGTTACCAATAATTTGTCGTTATGTTTATGTAAATGAAGGATACATTTATTAGTGTTTACCACTTGTTTTAAATGAATATCTTCATCTGAAACTACTGTAAATTTTGCATCCTTATAAAAAGATTTATATAATGTTTTAGCATCTTCTAACGTGCCTTCAAATTTGGTGTAAGCTGTCGCAAAAATGCCGCGTGAAAAATCACCGCGATTTGGCATAAAAATGATTTCTGAATTAAAATCACTTTGTAATTGCTTTACCGACTGATTGATTTCTCCTAAATGCTGATGCGTAAAAGGCTTGTAGTACGAAAAATTATTATCTCTCCACGTAAAATGTGTGGTTGCAGATAGTGATGTTCCGGCTCCTGTTGCTCCTGTTACGGCATTTATATGCACATCGTCTTTAAATTTCCCATCTGATGCTAATGGTAATAAAGCCAACTGAATTGCCGTTGCAAAGCATCCTGGGTTTGCCAAATATTTAGCATTAACAATCGCTTCTTTATTTAGTTCTGGAAGTCCGTAAACGAATTCCATACCGTTAAAATTAGCATCGGCTTCTAATCTAAAATCGTTACTTAAATCTATAATCTTAGTCGCATCAGAAAAGCTATTATTTTCTAAAAACGCTGTAGAATTTCCGTGTCCTAAGCATAAAAATAACACATCTACATCGGCATTAATGGTATCTGTAAATTGTAAATCTGTAGACCCAATTAAATCTTGATGCACTTTACTAACAGGATTTCCGGCATTAGACGTACTGTAAATAAAATTGATATTTACCTGTGGATGATACATTAATATTCTAATCAGTTCTCCTGCAGTATATCCTGCGCCTCCTACAATTCCAGCTTGTATCATGACTTTTTATTTACGAGTTGATATATTTTATTCTGGTTTCCAAGTATTTTAATAAATCCTTTAGCATCGTCTGCAGTCCACCCTTTATTTTCTTCTCCATAACTAGCAAATGATGAATTCATTAAATCGTGTTTAGACGAAATTCCATCTAAAGAGAAATGATAAGGCTTCAGCGTAACTACAACATCACCAGAAACATTCTCCTGACTACTTTCTAAAAAGGCCTCCATATCGCGCATTACGGGGTCTAGAAACTGGCCTTCGTGTAAATGCATCCCGTAAAAACTAGATAGATAATCTTTATGTTGCATTTGCCATTTAGTAAGCGTGTGCTTTTCTAATAAATGGTGTGCTTTTACAGTGATTAAAGCAGCAGCAGCTTCAAAACCTACACGCCCTTTAATTCCAACAATAGTATCACCAACATGAATATCTCTTCCTATGGCGTACTTTGAAGCAATTTCATTTAATGCTTCAATATTTTTTTCTGGTGCAGCTTCGGTTCCGTTAAAAGCAACAAACTCTCCTTTTTTAAAGGTTAATGTTACTTTTTGCTCGTCTGTTTTTTCTAATTGAGACGGATAAGCTTCGCTAGGTAAAGGTTTTTCTGAAGTTAAAGTCTCTTCTCCACCTACACTAGTGCCCCAAAGCCCTTTGTTTACAGAATATTTCGCTTTTGCCCAATTCATATCTATACCATTGGCAACCAAATAATCGATTTCTGTTTGTCTGGCTAATTTCTGATCTCTAATAGGCGTGATAATTTCAATTTCAGGTGCCAAGATTTGAAAAATCATATCGAAACGCACTTGGTCGTTTCCTGCTCCCGTGCTACCGTGAGCAATATATTTTGCACCAATACTTTTTGCATATTCAACTATTTCTATAGCCTGAATAATACGTTCTGCACTTACCGATAATGGATAAGTATTATTTTTTAATACATTACCAAATATTAAATATTTTACAACTTTGTTATAAAATGTAGCAACTGCATCTATATTTTTATAAGTAGTCACGCCCATTTTATAAGCGTTACTTTCTATATGACTAATCTCTTCTTTAGTAAAACCGCCGGTATTAACACTTACGGCATGAACATCGTACTCTTTTGATAAACTTACAGCACAATATGATGTATCTAAACCTCCACTGTATGCTATTACTAATTTTTTCATGTTGATATTTGTGTTATTTTTTTAAAAACAAATGTTCCTTAATGCTTTTTAATCGATTAAATACTTTAGACTTAACTGGTTTTTGGTCTTTTGGAGGCTGCTTATCTGGATCGTACAACATACCTGTACATAAACACATTTTTTGTTCTGTACGTTGTAAAACGTCATAATTCTTACACGTTTGGCAACCTTTCCAAAAGGTCTGATCGTCTGTTAATTCTGAAAATGTAACGGGTTTATACCCTAGATCTGAATTCATTTTCATAACAGGCAATCCTGTAGTAATACTAAAAACTTTAGCTTTAGGATATTTTGTTATAGAATGATTGAAAATTTTATGTTTAATTTCTTTAGCTAACCCTCTATTTCTAAAATCAGGATGTACAATTAAACCTGAGTTTGCTACGAATTTCCCATGTCCCCAAGCTTCAATATAGCAGAAACCCGCAAACTTACCATCCTCTAAAGCGATAACGGCATTTCCATTAATTATTCTTTGTATGATATACTCGGGCGTTCTTTTTGCAATCCCTGTACCTCTTACTCTAGCAGAATCTGCTATAGTTTCACAAATAATTTCAGCATAAACTGTATGCGACTTGTCTGCAATAACAATTTCCATTGTTTTGATTTTAAAATTAAAAAGTTAAAAAGTATTGATTTCTAGAAATAGAACTGGACACACCTAAAAGTTCCTAAAATATAAAGCACCCTAACGGGCGGCGCAATACAATAGGGCGTAACATAAAGCGATTATTATTTAAAATAACCATATGTTGTGTGTAAAATGTATAAAGTGATGTAATCAAAATAAAAAAATAAATACGTGAAATTAGGTGAACAACTCTAGAAGATTTAGTGTGCACTGCGGCGTCGGCGCAATGCAATTGCGGGACTAGATGGACGTATTATATTTTTAATAAGAATCATAAACCAAATGTACAAATTAATTCAATATATCAATTAACTTTTTATCAATTATTTTATAAAATATAATCTGTGCTAATAAAATTAGAAGCCTTGGTATCAAGGAGTTCATTTAATATCGCATTATTATAGTCATTATCTTTAGAAGCGACAAAGGTTCGTATTGAAAAAGAACGTAATGCATCATGCACACTTAAAGTTCCGACGGCAGAATCTTTACGACCGGTAAAAGGATACACATCTGGTCCACGTTGGCACGAACTATTAAGGTTTACACGACAAACTAAATTAACCAAAGTATCTATTAGCGGTGCTAAGGTTTTTACATTTTTACCAAATATGCTTACTTGCTGACCATAATTGGACTCGGCCATATCATGAAGCGGCTCTTGTATATCTTTAAAAGACAACACCGGAATTACTGGTCCGAATTGTTCTTCTTTAAAAACACGCATATTTTTACTCACAGGATATAAAACAGCAGGAAATATATAATTATCTGTAGTATCTCCACCTTTAGCATTTAAAATTGAAGCTCCTTGCTCTAGAGCATCGTCTATTAATTCTTGAATATATGCCGGCTTGCCAGGCTCAGGTAAAGGCGTTAATTTAACACCTTGATCCCAGGGATTTCCGAATGCTAGTGCATCTACTCGTGCAGAGAAACGCTTATTAAATTCTTCTATTATATTTTCATGAACATATAATACTTTTAATGCCGTACAGCGTTGCCCATTAAAAGACAAAGTTCCAGCAATACATTCATCTATCGCTAAATCTAAATCTGCATCTGGCAAGACAATTGCTGGGTTTTTAGCTTCTAACCCTAAAACTAATCGCAATCTATTTTGTCTTGGATGACTATCTTGAAGTGCATTTGCCGATGTACTATTGCCTATAAGTGCTAACACATCTACACGTCCATTTTCCATAATTGGAGTTGCGACAACTCGGCCTCGACCGTAAATGATATTTACCACACCTTTAGGAAAACTAGTTTGAAACGCTTCTAATAAAGGAGTCATTAATAAAACCCCATGTTTAGCCGGTTTAAAAATCACCGTATTTCCCATAATAATAGCAGGAATTAACAATGCAAAGGTTTCGTTTAAAGGATAATTATAAGGGCCTAAGCACAATACTACTCCTAAAGCTCCTCTTCTAATATGAGCATTGACCCCTCCATGTTTTTCAAACTTTGCACTATCACGATCTAACTGTTTATATTCTTCAATAGTATCGTAAATATAATCTACCGTTCTATCAAATTCCTTTTCAGAATCAGGCAAACTTTTACCAATCTCCCACATTAACAACTTTACAACTTGGTCTCGTTTGGTTTTCATTTGTTCAACAAACTTTTCCATACAAGCAACACGATCTTTAACTTTCATTGTTGGCCATACACCTTGCCCTTTTCCGTAAGCATTACAAGCAGAATTTAATGCTTCTAATGCCTCCTCCTTACCAAGCTGAGGGATTTTACCTAATAATGTGGGCTTATAATCTGGTGTAGATGAAATAGAAGAATACACATTTGCTGTAGTTCCAGACCAAATTTTTAATTGCCCGTCTACTAAATATGTATTTTGATTTATTTCTGTTGTAATTTTATATTGTTGTGGAATGTCTTTAAAAGGTGTATGCATAATCTAATTTTATTTAAACTGTTATTATATTAAATATACAGCTTTAATTTCCTATTGTAGTTTACAAATAGTTAAGCTTATACTAAAAACTGAAATAGGTCTTGGTTATCGTTTATATAATCGCCAAAGAAATTTCTGGATTTCATTTTTTTCATTAGAGGATCCAAATCTTTAGCTGATTTTAATTCTATCCCTACTACAGCCGATCCATTTTCGCGGTTTGTTTTCTTAGCATATTGAAAATATGTAATATCATCGTTTGGTCCTAAAATTTCTGCCACGAATTCTTTTAATGCTCCCGCTCGTTGCGGAAATTTTACTATAAAATAGTGTTTTAAATTAGTATATAATAAAGCACGTTCTTTAATTTCTGCTGTACGTGTAATATCATTATTACTTCCACTAATTACACAAACTACATTTTTACCTTTAATTTCTTCAGCATAAAAATCAAGTGCAGATACACTTAATGCTCCTGCTGGCTCTACAACTACGGCATCTTTATTATATAATTCTAAAATGGTTTCACAGACTTTACCTTCTGGGACAGCGACCACTTCTGTTAAATTATGACGACAAATTTCAAATGTTCTATCTCCTACTTTTTTTACAGCCGCACCATCTACAAAATTTTCAATAGTTTTTAACTCTGTATTGTATCCATTTTTTATTGATGTTTTCATTGAAGGTGCCCCAGCAGGCTCTACACCAATAATTTTTGTATTTGGAGACAGTTGCTTAAAAACTGTTGATAATCCCGAAGCCAATCCGCCACCACCTACTGGAATAAACACATAATCTAGAGGCACATTTGTCTGACTTAATATTTCAAGTCCAATAGTAGCTTGCCCTTCAATTACTTCTTTATCGTTAAATGGATGAATAAATGTTTTGCCTAAACGTTCGCATTCTAGCATAGATGCATGGTAAGCATCATCAAAAGTATCACCTACTAAAACAATATTAGTATACTCTTCACCAAACATTTTTACCTGCTCAATTTTCTGATTGGGCGTTGGTGAAGGCATAAAAATGGTACCTTTTATTTTTAATAATTTACAAGATAAGGCTACACCTTGCGCATGGTTTCCAGCACTTGCACACACAATACCTTTATCCATTTGTTCTTTAGTTAAAGAAGAAATTCGGTTGTATGCCCCACGTATTTTATAAGAACGTACTAATTGTAAATCTTCACGCTTAAACAACACATTAGCTGCGAATCGTTTAGAATATTGTAAATTTTGATTTAAAGGCGTAGAAACAACAACCGACTTTAAACGTTCGGCTGCTGCTTGTACGGCTTTTAAACTAGGAAAATATATTTTATTTTCAGTTTGCATAAGTTATTAGGCTAGTACCGATGCGTCTTCGTCAACATCAGTTTTTATTGTTTTCATTGCAGTCATAGCGGTTCTTAGCGACTTTCCTATAGCTTCGATAGGATGATTTCTAATCGCATCGTTTACAGCAATTAATTCAATATTATCAACCTCGTTAGATGTAGAGTATGTTTTACCTATTACATCTGTTTTAATGCCTTTCATAAAATCTACTAATAAAGGCTTAGCTGCATGATCAAATAAATAACATCCGTATTCAGCAGTATCAGAAATTACGCGGTTCATTTCGTATAATTTCTTTCTAGCAATTGTATTTGCAATTAAAGGTAATTCATGTAATGATTCGTAATATGCAGATTCTTCAATAATTCCTGCACTTACCATAGTTTCAAATGCTAGCTCTACACCAGATTTAACGATAGCTACCATTAATACTCCTTTATCAAAATAGTCTTGCTCAGAGATTTTTTCTGATGTTAATGGTGTTTTTTCAAATGCTGTTTCTCCGGTAGCTTCTCTCCATGTTAATAAATTAACATCATCGTTAGCCCAATCTTCCATCATTGTTTTAGAGAAATGACCTGAAATAATATCGTCCATATGCTTTTCGAAAAGCGGACGTAAAATATCTTTTAATTCTTCAGATAATTTATATGCTTTAATTTTTGCTGGGTTAGATAAACGGTCCATCATAGTAGTAATTCCCCCATGTTTTAATGCTTCTGTTACCGTTTCCCAACCGTACTGAATAAGCTTAGCAGCATACCCTGGCTCGATACCTTCTTCAACCATTTTATCAAAGCATAAAATAGATCCAGTTTGTAACGCGCCACATAAAATAGTTTGCTCTCCCATTAAATCACTCTTTACCTCTGCTACAAAAGAGGACTCTAAAACACCTGCTTTATCTCCTCCTGTCGCTACTGCATATGCTTTAGCTTGTGCTAAACCTTTTCCTTCTGGATCGTTTTCTGGGTGAACTGCAATTAGTGTTGGCACACCAAATCCTCTTTTATATTCTTCACGAACTTCTGTTCCTGGACATTTTGGGGCAACCATAATTACGGTAAGATCCTCACGTATTTGAGTACCTTCTTCAACAATATTAAACCCATGAGAATACGATAAAGTTGCGCCTTTTTTCATTAAAGGCATAATTGTTTCTACAACATTTGTATGTTGCTTGTCTGGAGTTAAATTCAAGACCAAATCTGCTGTAGGAATTAGATCTTCGTAAGTTCCCACTGTAAAATTATTTTCAGTAGCATTTACATAAGATGCACGTTTTTCTTTAATTGCAGCAGCACGTAAAGCATAAGAAATATCTAAACCAGAATCTCTCATGTTTAATCCTTGGTTTAATCCTTGTGCGCCACATCCTACAATGACGATTTTTTTACCTTTTAGTGCATTTACACCATCTTCAAATTCTGAAGATGCCATAAAACGACATTTAGATAATTGTTTTAATTGATTTCTTAATGATAAGGTGTTAAAATAATTTGCCATTTTGTTTTAATTAATTAAATGCTGTTAGCATTTGTGATATTTTCATTTCTTCTTTAGTTACAGCAATACGCCCAGAACGCACAAATTGCATAATACCGTAGACACTAAAATCGCGATATAATTGTTCGATTTCGTTTCTTTTTCCTGATTTTTCAAGCACAAAAAACTCTTTATTTACGGTTACAATTCTTGCGTTACTTTCTTTTATTATATTTTGTATTTCGCGTTCTTCAAATAATAAATCAGATTTTAATTTAAACATGCAAGATTCTTGATAGATGGTTTCTTCATCTGTATGGTAATACGCTTTTATAACCTCAACTTGCTTTTCTATCTGACCAACAATTTTCTTAATTCTATCTTCTTCTAATTTTACAACTATTGTAAATCTAGATACATCTTCTATTTCTGAAATTGATGTATTTAAACTTTCAATATTAATATGACGGCGTTGAAAAATTGCTGAAATTCGATTTAAAAGACCAATATTGTTCTCTGTATAAATCGATATTGTATATGTATTTTGATTACTTTCCATAATTAACTTAATCTAATATCTGAAACTGAAGCTCCTGTAGGTATCATTGGGAATACATTATCTTCCTTCTCTACACAAACCTCCAAAAAATAAGCACCTTCGTGAGTCATCATCTCTTCAATTGCTCCAGCCAATTCTTCACGTTTAGTTATTTTCTTGGCTGCTATATAATAGCCTTTAGCAATTGTTACAAAGTCTGGATTAGTCATTTCTGTAGACGCATAACGCTTATCGAAAAACAATTGCTGCCATTGGCGCACCATACCCAAAAATTCGTTATTTAACACAACTATTTTAACAGGTACTTTTTGTTGAAAAATAGTTCCCAATTCTTGAATATTCATTTGGAAGCCTCCGTCTCCAATAATTACAACCACATCCCGTTCTGGCGCTGCCATTTTAGCTCCTATAGCCGCCGGTAAACCAAATCCCATAGTACCCAAACCACCAGAAGTTATATTGCTTTTTGTTTTATTAAATTTCGCATAACGACATGCAATCATTTGGTGTTGCCCAACATCGGAGACAATAGCTGCATCGCCTTTAGATTGCACATTGATTTGATTAATAACTTCACCCATTGTTAAACCTTCTTTAGTTGGGTGCAAATCGTCTTTTATAACTTTTTCAAACTCAATAGCATATAAATCTTTAAATTTCTGATGCCATTCGTTATGAGAAGTTTCATTTAAAAACGGAAGTAATTCTGCTAAGCTTAATTTAGAATCTCCTAGTACAGCAACATCTGTTTTTACATTTTTGTCAATCTCTGCGGGATCTATTTCAAAATGAATCACTTTTGCTTGCTTAGCATATGTAGATAAATTACCTGTAACACGATCGTCAAAACGCATTCCTATTGCAATTAAAACATCGCATTCATTTGTTAACATGTTTGGAGCATAGTTTCCATGCATACCTACCATACCTATATTTAAGGGATGTTCTGTTGGTATGGCTGACGCTCCTAAAATCGTCCAAGCTGAAGGTATACCTGCTTTTTCAATAACAGCTTTTAATTCGGCTTCTGCTTTTCCTAAAATCACACCTTGTCCCCAAACTATCATTGGTTTTTTTGCACCATTGATTAAATTTGCTGCCTTTTGAATTGCTTCAATATTTGGCTTACAAGATGCTTTATAGCTACGTACTGAGGTACACTTTTTATAACTAAAATCAAATTCTTCAAACTGTGCATCCTTGGTTATATCTACTAAAACAGGCCCTGGGCGTCCGCTTTTAGCAATATAAAATGCTTTTGCCATAACCTCTGGAATATCTGCTGCTTTTGTAATTTGAACATTCCACTTAGTAACAGGTGTAGAGATTCCTACTATATCTGTTTCTTGAAACGCATCGCTTCCTAAAAGATGAGAAGCAACTTGTCCGGTAATACAGACTAAAGGCGTGGAATCTATTTGGGCATCTGCAATTCCAGTTATCAAGTTTGTTGCTCCAGGTCCAGAGGTTGCTAGAGCGACCCCTACTTTTCCTGAAATACGTGCATAACCTTGAGCTGCATGTGCAGCACCTTGTTCATGACGTGTTAAAACATGATGAATTTGGTCTCTATATTTATAAAGTTCATCGTAAACCGGCATGATTGCTCCTCCAGGATATCCGTAAAGCGTTTCAACACCTTCAGCTATCATACATTTAATAATAGCTTCGCTACCTGAAATACGTACGGTTTTCGCTGTAGCTACATCTGTTGTTTTTACTGTTTCTATGTCCATAGTAAAAAATTAAAATTCATCAGTCACACATCCTTTTGATGCCGACGATACTGTTTTCGCATATTTATACAATACTCCACGTTCTGCTTTCAATTTAGGAGCAACCCAATTTGCTCTTCTTTTCGCCAACAGTTCTTCAGAGATTTCAATATTTATAGTATTATTTTCTGCATCAATAAAAATGATATCACCATTTTCAACCAATGCAATATTACCGCCTTCTTGAGCTTCTGGGGAGACGTGACCAACCACAAAACCATGAGAACCACCAGAGAAACGGCCATCTGTTATCATTGCTACGTCTTTACCTAGTCCAGCCCCCATAATAGATGATGTTGGCTTTAACATTTCTGGCATGCCAGGCGCTCCTTTAGGTCCCTCGTAACGGATAATAATAACATCACCCTTTTTTACTTTACCATTTTTTATACCTTCATTCACCTCCGCTTCACTATTAAATACATTTGCCGTTCCTTTAAAAGATAGTCCTTCTTTTCCAGTTATTTTAGCAACAGCGCCTTCTGTTGCTAAGTTTCCAAATAATATTCTAATGTGGCCTGTTTCTTTAATTGGTGTAGCAAGTGGTTTTATAATTTGTTGTCCCTCTATTAAATTAGGAACATCTTTTAAGTTTTCTGCAATAGTCTTCCCTGTAACTGTTAAACAATCACCATGTAGCATATTGTTTTCTAACATGTATTTTAAAACACCCGGAATACCTCCAACACCATGTAAATCTTCCATAGAATATTTACCACTTGGCTTTAAATCTGCTAACAATGGTGTCTCGTCACTAATTCTTTTAAAATCTTTTAAAGTAAATTCTATTTTAGCTGCTTTAGCGATTGCTAAAAAGTGAAGCACTGCATTTGTAGACCCTCCTAAAACAGTAACTAACCTAAATGCGTTCTCTAACGACTTTTTAGTTACAATGTCTGAAGGCTTTATATCTTTTTCTAATAAGTAACGTAAAGCTTCTCCTGCTTTTGCACATTCTTTTTCTTTTAATTTATCATCGCCAACCGCAGGTGTAGATGAGTTAAAAGGTAACGACATCCCTAAAGCCTCAATAGCAGAAGCCATAGTGTTAGCTGTATACATACCTCCACAGGCACCAGCTCCAGGACATGCTTTATGCACTACTTCTTTAAATTCTGAATCGTCAATAGTACCAGCGACTTTTTTCCCATAAGCTTCAAAAGCAGAAATGATGTCTAATTTTTCTCCTTTATGACAACCAGATGCAATAGTACCACCATACACCAAAACTGAAGGTCTATTTAAACGCAACATTCCCATTAAAGCACCAGGCATATTTTTATCGCAACCCACCACAGTAACCAATCCGTCATAACTCATACCTTCTACCACTGTTTCTACAGAATCTGCAATAATATCTCTAGAGACTAATGAATAACGCATTCCAGGTGTACCATTAGATATACCGTCACTAATACCAATAGTATTAAAAATCAACCCTACTAAATCTGCATTCTGGGTTCCTTTTTTTACGTGTGTTGCTAAGTCGTTAAGATGCATGTTACAAGGGTTACCTTCGTAACCTGTACTAGCAATACCAATAAATGGTTTTTGCAAATCCTCATCTGTTAACCCGATTGCATGCAACATCGCTTGAGCAGCAGGTAATGAAGCATCTTGAGTGATCGAGTGACTATACTTTTTTAAATTTTTCATATTGTTTATAAAAGCTTTTGCTCTAATTCTATTTCTTTGAGAGCTCTAAATTAATTTTTTGTCGTTTTTTAAAGAATTTCACCGCATACATATAGACTAAACTCATTACTTAAAATGCATATTTAAACAACTGATTTAAAGCAATTTAAACGGTTTTATATATGACGTTCAATTTCTTCTTTTTATTATAAAAAAATTGACATTTTTTAAAATTTATGATTGAAACATATAAACAACACAAAAAACCTTATCAATTTTTCATTTTTTAACTCTTTTATAACATTTAAACCATGATATTTTTTTTTACATAGCCTAACACAAAAAAAGCCTTCCATAAAAATGGAAGGCTTTAATTATATTTTACATTATAAATACACTTCCATTATCATCATGAACGAATCACAACGACACTAATAGAAATTATATTTACTAAGTATTTTTTCATATGCATTTCAAATATCATAAATCTAAAACAAAGAACCTATGAAAATATTAATTATTTAACTTTTTAATTCAGATTTTATACTCTTGGCAAATCTATACCTGTTTTAAGAGGTAAGTTTGATGATCCCATTAAATATGTATCTACATGATAAGCAGCTTGTCTTCCTTCTGAGATAGCCCAAACAATTAAAGACTGTCCTCGTCGCATATCACCAGCAACAAATACTCCTGGGACATTGGACATATAATTATTAGTATCTGCTTTAATGTTTGTTCTAAAATCCATATCCAAACCTAACTGTTCTGCAATAGTCTTCTCTGCTCCGGTAAATCCTAAGGCCAACAGAGCTAAATCACAATCCCAAGTTTTTTCTGTTCCAGGTAATTCTTTTAATTGCGGACGCTCACCAGGTTTAAAAATCCACTCAACCTGCACGGTAACTAAACCTTTTAAGTTGCCATTTCCATCGCCCAAGAATTCTTTTGTAGAGATACTAAAAAAACGTTCTACACCTTCTTTGTGAGAAGAACTTGTTCTCAATTTCATAGGCCAATATGGCCAAGGTTGATGTGCTGGTCTGCCTTCTGATGGTTTATCTAAAATTTCAAAATTTGTTACCGATTTTGCTCCATGACGATTAGACGTTCCTATACAATCTGATCCTGTGTCTCCTCCTCCAATAACAATAACATTTTTTCCTGTGGCTAAAATCTCGTTTTCAAAAGCTTTGATTCCGCTAACACGCTTGTTATTCTGCTTTAAGAAATCCATAGCCTGAACAACACCATTTAAATCGGCTCCTGGGATTGGCATACCACGTCTTACAGTAGCACCACCACATAATACAACAGCATCAAAGTCCTTTTTAAGTTGTTCTGCATCTATATTAACACCTACATGCGCATTAGTTTTAAAGATAATTCCTTCTTCTTCTAAAACTTCTATACGACGGTCTATGATTGTTTTTTCTAATTTAAAATCAGGAATACCATAACGCAACAATCCTCCAACTTTATCATCTCTTTCAAAAAGAGTAACCAAATGACCCGCGCGATTTAATTGCTGAGCAGCAGCCAAACCTGAAGGTCCTCCTCCTACAACAGCTACTGTTTTACCTGTACGCTCTTTTGGCGGACGAGCTATTACCCAACCTTCTTTAAATGCTGTTTCTGCAATATTCTTTTCTATATTTTCAATACTTACAGGGTCTTCATTAATCCCTAACACACAAGCTTCTTCGCATGGCGCTGGACAAAGTCGACCAGTAAATTCTGGAAAATTATTTGTAGAATGTAAAATAGCTGCAGCTTCTTTCCACTTTCCTTTATATACTTTATCGTTAAAATCTGGAATTAAATTCCCAAGCGGACATCCACTATGGCAAAAGGGAATTCCACAATCCATACAACGCGCACCCTGATTTTTTATACCAGACTCAGATAATGGAATTGTAAATTCTTTGTAGTCTTTCAGACGCTCTTCTACCGGTTCGTAACCTTCGTCTTCACGTTTATATTCTAAAAATCCTGTTATTTTTCCCATAATATCTATTGCGTTACAAGGTTTTCTTGTTCTAATTTAATTAAAGCTTGCTTATATTCTTCTGGTAAAACCTTTATAAACTTTGGTAAATATTCTTCCCATTGCTCTAAAATACGTTGTGCTAACGGACTTAAAGTAGCATTATAATGGTTTTCGATTAGTGTTTTTAATTGCACTATATCTTCATCTAAAACCACAGGATCTAAATTTAAATCTTCTGAATTACAGTTATTTCTAAAAGTATTCTTACTATCTAAAACATAGGCAATACCACCACTCATACCTGCTCCAAAATTTCGTCCTACTTCACCAAGCACAACTGCAACACCACCAGTCATATACTCGCATCCATGATCTCCGATACCTTCTACAACAGCTTTTGCTCCTGAGTTTCTAACACAAAAGCGCTCTCCTGCTTTTCCATTTATATATACTTCTCCAGAAGTCGCTCCATACAAAGTTACGTTTCCTGTTATTACATTTTCTTCCGGAACAATTGTAGCCGCTTCAGGTACTTTAATAACAACCTTAGCTCCAGATAAACCTTTTCCCAAATAATCGTTTGTATTTCCGTTTACGATCATAGTTAAACCTTTGGTTGCAAATGCTCCAAAACTTTGCCCTGCAGATCCTGTAAAGTTTAGGTTTAGCGTGTTTTCTGGTAACCCTTGAGCCCCGTAAATTTTAGATATTTCATTACTTACAACCGCACCAACAGCACGATCTACATTAGTAATTGATAAATCTAAGTACGTTTTCTCTTTACGGAATAACGCTGGGTGAGCTTTATCTATAATCTCGAAGTCTAAATGACTTTCTAAATGATGTTCTTGTGTTTCTGTATTGTATAATTTTACATAGGGCTCTGTTTTTACTTTATGTAAGATTGGAGTTAAATCTATTCCAGATGCCTTATAATGATCAATAGCACGATTGCGATCTAATTTTTGAGACTGCCCAACCATTTCGTTGATTGTTCTAAATCCTAATTGCGCCATGATTTCACGTAATTCTTGAGCCACAAAATACATGTAGTTTACCACATGTTCTGGTTTACCTTTAAACTTTTTACGTAGTTCAGGGTTTTGAGTTGCAATACCAACAGGACAAGTATTTAAATGGCAAACACGCATCATAATACATCCTGAAGCAACTAATGGAGCTGTTGCAAAACCAAATTCTTCTGCCCCTAATAAGCACGCTACTGCTACATCACGACCAGTTTTTAACTGCCCATCACACTCTAAAACGATACGATTTCTTAAGTCATTCATTACTAAAGTTTGTTGTGCCTCTGCTACACCAAGTTCCCATGGTAAACCACAATGTTTTAATGATGTAAGCGGCGATGCTCCCGTACCTCCATCAAATCCTGAAATCAAAATCACATCTGCTTTAGCTTTTGCAACCCCAGCTGCTACTGTTCCTACCCCAACTTCAGAAACTAATTTAACATTTACTCGTGCTTCTCTGTTAGCTGATTTTAAATCATAAATTAATTGTGACAAATCTTCTATCGAGTAAATATCGTGATGTGGTGGTGGTGAAATTAATCCTACATAAGGTGTAGAGTTACGTGTTTTTGCTATTGAAGGATTCACTTTTGGCCCAGGTAATTGCCCACCTTCTCCTGGCTTCGCTCCTTGCGCCATTTTAATCTGAATCTCTTTAGCACTAGTCAAATAATTAGATGTAACTCCAAAACGGCCAGACGCCACTTGCTTTATAGCACTGTTTTTCCAGTCGCCATCGGAGTCTTTGTAAAAACGATCTTGATCTTCTCCCCCTTCACCAGAATTACTCTTTCCTCCAATACGGTTCATAGCAATAGCTAAATTCTCATGAGCTTCTTTACTAATAGACCCATAAGACATTGCTCCTGTTTTAAAACGTTTTACAATTTCTGTCCATGGTTCTACTTCATCTATAGAAATTGGATCATAATTAGTAAACTCAAATAATCCACGAATAGTCATTAAATCTTTCGCCTGATTATTTACTAAATCTGCATATTCTTTATATGTTGTTTTTTTGTTAGTACGAACAGATTCTTGAAGCTTTGCAATAGTTAAAGGATTAAACAAGTGTTTTTCTCCATTACGTCTCCATCTGTATTGACCACCAATCTCTAAGTCTAAATTAGCATCAATTTCAGTACTTTTATAAGCACATTGATGACGTTTAGAAATTTCTTTTTCTATTTCATTTAACCCAATACCTTGAATACGGGTTGCTGTTGTCGGAAAGTATTTCTCTACAACTTTTGTATTTATTCCGATACACTCGAAAAGTTGAGAACCGCGGTAAGAGTTTAAGGTCGAAATACCTATTTTATTCATAACCTTTAAAATCCCTTTTCCGACTGCTTTATTATAATTTTGTACTGCCTGCTCAAAATCTAAACCAGTAACATCTTGTGAATCTAATTGTTGCTCTACAATTTCATTAACCATATACGGGTTAATTGCACTAGCACCATACCCAAATAACAATGCAAAATGGTGCACCTCACGTGGTTCTGCAGATTCTATTATAATACTTATTTGAGAACGTTTACTACGCTTGTACAAAGCATGATTTACATATGAGCAAGCTAGTAATGCTGGTATTGGAGCTTTATCCTTACTCACATTTCTGTCAGAAAGTATAATAATATTAGTTCCCGAATCTATTGCTTTTTCTGCTGTATCAACAATAGCCTCCAAACGATCTTCTAACCCGTTTACTCCTTTAGCAACATCATATAAAATTGAGATAGAAGTTACTTGATAATCTGGACTTTTATCGTGATGTTTTATTTTATCTAAATCTTGTTTAGAAATTACTGGATTCTGAATTTTTAGTTTACGACAATGAAATTCACTAATTTCAAAAATGTTAGTGTCACTACCTAATGTTAGACTAATATCTGTAATTAACTCTTCTCTAATACCATCTAATGGCGGATTGGTAACCTGCGCAAATAATTGCTTAAAGTAATTATAGATTAACTGTGGACGCTCAGACAAAACAGCAATAGGAGTATCACTACCCATCGAACCAATAGGTTCTTTCCCTGCTTGTGCCATTGGTTTTATAATAGTATTTAAATCTTCTTGAGTATACCCAAATACACTTTGCCTAACAGTTAAATCTTCTTCTTCAAAAACAACAGGATCTGTACTATAAGGAATATCTTTTAGGTGAATTAAGTTTTTGTTTAACCATTCTCTGTAAGGATGCTTATTAGCAATTTCTTCTTTAATTTCTTCATCATTTACAATACGCCCCTCATCCATATCTACTAAAAACATTTTTCCTGGCTCTAAACGGCCGTGGAATTTAATGTTTTCCGGCTCAATATCTACAACCCCTGTTTCTGAAGACATAATCACAAAATCATCTTTTGTAACGGTATATCTTGACGGACGTAAACCATTTCGGTCTAATACCGCTCCAATATAACTTCCATCGGTAAACGGAATAGAGGCTGGACCATCCCACGGCTCCATTAAACACGAATTAAATTCGTAAAAGGCTTTTTTAGCATCAGACATGGTATTGTTTTTCTCCCAAGCTTCTGGCACTAACATCATCATAACTTCAGGTAAAGAACGTCCCGTCATTAACAACAATTCCACAACCATATCCATAGATGCAGAATCTGACTTACCTCTTAATATAGTAGGAATCACACGTTTAATATCGTCTCCAAACCATTCACTTTGCATAATTTCTTCTCGAGAAAACATACGAGAAACATTACCTCTTAATGTATTAATTTCTCCATTATGACACATGTAACGAAATGGCTGAGCTAAATCCCAAGTTGGGAACGTATTGGTTGAAAAACGCTGATGTACCAATGCCAATTTAGCATCTAATAATGGATTTAATAAATCCAGATAATATTCTTTAATATCTTCAGGCATTAACAGCCCTTTATATATTATAGTTTTTGTTGATAAACTTGGAAAATAGAAGAAAGAAGATTCTGATAATTTTGAATTATATACTGTATGCTCTGCAATCTTTCTAGCCGTGAATAATTTTAAATTAAAATCAAAATCTGTTTGATCTGGACTACCTTTACCAATAAAAACTTGTTTTATAAAAGGCTCACTTACTGCTGCAATTTTACCAATAACGTTATTATTAACCGGAGCATTACGCCAACCTATTAATTTTAACCCTTGTTCTGCTATACATTTTTCAAATGTATTAACACAAAATTCGCGTTGGTTTTGTTTTTTTGGCAAAAACATATTACTAACAGCATACTCACCTCGAGTAGGCAATTCAAAATCACAATATTTTACAAAAAAATCATGGGGAATATCTATTAATATACCAGCTCCATCCCCTGTTTTACCATCAGAACTCACAGCGCCTCTATGTTCTAGTTTTACTAGAATTTCGAGTGCTTTGTGGATAATATCGTTAGACCTACTTCCAGTTAAACTACAAATAAATCCAGCACCACAATTGTCGTGTTCAAATTCCGGCAAATAAAGCCCTTGTTTCTTCAACATAATCATTAGTTGTTTAGTTATTTTTTGCTAATAGCAAGTACTAATATAAGTGTATACTTTTTACTGCAATAATTGTCATTAAATTTTTATGACATTATAGGTATACTTTAATTTTCATTTTAGTATTACAATTATTTAGGGATGTAATTTACGAATTCATTACCATTTCCAAAACAAGATATCGCAACTAATTTAACAATAAACAAAACTCTTGCTAATTTTAATATAATTTACTTACATATAATTTACAAAATTTAACAATTACTTTAAAATTTGATAAAATAAAATTCCAAAAAAATGTGTTTTTCGAATATTTATTTAAAATACCCTCATTTTTTAGGGGGTATTACTGAATAAATCATAAAAATCATATGCAACCCCCTGTTTTTTAGCGGGTATCAAATCTTTTTTACTTAGATTTGATTTGTTATTAACAAAACAAACCACACAAAACATGAAGAAATTTTTTACTATCGCATTATTTTTTGCATCAATTAGCATTTATGCTCAAGACACAGATGAATCACAACCAAAATTCAGTATTAGCGGTAGTGTCGACGCTTATTTTCAAACGTATTTAACAGCCCCAGATGATGCAGAACAAAATTTCGGAACTGCATTTGCTAAAAAAAGCGGATTTGCCTTAGGAATGGGAAATGTTATTTTTTCTTATGAAGGCGCCAAAACAGGAGCAGTTCTTGACTTAGTTGTTGGACCTAGAGGAGAAGAAGCTACTTTTAACAGCGACATCATTGACGGTATAGTTAATCAAGCTTACGTGTACTGGAATGTTTCTGATAAAACAACATTAACTTTTGGTCGTTGGAATACATTTTTAGGCTATGAAGTTATTGCTCCAGCAGCTAACTTCAATTACAGTACATCTTACTTATTCTCAAGCGGGCCATTCTCACACATGGGATTAAAAGCTGATTTTGCACTTTCTGAAGATGTAAGCTTAATGCTAGCAGTAACTAACCCTTGGGATACTAATGACACATCTTTAACCGGAGAATATGCTTTTGGTGCACAATTAGGCTACAAAGGACAATATCTTAATTTATATTATGATAGCGGAAACAATGATGGTTTAGGTTTCGAAATAGACTATACGGGTGGTTTCGATTTATCGGATTCTTTTTACTTAGGAATTAACGCTGCTTATAACGACAATGATGGATCTGGATTTTACGGTGCGGCATTCTATCCTCAATTCGCAGCTAGCGATGCTTTTAGCATAGGACTAAGAGGTGAATTTTACGGAAGATATTTTGATGATGAGATTATTGACATAGACGATGAAACTGTATTAGCATTTACACTTACTGGTAGCTACACAATCGAAAACTTAATTATAAAGCCAGAATTTAGAATAGACTCTTGGTCTGACGCAATGCCTTACCTAGACAATGACGGGATGGCTACAGACAATTTAGCTGCATTTACTGTAGCTGCAATTTATGCTTTCTAAAAAAGACCTAACATCAAAAAAACTAAAATAACCACAACTTAATTTTCACTAACTACTAACCCTAATAAATATTTTTATGATGCTATTTTTAAATACCCCTCCTGTAGTTCAAGATGCAGCAGCAGTAGCTGCAGCGGTTAAAGACGACATGGGAATGTTATGGATGCTTATTGCAGGTATTCTAGTATTTTTCATGCAAGCAGGATTTTTCCTTGTCGAATCAGGAATGACAGATTCTAAAAACGCAGTGAACATTGCCATGAAAAACTTTCTGGACATTGCTGTTGGTTCATTAGCTTTTTGGTTTATTGGATACTCTTTAATGTATGGAGCAGACGTCTCTGGCGGTGGTTTTTTTCACTGGGGCGGATTTATATTCTCTCAAGGTCCAGCAGACTTGTTTTTCCAAACTGTATTTGCTGCAACAGCTGCAACTATTGTATCTGGAGCCATTGCGGGTCGAACCAAATACACCACGTATGCAATCTTTAGTATTGTACTTACCGCTATCATCTACCCAATTGCTGGTGGATGGGAATGGAATGGTGGTTGGCTAAATGCCGAATGGATGCCAGCTGAATTTATTGACTTTGCAGGATCTTCAATTGTACACTCTGTTGGTGGATGGGCTGCTTTAGTAGCTGCATGGATGGTAGGCCCAAGAATTGGAAAATACCTAAATGGAGAACCTGTTGAAATGCATGGACACAACCAAATGTATGCTACCTTAGGTGTTTTTATACTTTGGCTAGGATGGTTTGGTTTTAATGGTGGATCTCAATTAGCTTGGGGAGGCGACGATTCTGTTGCGGCATCACAAGTTGTATTAGTAACAAATTTAGCTGCTGCTGCCGGAGCATTAAGCGCATTATTATTTACATGGTTTAAAAATGGAAAACCAAATTTAGCAATGACATTAAATGGCGCACTTGCAGGTTTAGTAAGTATAACTGCTGGTTGTGGAAACATGACAGAAGGCGGATCTGTATTAACTGGATTAATAGGTGGTATCTTAGTTGTATTATCGATTGGTTTTATTGAAAAGAAATTAAAAATTGATGATGTTGTTGGCGCTATTTCTGTACACGGTGTTGCTGGTGTATGGGGAACCTTAGTTATTGGACTTTGGGGAGTAGACGGAGACACTGGAATTGGATTATTTAATGGTGGTGGGGTTGCCCAACTTGCTGCTCAAGGAATTGGGGTAATTGCTTATGCCATTTGGGGTATTGTACTTTCTTACGTATTCCTTTTTATAATTAAGAAATCATGTGGAGGCTTAAGAGTAACGGAAGAAGAAGAAATTGCTGGTCTTGATATTTCTGAACACGGATCTATCGCATATCACGGAAAAAGAGTTAGAGATTTAGAATAATAAATCCTTAACACACATATATTTAAACGCACAAAAAGATGCCATGTAATTACATGGCATCTTTTTAACGTAATAAAGATTCTCAATGAATACAACAAAAATTCGTAAATTCAAATTAACTAAAATGAAAAACCATAATTAATTATGAAGAAAATTGAAGCAATTATTAGAAAATCAAAATTCTCTCAAGTGAAGACAGCGCTTCATTCAATTGGTGTGAATTTTTTCTCTTACTGGGATGTAACAGGTCTAGGTAACGAAAAAACAGGACATGTTTACCGTGGCGTTAGCTATAGTACTAGCGATATTCAGCGCAGATACTTATCTATAGTGGTAAATGATGATTTTGAGGAAATCACCATTAAAACACTTATGGATGCGGCAAGAACAGGAGATGTTGGAGATGGAAAAATTTTCGTTTCATCTGTATCAGAATGCTATAGAATTAGAACCGGCGAAAAAGGAGGAGAAACATTAAAATAAACAGTAAAAAACTTAAACATGGAATCATTAACAATTAATAATGTATGGATGATGATCTGTACTGCACTAGTTTTCTTTATGCACCTTGGCTTTGCATTTTTAGAAATAGGGCTAACACGACAAAAAAATACATTAAACATACTTTTTAAAAATATATTTATCATAACCATAGGTCTCTTATTATATTGCTTGGTTGGATTTAACCTCATGTATCCAGGAGAATTTAACGGCTTCTTTGGTTTTGCTGGTTTTGGTTTAGATTCACCTCTTACAGCAGAGGGCGCGCTAGACTTAACGTACAATGAAGGTTACACGTATTGGACAGACTTCTTATTCCAAGGAATGTTCGCTGCAACAGCTGCAACCATAGTATCTGGAGCCGTAGCTGAACGTATGAAAATTGTACCTTTTATGATATTTGCTATTATATATGTAGGAATTGTATACCCAATTGCAGGATCTTGGAAATGGGGAGGCGGATTCTTAGACGAGTTAGGGTTCTACGATTTCGCAGGTTCTACGTTGGTTCACTCTGTAGGTGGATGGGCAGCAGTTATTGCTGTATGCTTATTAGGCCCGCGTATTGGAAAATTTAAAGACGGAAAACCACAAGCCATTCCAGGACACAACATTCCTTTAGCTACAGCAGGAGTTTTAATCCTGTGGTTAGGATGGTTTGGATTTAACGGTGGCTCAGTTTTATCTGCAGACCCAACATTAACATCATTAACATTAGTTACAACATGTTTAGCTGCAGCTGCAGGAGGAGTAGTTTGTATGCTTGTATCTACAGCCTTGTACAAAAACTTAGATTTAACCATGTTTTTAAATGGTATTCTTGGAGGATTAGTTGGTATTACTGCTGGAGCAGACCAAATGAGTCCTACAGACGCTATTATTATAGGAGCTATAGCTGGTGCTTTGATTGTATTTGCCGTTAGTTTTATAGACAAATTAAAATTAGACGATCCAGTTGGTGCCATCGCAGTACACTTAATTTGTGGTATTTGGGGAACTTTAGCTGTTGGTATTTTTGGCGAATTAGCCGGAATGGACCAATTTGTTAGTCAATTAATAGGTGTAGCATGTTATGCTGTATTCTGTATTATAACATCGTTTATAATTATTTTTATACTTAAGAAAACCATGGGACTTCGTGTTTCTGAAAGAGAAGAACTTGAAGGCCTTGATGCCCATGAGCATGGCATGGATGCTTATCCAGATTTTAGAATGAACGAACACTAAAAACAACATAACATTTATTACACATATTTTAAAGGCCTTAAAAGACACATCTTTTAAGGCCTTTTTATTTTTAACCTATATTAACAGCAGTAGTTTTTGATTTTATAATAATATATGTACTTTTGTGTCATAATAACGAGGAAAGATTTGACTGATTGCAACCTCACTAAAAAATGCTAAAGGACAGTGCATACTTCCTGAGACGTTTTCGTCAAATCCCCTCCATATTTAATAATTATAAATTAGATTATGGCATATTTATTTACCTCCGAGAGTGTATCCGAAGGACACCCAGACAAAGTAGCAGACCAAATAAGCGACGCTTTAATAGACAATTTCCTAGCATTCGATACAGATTCTAAAGTAGCTTGTGAGACTTTAGTAACTACAGGACAGGTTGTTCTTGCTGGCGAAGTTAAATCTAAAACCTATTTAGATGTTCAAAAAATTGCAAGAGACACCATTAACAAAATTGGTTATACCAAAGGAGAATACATGTTTGATGGAAGTTCTTGCGGAGTCTTCTCTGCCATTCATGAACAGTCAGACGATATTAGCCGTGGTGTAGATAGAGACACCAAAGAAGAACAAGGTGCAGGAGACCAAGGTATGATGTTTGGTTACGCAACTAGCGAAACTGAGAACTACATGCCTTTAGCTTTAGATTTATCTCATACCATTTTAAAAGAATTAGCTGAATTAAGACGTGAGCATAAAGACATCACCTATTTACGTCCAGATTCTAAAAGTCAAGTTACTATAGAATATAGTGATGATAACGTACCGCAACGTATAGATGCTATAGTGATCTCTACACAACATGATGATTTTGCTACAGATGATGCCATGTTAGCTAAAATTCGTGAGGATATGGTTAAAATATTAATCCCGCGTGTTATTGCTAAATTACCTGAACATATTCAAGGATTATTTAATGATGATATTAAATACCATATAAACCCAACAGGAAAGTTTGTAATTGGTGGACCTCATGGAGATACAGGTTTAACTGGTCGTAAAATTATTGTAGACACTTATGGCGGAAAAGGCGCACATGGAGGAGGTGCATTTTCTGGAAAAGACCCTAGTAAAGTAGACAGAAGTGCTGCATATGCAACTAGACATATTGCAAAAAACTTAGTTGCAGCAGGTGTATGTGAAGAAATACTTGTACAAGTTTCTTACGCAATTGGTGTTGTAGAGCCTATGGGAATTTATGTAAACACCTATGGTACATGTCCTTTTAATATGACCGACAGTGAAATTGCAAGTAAAATTTCTAGTATATTTGATATGCGTCCAAACGAAATAGAAAAACGTTTAAAACTGCGTCAGCCTATGTATAGCGAAACCGCAGCTTACGGACACATGGGAAGACAACCAGAAACGGTAACAAAAACGTTTACCCAACCAAATGGTGAATCTATAACAGTAGACGTAGAATTATTTACTTGGGAAAAATTAGATTACGTAGATGTGGTTAAAGCCGCATTCAAGTTATAATAATAATATCATAACACTCAAAAGCCATTTTCATAATTGAAAATGGCTTTTTTTTTGCACTTTTACAGCTATTATCACCAACCACACTATCTATGTTAACCAATTAATTATGAAGAAACTATTTTTTATCTTAAGCTGTACTCTTATATTTTATAATTGTAATCAAGATGATGTTGTAAGCTGCTTTACACCACCCAATCCTTTCTACTTTGAAATCGTTGATAAAACAACCGGAGAAAACGTATTTACAAACGGAACTTATAACTCTGAAGACATTACTTTAACAAATATCCTATCCAATAATGATTCTGTAGAATTTAATTTTATTGATGAAGACAGCTATAATATTATTGAAATTAATTCAATTGGATGGCAAACTGAAATTGTAAACTTTGAATTAAAAATTGAAGACGAAACCATATTCAACCTATATGTTAATGCCAAACGCAAATCTGAAAACGAATGCAGTTTTACAACATATAATGAAATTGAAATTCAGAACGCAGAATATTCACTAGACCAAGAATTCTATATATACAAAATTCTTGTACAACCTTAAAAAAGTGTAGACATAAAAAAAGCAAGCTATAAAGCTTGCTTTTGTGGGGAGAGTAGGATTCGAACCTACGAAGACGTAGTCAGCAGATTTACAGTCTGCCCTCGTTGGCCGCTTGAGTATCTCCCCAAAACCGGTGGCAAATATATGACTTTTTTTAAAGTTTCAAATAAAAAATTAATCATTTTTTTTAAAATTCATTTTACACACTAAAAATGAGCGTTTAAGCTTTTAAAAAATTATACTTGCCCTCAGTTTTCACACTATTATAGGGAATATACAGCTCTTAAGGTTACGTATCTTGGTTGTATGAAGTAATCTGTAGCACTTACAGAAATATCACTAGTACTACTTTGACTTTGCGATTCTGTATCTAATAAATTGGTCGCTTTCAGTTCAAACTCCCATTTACTATCTGCATTCTTTTTATAGGCTAAAGATGCATTCCAGAACTCGTAACTGTTTATACTTCCGTCTTCATCACTAAAATTATTATACGTGTAATCTGTTTTAAAAGTTAACACTTTCCATATTAAGGCATTAAATTCTGCATTAGGAGAAGCTGTATAGTATTTAGTGCGGGTATCTCCCTGATCGCTATCCTGAATACTATAACTATAACCAATCTCAAAATTTGGTGCTTCTCTAAAATTAGAACTTAACTCTACCCCATAATTTTGTGTGTAGTTTTCGTTTACAGATCTTACACTTTGAATAAATTGATTAAATTTTGAATAATTAAAAGATCCGCTTGCCGAAGCTTTAAACTTACCCACTTGTTTTTGAAAACGACCACTTGCAGATACTGTTTCATCTGAATAAGCCGAGTTAAAAGGAGAGTTAGAACGAATTACACTTTCAAAATTTGTTATATTTCTAATATTGTCTATACTTTTATTATACGTAACATTTGCAAAAACATTAGTATAATTAAATAAATTAAAACTAGAATATCTTAAACGTACTGCATGAGAAATGGCATTATCCAGTCCCGCATTTCCATAGAAGAATGAATTATAATCATTCATAACTAAACCTTTAGCCAATTGTGAAACATCTGTAAATTGAGTTTCCATACCATAACTTAAGGTTAATTGCTCACTCTTTTTAAGCTGAAGACGAATATCAAAATCTGGAAGAATTTTAAAGAAATCATCTTTATAAGTTTCATTAAACTGTACATTATCTGTAACATAACTATGTATTGTAGCTCCCGGAGTAACTGTAAATATTCCAGACTTTAAAGTATAATGTATTCCTACATATACATCAGAAAATGTATAATCAATATTATTTACGGCTAAACCATCATTAATAGTTGGTGTAGGATCGAAGGTTGAACCATCGTCCAAAACCTGAAATATATTAGAGTTAAAGGTTTGATTGCTATATATAGTTCCTAATGTAAAGTTTAAATTACTTTTAGCATTTAAAACATTATAGTAATCTACTTTTGCATCGAGCTGATTAGATTTTACACGCTTGTCCTGATTTACATCGTAATTAACTTGCAAATTATCTAAGCCTAAACCAACCGCAGCATCTTCATAAGTTTCTTTTTCTTCTATTATCGCATTATAAAAAGGATCTTCGTCTTGCCATAAATGTTGTCCTTCAAAAGCAAATATATGCTTATCGCTTAGAGTGTAATAGTAGTTTAAATTTTGATTAATACTATACGGACTTGAAGACTCATTTTGCATTGTATTACCTAATATGGAAGACACTTCTAACTGATCTTCGGATTCGTTAGATATTCGCCCCATAATATCGTAGTCTAACTGATTATTAGCATTAGGCTGATAACCTACACTTAATTTTAACATTCCTAGATCACTGCTTTGTTTTGTTCTACTTTGCGTAATTTCGTCTGGAACACCTAAATCTGTATTGGTATATATAATACTATTGTTTTCTTGCATTCGTATTCTATTACTTGCAAAAATTCCAAATCCGCTAAAAGTTAAAGTTTCCTTAGGAGACCAACTAAAATTAGCTGCTCCAAACTTAGTATTTATATCTTGCGCTCTGTTGTTTTGAAGTGATGAAAAACCAAGGCTATTACTCCCTAAATCTATATTAGTACCACTACTTCTACTTGGAGCTTTAAAACCTCCTGTAAAATTAAAATAGTCGCGTCTAGAAAATGCTATTTCACCTATATTATTTAAATCACCAATTAAATTTATACTATAGGTAGGACTGTAATAAAACAGTTTAGGCTGGAAAACATATAAACTATTCTCATCTGCTATGCCTCCTCCTGCTGTAATATCTCCAAACCAAAAATTCTTTTTACCTTCTTTTAGTTTAATATTTATTGCAACATTATCTTGGTTATTAGTTACTGTCCTTAATTGTCCTATTTCAGCAAAATTCTTTAAAACCTCAACTTTATCTATCGCGTTAGAAGGGATGTTTTCTGTGGCAAGTTTCGAGTCGCCATCAAAAAAATCCTTACCATCTACCATTACTTTACTCACTACATTACCTTCTACCTCAATCTGTCCGTCATCATTAATTTCTACTCCGGGTAGTTTTTTTAAGACATCTTCAAGCTTTCGTTCTGTACCATTTTTAAAAGAATCTGCATTATATACTATCGTGTCTCCCTTTACTGTAACGGGCATTTCGTAAATTAATTCAACTTCATCAAGCGTATTATCACTAGATAAAGTAAATGTTTTATATATATTCTTATCGGTTGTTTCAATAGCTATTTGCTCAGTCTTCATCCCGATATAACTTACTTGTACATTATATTTAGAGTTTTTAGATACAGCCAATTTAAAAGTTCCGTCTGGGCTTGTTATTCCATAAGATTCTAACGCTTGAGTTTCTGTATTAATAGCAATAACGTTTGCTAATTCTAAGGGGCTACCAACACTATCTTTTACAACACCTTCTAATCTTAATTGCCCAAAACTTATATTACAAGCCAAAAGCAAAAGAATAATTAATCCTTTTTTCATGTTTATATTTGAATTACTTTATAACTAAAAATTATCTTCTACCTCCCCCGCCAGGTCCACGTCCACTAAAGTTTTCGCGTAGCTCTGCCATTTTTTTAGTTACAATTTTTGTATACTCTTCTTGGGTTACCTCTTTACCCTTTGTTGGTACTTTAATTTCTGTATCTTCTGTAGCGTTTAGTATTATTTTAGAACAAAGTATAGTTGTTCTATCGGTATTTACTTCTAGAATTAAACCTGGTAGCCCCCAATAATCACCAGGACCTTGGTTTACTGGTATTTGCGGTGTATACCAAGCAGTTATTGTAATTTCTTTTGGTTCCTTAGGTGTATCGTCTGCCTTTTCGTCTTCTGGTCTTCTAGGTCCTCTAAAACTCGTAATATCTGTTTGGTCGTCTAATTTGACTGCTGTTGCTTTAAAGCAAGTGTATTGACCAATTTGCTTGCTTTCATTTTCCATTTTCCATACTAATTTTGGCAAGCTATCCTTAATAAGAAATTGTTTTCCAAAAAATTCTTGATCTACTATAACCTGATTGGTTTTAATATTTTTGTACTGTGGTCCAGGTGTTAAATCCATACCTCTAAATCCTCTTCCACCAGAAGATGATGGTGCATCTAGTTTTTCTTCTTCTTTATATATAGATTCTGAACGGTTAAAAGATAAAATATATGTTTTTTCTAACATAGATTTCATTCGAGCTTCAATTCGTTTTTTCTGTTCCTCACTCATTTGTCTACCTCCAAAATCAGGCATTTCAGCAGTAGTTTTGGATTCATAATATGCTTTTCCTTGAAAGTCTGCCTGAGCTAATGCAGTGAATGAAAATGATAAGCATAAACACATCATAAACATTTTAAATAGTTGTGATTTCATATGTATTATTAATTTTTCGAGGTTAATCTATACATGTAAGACTCTTAAATTATGAATTCGTTTAATAGGTAAAATTATTTTTTAGTTATTAACACAAATTCTGTATACTTTAATATTATACAGCTAAACTAAAGCTACATCTTTTAAATACAAAAAAAGCTGAGCTATGTTTAAATTATTCAGCTTTATTAAATTAATACGTAGTTTATATCTTTATATAATGTACGTAATAAATGCTTTAAATTTTCTAAAGGCAATTTTACTTTTTATTTTTTATACTTATAATATACATTCCGTTTGGTTTTGCAAACTATTACCATAACTCTACAAGCTATAGCTAAACATTAATCATAATCACATTGTTGAAAACTTTGCAACACACCATCTATGAGATAAAATCATTCTAACTAGCTATCCTTAATCCCAAATTTGCATTACTTTGATCTATCAATACTAGCTACAGGAATTTATACTGTTAAGTTAAATTCTTATCGTACCTAAACTCATTTTAAAATTGTAAAAAAGTAAATTCAAATCAAACCATTATTTAAATCACACTATAAAAATTAGGCTATTTTTTTTACCCATAACCTTAATCGTTTTTTGTACTTTTCAATTATGAAATTCACATTGTATTTACTATTCTTTTCATCTTTAATTCTGCACAGCCAAACGGCTATAAAAACAACTTTGATACAAAAACAACCACTTCAAGTTTCAACGTTTATAGATACTGATGGCATTGAAACTTTATATTACCTTAACAACAATACGCTCACTAAACAAACAGCTTCTCAAACTTTACAGTATTCTAATTTACAATTAGGACATATACACAAAGTAAACACCTTTAATCCGTTACGTTTAAATGTGTTTTATAAAAATTTTAATACGGTTATGATTTTAGATAATCGGTTAGCAGAAATATATAAAATAGATTTTAACACTATTACTCCGTATAGAAATCCGACTTACATATCAACAGGTTACGACACAACACTCTGGGTTTTTAACGAAAACACTCAACAACTTGAATTATTTGATTATAAAACAAATACCCTTAGAGCTTCCTCTAGCCCAATAAATTCTGAAGTGTTAGATATGGTTAGTAATTATAATTGGTGTTGGCTACTTACATCAGAATTTCTTTATAAATTTAATTACGTGGGATCCTTGGTTCAAAAAATTAAAAATGAAGGATTTACAGATATTAAAGAAAGTAATGAAAATTTAATTCTAAAAAAAAACAACAGTTTATTTTATTTAAAAAAAGGGACAAAAATCTTTAATAAGATAAACTTGTCTGATTTATTAATCAAACAGTTTTTGCTTACAAATCAAACCTTGTATATTTACGACCTAAAAAATTTAAATCAATTCCATTTAATAACACCTTAAGCTATGCATGTTGCAATTGCCGGAAATATTGGCGCAGGAAAAACAACGCTAACTAAACTACTTGCTAAACATTTTAAATGGGAAGCTCAACTTGAAGATGTTGTAGACAATCCATATTTAGACGATTTTTATAACCAAATGGAGCGTTGGAGTTTTAATTTACAAGTCTACTTTTTAAACAGCCGCTTTAGGCAAGTACTCCAAATTAGAGAAAGCGGAAAAGATATTGTTCAGGATAGAACAATCTATGAAGACGCTCATATTTTTGCTCCCAATTTACACGCCATGGGGTTAATGACAAATCGTGATTTTGAGAATTATCGTTCACTTTTTGATCTGATGGAATCTGTTGTTCAAGGTCCAGATTTACTTATTTATTTAAGAAGCTCTATTCCTAACTTAGTTGGACAAATACAAAAACGTGGCAGAGATTATGAAAACTCAATTAGCATTGACTATCTGAGTAGATTAAACGAACGTTACGAAGCTTGGATTCATGGCTACGACAAAGGAAAATTATTAATTATAGACGTTGATAATTTAGATTTTGTTGATAACCCAGAAGATTTAGGCTATATTATAAATAGAATAGATGCCGAAATAAACGGTTTATTCTAAAGCTTTATTTTATAAAACCACTTTGTCTCGCGTGATTAATAGCTTCTTTACTAGATTTTACTAATAACGCGGGTGTTGTTTTATAACGATTAAACAAACCTTCTACCCGAATCATTTTTTCTTTATGCCCAACGCAACGTAAATATATTGCTAGAATACGATTGGGAAATAATTCTGCAATTTCAATATAAATATCTGCATCATGTTCTCCACTATCTCCTATTAGTATAAAAGATAAATCTGGATACATATTTAATATATTTATAATTTCCATTTGTTTCTGAGGTTTTTCATGCGCTTTCTTTTTCTTGAAAATTGTATTCATACTACGCAACAAAATAGGCCCTTTTGGAAAATTATTAGTCTTCAGAAAAAACTTTAAATACCTATACAAATTCCAAGGGCTATGACTCACATAAAAAATAGGATTAGCTTCTTTACCAGACACACCTCTATGTAACATATTATAGAACTCTGCCGCCCCCTCTAAAGGAATTCTTTTAAAAGCACCTTTAAAAAAAGTATTTACCAGTACGCGCCATTTTAAAACGGAAGCAACTCCTGTAAGCATAATGGTATCGTCTATATCACTTATAACTCCAAATTTTGCAGATTTGGATGGAATTAGAATTTGGGCTGGAAAACGGTTCTCGTTAGTAATTTTACGCTTAATATCTACATTACCATATGATGCGACTACTTGCAGCCAACCTTCTTCATTAGTTAAATGGTCTAAATGCTCTAAGCTTTCTTCAGATTTAAAATAACCGTGTGCATCTGTTTTTACTTTAATTACAGTATTATCAGGTAAGCGCAAGTTTAATTCTACATTCTTAACTTCGTCGCTCTCAAAACGTTTATAGGTATTTAGTAAAAGTTTAAACAATCCTTTTTGCTCCAAGTCTATAGTCTCATCTTCTAAAGCACGACCACGTAAATAAAAACGAGAACTTGTGCCATAACTCTGAAAGGCAATAATTTGTAAGGGATCTTTTTTAAACATGTTTAATTTTAGAAAACTTAGTGTAAAAATACCGGATTATTACCAAATTAAATACTTCTAAACTAAAAAACCGTCTAACAATTTATTTTAGACGGCTTTTATATTTATTAAGTTAAAAAATGTATCGCTAGTTTTTTAAAAATTGATTTACATCTGTCCCTTCATAAGTTATTGTTTCTACGATTTTTTCACCGTTTACAACTTTTATTGTGGTAACTTCTGCAATCTTATCTCCTGCTTCATTCACCAAAATTTCAATGTCTTGCTCTTCGTTTTGAACCCATTCTGTTTGATTATTATTAATTACTTCCTCATTATAGCTAGTAAGGCTATCTACATTTAAAGCAATACTTGGCGCAATAACAAGAGCAACCACAGACATTAATTTTAATAAAATATTTAATGAAGGTCCGGAAGTATCTTTAAACGGATCTCCTACGGTATCTCCTACAACTGCAGCTTTATGTGCATCTGTCCCTTTACGACCTTCTTCTTCAATCATTTTCTTAGCATTATCCCAAGCACCTCCAGCATTAGATTGAAAAATAGCCATTAACACGCCACAAGTAGTAACTCCGGCTAATAATCCTCCTAACATTTCTGCTCCTCCAATAAAACCAACTAAAACAGGCACCACTATAGCTAATAATCCAGGAAGTACCATTTCTTTAATAGAGGCTTGAGTAGAGATGGCCACACATTTATCATATTCGGCAACACCATCGGCTTTATCAAAAATAGCACGATCTTCTTTAGAGGCTTTAGACATATCTGAGTCGTATTTTCTCATGACCACTAAAGCATTTTTTAAAGCCGGGATATCTCTAAACTGACGACGTACTTCTTCAATCATAGCCATTGCTGCACGTCCTACTGCATTCATTGATAATGCTGAAAACACAAAAGGCAACATCCCTCCTACTAAAAGACCCGCCATAATATCTGGTCGGGAAACATCTATAGCGGTAACATTAGCTGTTTTCATAAAAGCAGCAAAAAGAGCTAAAGCTGTTAATGCCGCAGATGCAATTGCAAAACCTTTACCTATAGCTGCTGTGGTATTTCCTACAGCATCTAATTTATCTGTGCGCTCTCTAACTTCGTGAGGCAATTCTGCCATTTCTGCAATACCTCCAGCATTATCAGAAATAGGGCCATAAGCATCTACAGCTAATTGAATTCCTGTATTAGCTAACATACCGACTGCTGCTATTGCAATACCATATAAACCAGCATAGAAATGAGAAATTATAATTGCTGCAGCGATTAATACAATTGGTAAAGCGGTAGACATCATACCTACACCCAATCCTGCTATAATATTGGTTGCTGAACCTGTTTCTGATTGTTTTACGATATCTCTAACTGGTTTTTTACCAGTTCCGGTATAATATTCTGTAACTTTCCCTACAAGTAAACCTGCAATTAAACCCACTATAGTTGCCATAAATACTCCAAAAGAAGTAAATGTTTTACCACCATCTACCCAAGTCTCTGGTAGCATAGCGTCAATCACAAAATATGAAGCTATAACCATTAAACCTGCAGATCCAAATTCACCTATATTTAAAGCCGTTTGCGGATTTCCTCCTTCTTTAACACGAACAAAAAAAGTGCCTACAATAGACATTATAATACCAATAGCCGCAAGGATTAATGGTAAATATACAGCTCCTAACCCATCAAACTGATTTCTAAATTCTGGCAACACGACAAAAGTAGCTCCCAATACCATTGTACCTATAATAGAACCAACATACGATTCAAATAAATCTGCTCCCATACCAGCAACATCACCAACATTATCTCCCACATTATCTGCAATTGTTGCAGGATTTAAAGGATGATCTTCAGGAATACCGGCTTCAACCTTTCCAACTAAATCTGCTCCCACATCTGCTGCTTTAGTATATATACCGCCTCCAACACGAGCAAAAAGTGCTATGGATGAAGCTCCCAATGAAAACCCTGAAAGGACATTAAGAACTTCAGAAATTTCCCAACCCTGTCCACTATAAAACATAAATAATGTACTTAGCCCAAGTACACCAAGACCTACAACACCTAAACCCATTACGGCGCCTCCTGCAAAAGCAACTTCTAAGGCTTTACCCAACGATGTTCGTGCCGCTTGCGTGGTCCTTACATTGGCTTTTGTAGCTACACGCATCCCTATAAAACCTGCTAATGCAGAACAGATAGCGCCTACAACAAACGAAAACGCAACCATACCATTAGATCCTGCTTCTGAAGACCCTTTAAAAAATAATAATACGGCTACTGCTAAAACAAAAATGGATAAAATCTTGTACTCTGCTTTTAAAAAAGACATTGCTCCATCTGCAATGTTTTTTGCAATTCTTGTCATCTTTACATTTCCTGCATCTTGTTTAGACACCCAATTGTGCTTCACAAAAACAAAAATCAAAGCCAGAATACCAAAAAGCGGTAAATAATGAATTAAATGTTCCATACCTAAACTATAATTTTATGTTATTAATTTACATAGTCATAAAAATACCATAAAATGAAACATAAAAAAACCACATTTATCAGTTTAAATGTGGTTTTTTTAATTTTTTATTAAAAAAATTAGATTTTAAAATCTCCTTTTTCTTTATGTTCACTATTATTATATCGCTCTACACATTCGTGATATACTTTTATAGCTGCTTTGGCATCGCTCCATCCGCCAGTATCTACTTTCTTTTTCTCTAAATCTTTATATACTTGGAAGAAATGTTCTATCTCTTTTAAACGGTGTGGATTTAAATCTGAAATATCACTTTTATTATTCCAAATTGGATCTGATACTGGTACACAAATAATTTTTTCATCTGGCCCTTTTTCGTCAGTCATATGGAATACACCAATTGGTCTAACTTCCATTACTGTCATTGGGTAAGTTGGCTGATGACCTAATACTAAAACATCTAATGGATCTTTATCTAAGGCTAATGTTTCTGGTATAAAACCGTAATCTCCAGGATACATCATTGAAGAAAACAACATTCTATCGAATCTGATTTTATGTAATTTAAAATCGTATTCATATTTATTTCTACTTCCTTTAGGAATCTCTATTAAAACATCGAATGTTTCTTGTTTTTTTTGACTCATATTTACTGTGTTTATTGTGGTAAATGTACTGAAGACTATAATTATAGGCAACCAAAAAAGGAATTGATTTCAGAAATAATAATTATAACGTTGTAAATTGATTATAATTAAAAAAATATGTCGAATCTTTAAAAATAAAATCCAAAAGTACCTGTAACCCCAAATTTTCGTGCATCTGGATTATCTAAATAATTTCCTCTAAAATTGAAATCAATTCGGAAAACTTTAAAAATATTTCCGATACCAAAACTATATTCATAATATACTTTATCATCTGGTGCATTATACACTACGTTTGAAGCATTTAAAGCAATATTTTCGTCTGAAACTTCACCCCAAACACCACGTATTCCAACAATTTCTCTTAAATTTAATTTACGTAAGAGTGGGATTCTTGAAAACAAACGACCGTTAAAATTATGCTCTAAATGTGCAGAAACATAGGTATCTGTTATAAATTCGTAATAATTTAATTGAGAAAAGGTATTATATATTGAGAAGTAAGCTTGGTTTCCTGGAACCACACTTAATAACCCCAAGGGTACTTCTCCAAATGTTTTTCCAGACTCCAATGTTGTTAGTAAACGCCCAAAACCACCAACTTGCCATGGTTGAGTATATGAAAACTGAACTTTAGTATAGTCGAAATCACTACTAAAAACATTTTTTTCGCCACGACTTACTTGTGCAAACAAGGTTGCATAATTACTATTTGCATTAGATCGCTCTACACCATAACCTGTCATACGTCTGTTTGGAAAATAGGTTACAGATAAAGCTGTTTCAAATTGTTTTAATTCTGATGCTATTTCGGTGTAACTATCATCTGTATAATAATCTAAATTAAATGCATCTGATGCAGACCTCAATGTTCTGTAATCTGCTCCAAATCTAAATACAACATTCTTTACAGGTTCTAACTCAAACGCTAAACTAGTAAGCTCTATATTTGTTAATTTATCGTTTGTGCCTTTTGCAAACAAGGCTGATGATGCCAAACTACGTCCTAACACATCTGTAGATGATGTTAAACTTGCCCCTATTTGCTCTATGTCTTTCCGGTGTCCTCCAGAGATTATAAAACGGTTTTCTTTATCTAATAACCATTTTCCAGAAATTCCATATTTTATTTTCTTGTCTCTAAAACCATAAGCTCCAAATCCTTCAAAACGCCACGGATCGTTCGGTCCGAAATAGGTACGTCCTCCTCCACGTATTCGGAGTCCTTCAACCTCGTTGTACCCAAAGCTAGAAAAAATAGGGCCGTAATCCATATTTAAATCATCTAACTCTATATAACCAGAAGCTAAAATGGTACCTACGTTATATAAGCGTTTAAATTTCTTAACGGTTTGCAAAGTGTCTAACATTTTATAAACACCTTTTTCGTCTTTACTTAAAGTTTCTAAGCGATTTGCTTCCCAAAACTCATCATCACGATTATAGGTATCTTCATTATACTCGAACACCTGCTCGTTATAAAAAGTGTCTGGTTTAGGCTTATCAAACACATAATTATCGTAAAGTGTTGTACGTTTACCGTAAACACCTCTAGCTTTTTCTTTTTTCTTAAATGCAAAATCTGACATAAAATAGTCTCTTTTTATAAGAAAAATAGAGTCGTTTAATACATCAAACTCTTGTTCAATATAAATCTCTTTTACCCAATTTATATTTGCACTTTTTGAGGCTTGCATGTTAATTTTTTTGATAGCGAAAGTCGAGTCATTCACCCAAAAATCACCTTTAAATGTCAATTCATTCTTACGGCGTGGGTAATAAATTATGTTATAACACCATTTATTTTCTATAAATGCACTATCTGCTAAAACATAATTGTACGTATTGATTCCTGTTTTAGATAATGGACTTACAAAACTTTTATCGAAAAATTTTAAATAGTTATCGTATACATCGTACTGGGAATACAAATCTTTAATGAAGTCTAAAATGAATTGATTATTACTAAATCCAGACATTTTATTTCCTTTTAAAACTTCGCGTTCTTTAACAGCAACATTGTCGCCATATACTTTGCTTGCAGATTCGTTAACAAAAATAGGAAGGTAAGTTTTACCTGTAACGTTAGAGGTGTCTACAGATTCAAAAATAAACTCCATGCCTTTAAAAATTTTACTTTTAGTAAAGGCGCTATCTATGGTATTTAAATCAAATTCTATTTTCTCATACTTATCGTACTCATAGTGATCGAATTTTCGAAGTCCATTTCTGCGTTTATGTTCCCATATTTTTCTCAAAATATCGATCGCAGGATTATTTTTTTTAGGTTGTTTTCCTGCTACAATAACAACTTGGTCTAATTGTGCTGTTTCTTCTTCTAATACAACCTTAAGGTTATAATTAATTTGTTTAGGTAATGCAACATCTTGAGTTATAAACCCTATAAAAGAAATGGTAAGGGTATCCCAATTGTTATCTGATTCCATATAGAACCGTCCTTCTTCGTTGGTAATAGTACCTTGTGAGGATCCTTTAAAAACAACGTTAGCATAAGCTACGGGTTCGTTATTCTCATCAAAGACATAACCGCTAACTTTTGTTTGCGCTAGTACAGATAGAAATCCGAAAAAAAATAATAGGAGGCTAAGTCTTAATTTCATAGTTAAAAAAAAACTTCATCAGCAATAAATCATGTTGATGAAGTTTTAAATATGTGATAAATGCAGTTTACTTGTACATTACCTTTTTAATAGCTTTTACTACATCATTACTGTTAGGTAACCATTCTGCTAATAATTCAGGAGAATAAGGTGCAGGAGTATCTGCTGTATTAATTTTTACAATAGGAGCATCTAAATAATCAAATGCTTGAGCTTGTACTTGGTACGTAATCTCTGTAGATACATTACCAAATGGCCATGCTTCTTCTAAAATGATTAATCTGTTTGTTTTTTTAACAGAGTCTAAAACCGTATTTATATCTAACGGACGAACAGTTCGTAAATCGATAATTTCACAAGACACACCATCTTTAGCAACTTCATCTGCAGCTTTATAAGCTTCTTTAATAATTTTACCAAAAGATACGATAGTAACATCTTTACCTTCACGTTTAACATCGGCAACACCAATAGGAAGCACATATTCACCATCTGGCACTTCACCTTTATCACCATACATTTGTTCACTTTCCATAAAAATTACTGGATCGTCATCACGTATAGCTGCTTTTAAAAGTCCTTTAGCATCATAAACGTTAGAAGGTACAATTACTTTTAAACCTGGAGTGTTAGCAAACCAACTTTCGAAAGCTTGAGAGTGTGTAGCTCCCAATTGACCAGCAGAAGCTGTTGGACCTCTAAATACGATTGGACATTTAAACTGCCCACCAGACATTTGTCTAATTTTTGCTGCGTTGTTTATAATTTGATCAATTCCTACTAACGAAAAGTTGAAGGTCATATACTCTACAATCGGCCTGTTACCAGTCATTGTTGAACCTACAGCTATACCTGCAAAACCTAATTCTGCAATTGGAGTATCGATAACACGTTTTGCACCAAACTCGTCTAACATTCCTTTTGATGCTTTGTATGCACCGTTGTATTCAGCAACTTCTTCACCCATTAAGTAAATGCTTTCATCTCTGCGCATTTCTTCACTCATGGCTTCACAAATCGCTTCTCTGAATTGAATTGTTCTCATGTATCATTTTTTAAGAACACAAAAATAACAATAAATAGAAAACTTTCAATAAAAGAATTATTATTAATTCATTAAAATGAAAAATAACTTAAAAAGAGTACTAAAACGATGTAAAAGACTCTAAACTATAATCCATTAGTAAAGACTTAATATATGCCGTTTTTCTCACTCTGTTTATTAAAACTAAAATTTAATAATCTCCAAAAATCTTATTTCCCCACATTTTAGTTTATGCTCTAGTTATACATCATTTATAATGATCACAAATTTAAACTTTATATTAAACGCTACGTTTGTCCATAATTATATAAAAAAGAAAGGATATTACTCTAAACTTATATTAAAGACTTTAAATTACTATTTAAACAATTACCTTATAAGCTAAATTGTATAACGTTAAGAAGAGTAAAATGAATAATAATATTTTTATTTTGTGGAAAGGATTTTAAAAGTCTATATAAAAGTGAATCCTCACATTTACACCTACAAAGTATAAATGTTACTTAATTTTTTTTTGATTTTTTATTTAAAAACAAAACAAACGGGTTTAGACGAAAATTATAATAATTAAAACAGTTAAAGCCTATTAAACATATAGACTTAGTAAACTGAAAATAAAACTATTACTCATACTTATAATTTATATTCTAATCAACAACAAACCTGCAACTTGAATATTGATCACAACTCCAAATGGAGTTAAATTCCACATTTAGCAAAATTTAACTCTTTTTTTTAATTATTTATTATGCGTGCATAGTAAAATTTAATTAAAATTCAATAACTTCGTAACAAAATAGATCCATACTTATTTAAAACAAACGAATATTATGAAAATTTTAGTGTGTATTAGCCACGTTCCAGATACGACTTCAAAAATAAATTTTTCAGAAGGAGATACTAAATTTGATACTAGCGGAGTACAATATATTATAAACCCTAACGACGAATATGGTTTAACTCGTGCCATATGGTTTAAAGAAAAGCAAGGTGCAACTGTAGATGTTGTAAATGTAGGCGGACCAGAAACCGAACCTACACTACGTAAAGCGCTTGCACTTGGTGCAGATAGTGCTATACGTGTAAACACTCCTGCTTTAGACGGTTATGCAGTAGCAGAACAATTGGCTAATGTATTTAAAAACGGAGATTACGATTTGGTTATTGCAGGTCGTGAATCTATTGATTATAATGGAGGAATGGTTCCTGGGATGCTTGCAGGATTAACCAATGCTAACTTTATAAATACATGTATTAGCTTAGATATTGATGGTACAAACGTAAAAGCTATTCGTGAAATTGATGGCGGAAAAGAAACTGTAAATACAAGTTTACCTTTGGTTATTGGAGCACAAAAAGGCTTGGTTGAAGAAAGTGATTTAAGAATCCCTAATATGCGAGGTATAATGATGGCACGCAAAAAACCTTTAACCATAGTAGATCCTATTGAAGCTTCTACAGAGACGGTAACTGTTAAATTTGAAAAGCCTAAACCTAAAGGCGCCGTTACACTAGTGTCTCCAGATAATTTAGACGAGTTAGTTAATTTACTTCATACAGAAGCTAAAGTTATTTAATCCAAACTTCAAGATCAAAACACAATTGATATTGAAATTAAAACTTAAAACAATATGTCAGTCTTAGTATATACAGAATCAGAACAAGGAACTTATAAGAAAGTAGCTTTTGAGGTAGCTTCTTATGCTAGAGCTATAGCAGACCAATTAGGCACTTCGGTAACAGCAATTTCAATTAACGCAGAAGATCCGTCCTTATTAGGAACTTACGGCGTAACAAGAGTCTTAAATGTTAAAGACAGTAAATTAGATACTTTTAATGCAAAATCTTATGCTCATGTTATAAATCAGGCAGCTGCAGAAGAAGGTTCAAAAATAGTTATAGTAAGTTCTAGTGCAGACAGCAAATATTTAGCACCATTATTAGCGATTGAATTAAAAGCAGGATATGCCTCTAATGTTGTGGCACTGCCTACAAATTTATCGCCGTTTACCGTTAAGCGTACCGCCTTTACAAATAAGGCGTTTAATGAAACTAGTATTAGTACTTCAATTAAATTAGTAGGTTTATCTAATAATTCTTTTGGAATAAAAGAACAGGCTACAGAAGCCGAAGTGGTAAATTACGCTCCATCTATACCAGATAATGGTGTACATGTAGAATCGGTAGACAAAGTTACAGATAAAGTTACAATAGCAGATGCCGATATTGTAGTCTCTGGAGGTCGCGGATTAAAAGGCCCAGAAAATTGGGGATTAATAGAAGATTTAGCAGAAGTATTAGGAGCTGCAACAGCATGTTCTAAACCGGTTTCAGATTTAGGATGGAGACCTCATGGAGAACACGTAGGGCAAACAGGAAAGCCTGTAGCAGCAAATTTATATATTGCTGTTGGTATTTCTGGGGCTATCCAACACTTAGCCGGAATTAATGCGTCTAAAGTTAAATTAGTAATCAATACAGATCCTGAAGCTCCTTTCTTTAAAGCTGCAGATTATGGTGTAGTTGGCGATGCTTTTGAAGTTGTACCTGCACTTATTGAAAAATTAAAAGCTTTTAAGGCACAAAATGCTTAATTTTTTTTAAATTGTATTAATAAAAAGACTGTTTAAAAGACTCCTACCCTTCAAATTTGTGATTAAATTTAAAGGAGTTTATCTATTTTTGCATGTTATTTTTAACAAAAAATGTAGAATAGGTTTGGTAAAGTCCCAATTTAAACAGTCTTTTGTGTTTTTAAATTTATGAGTTTAGTTAGACTAAATATAAAAGGTATTTCCTATAGCCAAACGCAAAATGGCGCTTATGCTTTAATACTCAATGAGGTAGATGGTGAACGCAAACTACCTATTGTTATTGGTGCATTCGAAGCACAATCTATAGCAATTGCTCTTGAGAAAGAAATTAGACCGCCACGCCCATTAACACATGATTTATTTAAAAATTTTTCAGACCGTTTTAATATAACGGTTAAGCAAGTCATTATCCATAAATTGGTTGACGGTGTTTTTTACTCAAGCTTAATTTGTGAACGAGACAACACAGAAGAAGTTATAGATGCCAGAACAAGTGATGCTATTGCTTTAGCGTTACGTTTCCAAGCCCCTATTTTTACTTATAAAAATATACTAGATAAAGCAGGGATTTATTTGAAAGTTAATCCAGAAAAAGAAAACGATAGTATGCATTCTGATGATGTGCTATCTGAAGATTTAGTTTCAAATGAACTTGAAAACACATCTCCAAAAGACAGTTACAAAACTAAAACCTTAGACGAGTTAAATCAATTACTAGCTAATGCTGTAATGAATGAAGACTACGAAAAAGCCGCTAAAATTCGAGATGAAATCTCGAAACGATAAAAAGCAAAAGTATGAAACACCTTTTATTTGCCCTCACTTTCATTTTTCTCGGATTATATTCTAGCGCACATGCGCAAAATATTGAAAAACTATGGCGGTTAGATCAACTTCAATCTAAAACAAAAGATTCTACACCATCTGCCAACTCGGCTTTTGAAACCCTAAAATTTGAAAACGGAGAATTTAATATTACCGATAACCACACGGTAGAATCTAATGGAAACTACACTTTACAAGACAATCTTTTAGTCTTCTATTACAATACACCCACAGACAAAATTCAGCACTTTAGAATTTCAGAATTTACAGATTCTACGCTTGTCTTCTCAAAAAACAATAGCACTTATAAATTTAAAACGGCATTAGCGGTGTCTCCTAGTGCAATAGCAACGACAGCCAAAGATGCAATAATTCCTAGTCAAGGATTTTCTACAAACAGTCTATTACGCGGTATGCTAGGAATGTTTATCCTTCTAATTATTAGCTATTTATTAAGTAGTAATAGAAAAGCTATAAATTGGAAAACTATAGGTGTTGGACTTAGTGCACAACTCATGCTAGCCATTGCTGTATTAAAAATTGAATTTGCTCAAAATGCATTTGAATTTGTTGGAAAAATATTTGTAAAAATTTTAGAATTCACACAAGCTGGTAGCGAATTTCTCTTAGGAAGCATGATGGATATTAATAATGTAGGTTACATTTTTATTTTTCAAATTCTACCAACAATTATATTCTTTTCTGCTTTAACTTCTGTATTATTTTATTTAGGAGTAATTCAAATAGTCGTTAAAGGAATGGCTTGGGTTCTTACTAAATTATTAGGTATTTCTGGAGCTGAGAGTTTAAGCGTTGCTGGTAATATTTTCTTAGGTCAAACAGAAGCTCCTTTAATGATTAAAGCCTACCTAGAACGCATGACAAAATCTGAAATCCTTCTCGTTATGGTTGGAGGGATGGCAACGGTAGCTGGAGGCGTTCTTGCTGCCTATATTGGTTTTTTAGGAGGCGAAGACCAAGCTTTAAAAATATTTTATGCTAAACACTTATTAACAGCATCTGTTATGGCTGCTCCTGGCGCTATTGTTATTTCTAAAATGCTTTATCCGCAACAAGAAAAAATTAGCTCAGAGATGGAAGTATCTCAAGAAAATATTGGTTCTAACATCTTAGATGCGATCGCTAATGGTACAACCGAAGGTTTAAAATTGGCCGCAAATGTTGGTGCTATGTTATTAGTTTTTGTTGCTTTTATTGCCATGATAAATTATGGCTTTGGAAAATTAGGAATGATTGGTGGTTTCAATACATGGATAAAAGCCAATACACCATATAAAATGTTTTCATTAGAATTTATTTTAGGATATATATTCTCTCCCTTAATGTGGATTATTGGGGTAGCTAAAGAAGATATGGCACTTATGGGGCAATTGCTTGGAATTAAACTTGCCGCAAGTGAATTTATAGGTTATATGCAACTGGCTGAATTAAAAGACGTAACTAAACCTATACATTTTCAGTTTGAAAAATCTATAATTATGGCCACTTACATGCTATGCGGATTTGCTAATTTTGCATCTATAGGAATTCAAATTGGAGGAATTGGATCTTTAGCTCCTGGAAAAAGAAAAACGCTTTCAGAGTTTGGTATTCGTGCACTTATTGGTGGAACAATTGCATCTTTACTATCTGCAACAATAGCCGGTATGATTATAGGATAAACATATTTACTGGCAAAGATTTCCCTCTTACTATTTTTTTAATCAACTTTAAGTGAGGTGTGTTTTAGAATTAATTTCTAAATTAACTTGTATTTTTAATTAGATTTGCACTGCAATTTTTATCTTTAAACGGTATTCAGTTATCAATTATTAATAGATTACTGCGTTCTAGCAGCTTATATATGAAACAGTATTTAGACCTTGTTAAGCACGTTTTAGAAACAGGAAACGAAAAAGGAGATCGTACAGGAACAGGAACCAAAAGTGTATTTGGTTACCAAATGCGATTTGATTTAAGCGAAGGTTTTCCTATAGTAACTACAAAAAAACTTCATTTAAAATCTATTATTCACGAATTATTATGGTTTTTAAAAGGAGATACCAACATAAACTACTTAACAGAGAATGGTGTAAAAATCTGGAACGAATGGGCTGATGATAATGGTGATTTAGGTCCGGTTTACGGACACCAATGGCGCAATTGGAATAACGATGAGATTGATCAGATTAAAGATATAATAGATACTTTAAAAACAAACCCTAATAGCAGACGCATGCTCGTTTCGGCATGGAACCCTTCAGTGTTGCCGGACGGTTCTAAATCGTTTAGTGAAAATGTAGCAAATGGCAAAGCTGCATTACCTCCTTGTCATGCTTTTTTTCAGTTTTATGTTGCCAACGGAAAATTATCTTGCCAATTGTACCAACGTAGTGCAGATATCTTTTTAGGTGTACCTTTTAATATTGCATCGTATGCCTTATTAACGATGATGATAGCTCAGGTTTGTGGCTATGAAGTAGGAGATTTTATACATACGTTTGGAGATGCGCATATTTATAGTAACCATTTCGAGCAAGTTAAACTGCAACTAAGCAGAGACCCAAAACCGTTACCAAAAATGATTATTAATCCTGATGTAGATAACATCTTCGATTTTAAATTCGAAGATTTTACTTTAGTCGATTATAACCCGCATCCGCATATAAAAGGTGCTGTAGCTATATAAAAAATGGCATGTTAGAGACTAAATATGCCGTTTTATAAATTATATTTTTAACACACTATTTTCTGCATCTGCAAAATCGTTCCAAACTTGCTCATCTGCGTCTATTTCATTCACAAACTCACCATCAACCACATATCTAAATTCATAAACAGAATCTACATCTAGATTAACCATACCTTTAAATGTCCCGTTTTTTAATTTTTTTAACGGCGTAGCTTTAGGATTCCAATCATTAAAAGTACCAATAACTACTACAGATTCTGCAGTTTCTGCAGGTACAGTAAAAGTTACTTTACAAATAGGCTTCGTTTTTAAATATTGTTTTGAAATTGCCATAAATTCTATGTTTTTAATTAATATAAATGTAATAAACTATTAGCCATTTTCAAACGAATAATCCTCTAGTTCACAAATAATTATGTTTTTCTTAAAAAAGAATTAAATTAGACTTAATCTTCTAAATTTAATTGTTACTTTTTCAAAATATTGATAAACATTTCTTCAGATTTAATTTTCAGCATTATAAAAATTTCAAATATTGAAGTAGAAATAGTATTTTTACTTTACTAACACATATATACCTATGTTCGGGACTAAAAAAAAAGTACCTCAAATTGATAAAGAACAATTAGAGCTAATAAAAAATGCACAAATGCGTATAAAGCAGAAAAAAAGACTATACACGCATTTTATTCTGTTCTTAATTGGATCTGTAGCATTAATTGTTGCCAATTTAGGACTACATATAGGCGAAACATTTAAACCTTTAGGTAAAGATTGGTTTATTTTTATTGTTGGATTTTGGCTTATAATTTTAATCTATCATACATTTAATGTGTTTGTTATTGATAGGTTTATGGGACCAACTTGGCAACAAGATCAATTAGATAAATTGGTTGCAAAACAAAAAGAAGGTATTGAAAAATTAAAAACTAAATTACCAGCTACTGAAACCGCGCCTACACCACCTGCGATCGAAAAAAAAAAATTGAATAGTAAACAAAATATTACCCTTATTGTTGCTGCCTCAGAGAATAATGCAATTGGTAAAGACAACCAACTTATTTGGCATTTAAAAGACGATTTGCAACGGTTTAAGTCGCTAACCTCTGGGCATTGCATTATCATGGGGCGTAAAACCTTTGAAAGCTTTCCTAAACCATTACCTAACCGTACTCATATTGTGATTACAACACAACAAAATTATAAAGTCCCGCATGGCGTTATTGTTGTTCACAATATAGATGATGCTTTAGATGCTGCTCTGGAAGACAAAACCCCATTTGTAATTGGGGGCGGAGAAATTTATAAACAAGCACTCCCTTTTGCAAATAAAATAGAACTTACTCGAGTACACGATACGTTTGAAGCCGACACACATTTTCCTGAAATAAACCTAAAAGAATGGCGTGAAATACAGAATATATATCACCCAGAAAACGAACAAAACGATCATGCTTTTTCTTTTATAACCTACGAACGTTTTTAAATCCAAACAAAAGGCCATATGCTTGTATAATGATATTGTAACCTTTACAAGTTCATTATCTGCAAATTTCTGTAAATTTGCAGCATGATAAAAGACATCCAGCTTCGAGTTTCTCTAGTAGAAGAATCTAAACAAGAGAATAGTTTATTGTGGAAATCGGCCAAAAAGCTAGACATTCCAAAAGAAAAAATTACAGGAATAAAAGTTCTTAGAAAATCTATAGATGCAAGAAAACCTGCAATTGTATTCAATTATAAAGTTGCTGTTTATATAAACGAACCGCTACCAGAAACCTCATCATATACTTTTAATTACAAAGATGTTTCTAAATCTAAACCCGTTCATATTATTGGTTTTGGCCCAGCAGGTATGTATGCTGCATTACGCTGTATAGAATTAGGATTTAAACCCATAGTTTTAGAACGCGGCAAAAATGTACAAGACAGACGTCGCGATTTAAAAGCCATAAATCAAGATCATTTTGTTAATGAAGATTCCAATTACTGTTTTGGTGAAGGTGGAGCAGGAACCTATTCAGACGGAAAATTATACACGCGTAGTTTAAAACGAGGCGATGTACGTCGCATTTTTGAAAACTTAGTTTACCATGGCGCTACAGACCAAATTTTAGTTGATGCACATCCACATATAGGGACTAATAAACTCCCTAAAGTGGTACAAAATATTCGTGAAACCATTTTAAAATATGGTGGAGAAGTACATTTTGAGACACGAGTAACCGATTTTACAATTACTAATAATAAGATTAAAGCCATACAGCTAATAAATGGAGAAGAACTAACTGTAAACCGTGTTATATTAGCAACAGGACATTCAGCTCGAGATATTTTTTATTTATTAGATAAAAAGAATATTGCTATTGAAGCAAAATCGTTTGCCATGGGAGTTCGTGTAGAACACCCACAACACATTATAGACTCAATTCAATACCATTGTACTGGCGAACGTAACGAACTTTTACCTGCCGCAGCTTACAGCTTAGTCCAACAAGTTAATGGTCGCGGAGTCTATTCGTTTTGTATGTGTCCTGGCGGATTTATTGTTCCGGCAGCTACAGCAAACGGAGAAGTTGTTGTAAATGGCATGTCGCCTTCTAAGCGAAATAATGAATTTGCAAATTCAGGTATTGTTGTTGAGATTAATGCAGATAAAGATTTATACAAATACGATTCCTTTGGTGCGCTAAAAGCATTAGAATATCAGAAAGATTTAGAAAAATTAGCTTTTACTTCGGGAGGACGTAGTCAGGTTGCACCCGCACAACGTTTAACAGATTTTGTTGAAGGCCGATTATCTTCAGATTTAAATCCAACATCTTATCAACCTGGAATAAAGAGTGTACCTTTACATTCATTATTACCAAAATTAATCGGGAAAAGTCTTAGAAAAGGCTTTGAATCTTTCGGACAAAAAATGAAAGGGTATTATACTGAAGAAGCTAATATTATTGGTGTAGAATCCAGAACCTCATCGCCTGTAAGCATTCCACGAAACGAAAAATTAGAACACCCACAAATTGCAGGTTTATTTCCTTGTGGCGAAGGTGGTGGTTATGCCGGCGGTATTATCTCTGCAGCAATGGATGGTGAGCGTTGTGCTGAAGCTGCATGTGCAAATCTTTAATTCCATTTTTATAAACAAACAGCTAAACACAAGTAAACCAACAGAATACTCTAAAAATAATATCTAAATAATATTCTTATTTTTACAATCTTAAAATTAAAAATTATGAATGCATATATATTTCCTGGTCAAGGTGCTCAATTTACAGGAATGGGACTTGATCTTTATGAACACTCTAAAGAGGCTCAAGAGTTATTTGAACAAGCTAATGCTATTTTAGGCTTTCCTATAACCGACGTAATGTTTGAAGGTTCTGCCGAAGACCTTAAACAAACCAAAGTTACACAACCAGCTATATTTCTTCATTCTGTAATTTTAGCAAAAAGTTTAGGGGATGCATTTAAACCAGATTTAGTTGCTGGACATTCTTTGGGAGAATTTTCTGCATTAGTAGCAGCAGGTGCTCTTACCTTTAAAGATGGTTTAAAATTAGTTTCTCAGCGTGCTTTAGCCATGCAGAAAGCATGTGAATTAGCCCCAAGTACTATGGCTGCTGTATTAGGTTTAGAAGATAATATTGTGGAAGATATTTGTAATGCTATTGATGGTGTAGTAGTGGCAGCAAATTATAATTGTCTAGGACAATTAGTGATTTCTGGTGAAACTTCTGCAGTTGAAAAAGCCTGTGAATCTTTAAAAGAAGCTGGTGCAAAACGTGCCTTAATTTTACCTGTAGGAGGCGCTTTCCATTCTCCAATGATGGAACCTGCTCGTGAAGAATTAGCTGCTGCAATAGAAAACACAACATTTAGCAAACCAAATTGTCCAATTTACCAAAACGTAACAGCTACAGCTATTACAGATGAAAATGAAATAAAAGCCAATTTAATTTCTCAACTTACTGCACCGGTGCGATGGACACAATCTGTACAACAAATGATTGCTGATGGAACAACACATTTTACAGAAGTTGGCCCTGGAAAAGTTTTACAAGGTTTAGTTAAAAAAATTGATAGAACTGTTGAAACAGCTTCTGCAACGTTTAATACGCCAACAACTTAATGAAGCTTACAAGAACAACATATATCATTGGTTTAATAGCTTTAAACATTGCTTTAGATCAGATCTCAAAATTTATTGTTAGAGCCTATGTTACACCTTACGAAACTACTGAACTATTAGGTGATAAATTTATATTAACTAATGTAGAAAATTCAGGTGCTTTTTTAAGTTTAGGTAGTGACCTTAACCCCACATTAAAAAGTATATTTTTATTACTCTTACCAATAGTTGTATTGGGTTATATAACCTATTATATTATTTCAAATAAAACTTTAGACCGTTTTGCAATCTTTGGGTTCGCTTGTATTATTGGCGGAGGTATAGCCAATGTGTATGATAGGATTTTATATGGATCTGTAACCGATTTTTTTCATATAGATTTAGGTGGTATATTTAAAACGGGGGTGTTTAACGTTGCAGATATGTCTGTAATGTTAGGTATGGGACTTTTACTCTACTCCAATTTTATTACCAGTAAAAAGGCAAAACAAACTGCTCATAAATAATAAAAGCCCCAAGAAAGTATCTTGGGGCTTTTTATTAGGCTCTTAGGAGACAATCTTCACAATCTTTAATTTCTCCGTAATATGTTTCTCTATATTTATGCACTGTTTTAAAAGGCATATTTAAAAATAACATTTTTATGTAAGTTACTTTTGTTTGCAATACACCCATTTTTGGTGTAAATCTTGCTTCATTTTTAGTTTCCCGTTTTACTGTAATCAATTTCATAATATCATATTTCATTATAAATCAAAGATACTTAATCCAATACAAATAAACGAGACCATACGCCATTACCCTATCATTTAACTATAGAATTATACTTTATTCAACAATTTTAAAGATATGGTAAAGATAATGCATCAAAAAACAGCTCAAACAGTAAGTTTTTTCTTTCGAAAACATATAAAAAAACCTTCTCTACAGTATATTGTAAAGAAGGCTTAAATTAAATTAACACTACTTAATTTACTTATTTCTTATCTTTTTTTCCCATTTCCATGCCGAACGCATAGCGTCATCTAAAGTGAGTTCCGATTTCCAACCTAATACTGTATTTGCCTTTTCTGTATCTGCAAATGCAGCAACAACGTCACCTTCACGACGTGGAGCTATTTTATAATTTAATTGTTCACCAGAAACTTTCTCAAAAGATTTTATAGCTTCTAGCACAGAACTACCTGTACCAGTACCCAAATTAAAGACTTCAAAATTAGATTCGTTTTTTTGATCTAGAAGACGTTTTAACGCTATAACATGAGCTTTAGCTAAATCTACCACATGTATATAGTCTCTTACGCATGTTCCATCTGTAGTGGGATAATCGTCTCCAAAAACAGATAATTGCTCGCGTAAGCCTACTGCAGTTTGTGTTATAAATGGGACTAAATTTAAAGGGACTCCTATAGGCAATTCTCCAATATGTGCAGATTCGTGAGCTCCAATTGGATTAAAATAACGCAAGGCGATGGCTTTTAGATTCTGGCTCACCTTACAACTATCTTTAATAATCTCTTCTCCGATTTGTTTAGTATTTCCATATGGAGACTCTGCAGGTTTAACAGGCGCGTTTTCTGTGATAGGTAGCTCATCTGCTTGACCATACACCGTACAAGAAGAACTAAAAATAAAGTTAGCGGTATCTAGCTTATTTAATTCTTGTAAAACATAAACCAAAGTATTAATATTATTCTCATAATATAATAGTGGATTACCTACACTTTCACCTACAGCTTTACTAGCCGCAAAGTGAATAACACCTTTAATATCCTGATGTGTTTTAAAAAAATCTTGTACCAAGTGTTTGTCTTTTAAGTCTAACTCTACAAACAAAGGTGTTTTCCCTGTAATTTTTGTTATTCCTTTTAAAACATCTTTAGAAGAATTGGATAAATTATCAATAATCACAACTTCATAGCCTTCATTTTGAAGTTCTACAACGGTATGAGAACCAATAAAACCAAGTCCTCCAGTAACTAATATTTTATGCATTTATAAACGATTTTACTTTGTCTGTAATATATTCTATTTGGTCGTCGTCTAACTCTGTATGCATAGGTAACGAGATTACTTCTTTAACTAATTGATTAGTCACTTCAAAATCGGCTTCGTTATAACGCGCGTCTGCATACGCTTTTTGCTTATGTAAAGGTATTGGGTAGTACACACCGCAAGGAATATCGTTTTCATTTAAAAACTTAACAAGGGCATCGCGATCTACTCCAGTAACTTTTAAAGTATATTGATGAAAGACATGATTGTCTTCGGCTCCATTTCTGAATGGAATAGTAATATGTTTTTCATCTTTAAAAGCAGCATCATATTTATTTGCAGCCGCTATTCTCGCTTTATTATAACCATCTAAATTTGGCAATTTGGCTCCTAAAACAGCAGCTTGTATAGCATCTAATCTAGAATTAACTCCTACTACATCATGATGATAACGCTCATACATACCGTGATTAACAATTCCGCGAATGGTATGTGCTAGCTCATCATTATTCGTAAAGATTGCTCCACCATCACCATAACATCCTAAATTTTTAGAAGGGAAAAATGAAGTTGCTGCAACATCACCAATAGTTCCTGCTTTTACTTTGGTACCATCTTTATAGGTATAATTTGCACCTATAGCTTGGGCATTATCTTCTATTACATATAAATTATTAGCTTTTGCTACTTCCATGATAGCCTCCATATTAGCACATTGACCAAATAAATGTACAGGCACAATTGCTTTAGTATTAGGCGTAATCGCGTTTTTAATTGCGTTTACATCTATGTTAAAAGTATCTGGTTCTACATCAACCAAAACAGGTGTTAATTGTAATAAAGCAATCACCTCAACAGTTGCGGCAAATGTAAAATCTGTTGTGATAACCTCATCTCCAGGTTTTAATCCTAGACCCATCATTGCAATTTGTAACGCATCTGTACCATTTGCACATGGAATAACATGCTTTACATTTAAATACTGTTCTAAGTTTTTTTGAAATTCGTGAACCTTTGGTCCGTTTACAAATGCTGTTGTTTCTAAAACGTCTTGGATAGAATCGTTAACAACATCCTTTATTCTTGCATATTGACTCTTTAAGTCAACCATTTGAATTTTTCTCATAAAAAAGAAATTAAGGCCCTTTACACCAAAGTAAATAAACCATGAAAATTAATAAATCCTTTTGGAACATTAAGCACACGAATTTACGAAAATCAGGAACGTTTACCAATCATATTATGACAAAGAAATCCTATTTTTGTCTCAAAGCTTTTTGATTTGAGAATTCTATACAATATCGGCATATTCCTAGCGCATTATTTACTTCAGGTGATTGGTTTATTCAATTTAAAGATTAAATCTGGCGTTATTGGCCGTAAAGAAACTTTTGAAATTTTAAAACGTACAATAGCTCTTACAGATAAAACGCTTTGGTTTCATTGTGCTTCTTTGGGAGAGTATGAGCAAGGACTACCAGTATTTTCGGCCATTAAAACTTTATACCCCAAACATAAAGTGGTGCTTTCGTTTTTTTCCCCTTCGGGTTACGAAATAAGAAAAAATTCTCCAATTGCAGATTGTGTTGTGTATTTACCGCTTGACTCTAAAAGTAATGCTAAACTTTTTTTAGATCTGGTACATCCAGAACTGACTGTATTTGTAAAATATGATATTTGGCCCAATTTATTAAACGCATTAAAACGCAGACAAGCAAGAGCCATTTTAATATCTGCACTATTTAGAAAAGAACAAATTTTCTTTAAAGCCTATGGTGGTTTTATGAAAAATGCGCTGTTTGCATTCGAGCATATTTTCACACAAGATGCCCGCTCTAAAGATCTTTTAAACGCTATTCATTACAACTCCGTAAGCATCTCTGGAGATACTCGCTTTGATCGAGTTTCTAGTCAGCTACAAATAGATAACACCTTAAATTTTATCGCCCAATTTAAACAAGACAACTTCTGCCTTGTAGCCGGAAGCACTTGGCCAGAAGACGAAAAATTATTGGTAAACTATATTAATAATGAAGCTCCCGTAAATGTGAAATTTATTATAGCACCACACAATATTAAATCCAATCAGATCCATCAATTAAAACAGAACTTAAAGGTAAATACGGTGCTTTATTCAGAATACGATATGAACACCATATCTAAAGCCACAGTGTTTATTATAGACACTATAGGCATACTAACAAAAATTTATAATTATGCAGATATTGCATATGTAGGTGGAGCAGTTGGAACAACAGGCTTACACAATACTTTAGAACCTGCTGTGTTTGGAATACCTATAATCATTGGAAATCATTTTGAAAAATTTCCTGAGGCCAAGGCCATGTTAGACCATAAAGGCTTATTTTCTATTAGTAACCAAACCCAGTTAAATCAAGTAATTAACCAATTAACTCAAGATGAAAATGTTAGAAAAACAGCTGGAGCTAAAAATGCTTTATATATTAATAAAAATAAAGGTGCTGTAAATACAATTAAAACGCATTTAAGCAAAAAAGTTTAATAATTCATATTTTTAACTAAAAATTAGAAAAAATTAACATTTTAAATATGATGATTTCTAATAAGTTATTAACTTGGCCCTTGAAAATTAACAATAACTATAACATTCAAATTATGAAAAAAATTATTTTAAGTGCTGCGCTAGTGTTTGCTTTAGCTACAACTTTCACATCTTGTAGAGACGTAAAAGAAAAAGCAGACAATGCTGTTGAAGCAACTGGAGAAGCAATGGACGACGCTGCTGATGCAACTGAAGGTGCTATGGAAGATGCCGGAGAAGCTATTGATGATGCTGCCGACGCAACAAAAGATGCCGTAAATGATGCAGTAGATGCAACTGGAGAAGCAATTGATGATGCTGCCGACGCAACAGAAGGTGCTGTAAAAGATGCATCTGATGCTGTTGATGGTGCTGCTACTGATGCTAAAAATACTGCTGACAAAGCTGTAAATGATGCTTCTAATGCTGTTGATGGTGCCGCTACTGATGCTAAAAATGCAACTAAAAAAGCTGCTAACGACGCAAATACTGCTATTCAAGGAAAATAATTTATTTTCTTGAGTTAGAGACAAAAAAATCCCTTGTAATATTTTTTTACAAGGGATTTTTATATTTAAAACACTAAGCTCGCCATTTTATATTTCCACTTAAACGGCTGGATTTTAGCATCTACTTTCTTTTTATAGGATGAAAAAACATTATCATCTCCAAAAGCTTTACTTACCATGCCATCATGAGTTTTCTTACGATTAAGAATTTTAGACTTTTTGGTATCATCGTCGTCTGAACTTCCCATAATATCTACGACATCACTTACAAAACTTTTGTTTTCGGATTCTACTTTAGATGTGATATCTGAGGACACTCCTAAATCCTTACTAGGTTTTAAAGCCGATAGTAAATCTGTTGAAACTCTGGGGTAGGTAATTTAATATTTTGTGCTTGACTTACTGTAGAACCTAATGCTAAAACAAGTAAACACATGTAAACGAGTGATTTTTTCATAATTAATAACGTTTTGGTTAGAATGCCTAAATTGAATACCTTATTATTTTTCTGTTATCATTATAAAATCGAGGCTATAGCTTTCAATTCTGAATCTGAAAACTCTAAATTATTTAAGGTCTTTAAATTTTCTAATAATTGAGATTTTGTGCTCACCCCAACTAATACAGACGTTATTCTATCATCTTTTAATAGCCATGCTATAGCTAATTGTGCTAAACTCTGGTTACGAGATTCTGCAATTGCATTTAAACGTACAACTTTATCCATGATTTCAGGAGTTACATGTTCCTTTTGTAAAAACCCTGTTGCTTTTGAAGCTCTTGAGTTTTTTGGTATACCCTTTATATATTTATCCGACAATAACCCTTGTGCTAAAGGTGAAAATGCAATTGCCCCTATGCCTTCTTGTTCTAATACATCTAATAATCCATCTTCTACCCAGCGATCTAACATACTATATCTTGGCTGATGAATTAAACATGGTGTGCCTAATGTTTTTAAAATTTCAGCAGCCCTTTGGGTTTCTGTGGCACTGTAATTTGAAATCCCTACGTATAATGCTTTACCTTGTCTAACTATTAAATCTAATGCAGACATAGTTTCTTCTAAAGGCGTATTTGGATCTGGTCTGTGGTGATAAAACACATCTACATAGTCTAAACCCATACGCTTCAAACTCTGATCTAAACTAGACACCAAATATTTTTTAGATCCCCATTCTCCATAAGGACCAGGCCACATCTTATATCCAGCTTTTGTAGAAATAATAAGCTCGTCTCGATATGGCAAGAAACTAGATTTTAAAATTTTGCCAAAATTAGATTCTGCACTCCCAGGAGGCGGTCCGTAATTATTAGCTAAATCAAAATGTGTGATTCCATTATCAAATGCGGTGTGCAACATTTGCTTTCCATTATCTAAGGTATCTACATCGCCAAAATTATGCCATAATCCTAATGAAAGTAATGGCAAAACCAATCCGCTTTTTCCACACCTTCTATAGATCATGCTGTTATATCTATTATCGTTTGCTTGATACATGTCTGTCGATTTAATTAATATTTCACCTCAAAAATATAAAATATTTATACGCTAAGTTTTTATATGAAACATTGTATGTATAAGCACCTATTCTCCAAATACTTTCTCTTTTTTCTTTTTTCCAAAAAGACGTTTAAAAAAACCATCGCGTTTGTCAGGCTCACAATCTAAAGCTTCTAAAACGTCTTGAGATGGCGAATTAAACTTGGCATTTGTAATGTTATTAAAATCTGAATCTTTATTTAATCGGTTTAAAAAATTAGCAACTATGGGTAAAGCAGAATTGGCACCTTGACCAATACCCGTACTACTAAACCCAATTTGATGATTATCGTTACCAACCCAAGAACCCATTACTAAATGTGGTGTAATACTCATAAACCAACCATCGCGATTATCTTGTGTTGTTCCTGTTTTTCCTGCCATATCGTTAGTTATATCATACGTAGTACGCATTCTTGTGGCTGTACCCTCGTCTATGGTTGCTTTCATAAATTGTATCATGATTTCGCGAGTACGAGCTGAGAACGCGGCTTCTAATGGTGCTTTTGGTTTATACTGATATAATATTTTACCATCTTTATTTTCAATTTTTTCTATAAAATAGGGTCTTGAAGGGATGCTCTGGTTTGCATAACTGGTATAAGCTGCAGTGAGCTCCATAAGCGATAATTCGGCAGTTCCTAATGCTAAAGATGGTACTTTTGGTAAATCTGAAATTATTCCCATTTTACGTGCTTGTGCTATAACTGGATTAATACCTACAGTTTCCATTACTTTAACAGCAATCGTATTTATAGATCTACTTAAAGCTTTTTCTAACGAATAGTTCATATAAGGGTCTTGTTCTTCATCAGAAGCATTTGAAGGAGTCCAACCGTCTTTATCTGTATAGGTAATTTCTTTCACAGAAAAATAAGTACAAGGCTCCATGCCAGATTCTAAAGCCGCAGTATAAACAATAGGTTTAAAGGTAGATCCAACTTGACGTTTACCCATAGTAACATGGTCATATTTAAAATGTTCAAAATTTACACCACCAACATATGCTCTAACAGCTCCTGTTTGAGGCTCAATTGCAACAAAACCTGCATTTAAAAACTTTAAATAATGTTTTAAACTATCTATTGTAGATAATGAAACTATAGTATCTCCTTCGTAAGTAAATATAGGTTTCTTCGATTTTTTTCTGAGTGAATCCATAATTTGAGATTCAGTAAGCTTCTTGGTTTTTAACCGCTTATATTCTGGTAATTTCTTTACAATTTCATTTACTAATGCTTCATTTTTCAGCCAAGGCGCAGAGGCACCATAAGCATTTTCAAATTGAACTTGCAAACGCTCCATATGGCTTGTCATACCTTTCTCGGCATACTCTTGCATTGTATTATCTAGAGTGGTAGTTATTTTAAGGCCATCTGTATATAAATCATAATCCGTTTGATCTGTATGATTAATACTGTCTAAAACACGGGTTACTTGTTTACGTACTTGTTCTCTAAAATATGGAGCTAAACCTTCGTTGTAGGTAAATTTGTGATAATCTATTTTTAAAGGCGAATTACTCTCTTTTAAACGTGTAGCGTTATCTATATAACCATATTTTTCCATTTGCTGTAAAACAATGTCGCGACGAAACTGACTACGTTCAGGGAACAATCTGGGGTTATAACTATGATTTGCTTTTAATGTTCCGACAAGTGTAGAAGCTTCAGACAAACTAAGTTCGTGTGTTGTTTTATTAAAAAAACGTTGAGATGCACTTTCTATTCCAAAAGTATTTTCACTAAAAGGTACTGTATTTAAATACAAGGTTAAAATATCATTTTTATCGTATATAGCCTCTATACGTGAAGCAATAATCATTTCAGAAATTTTATTAACTGGTAGTGATAAAATACCATGCTTATCTCTTCCATATAAATTTTTAGCTAATTGCTGGGTTATGGTACTACCACCTCCAGCAGAATCGTCTTGAAGTAATAAGCTTTTAAAAAACACTCTAAAAAAACTACGATAATCAATACCTTCATGCTCATAAAAACGAGCATCCTCTGTAGCAACTAGCCCATCTATAAGATATTGTGGGATGTCTTTATATTCAATTATACTCCTATCAAACACAAAGTATTTACCCAATAAGGCTTTATTATTATCTAATATAAGACTAGCTTCTGCTTGTTTTAAATCAGAAAGCTCAGTTTTAGACGGTATTTTACCCCACAATCCAACATAAATGCTTCCAATAAAGAGAAGTAATAATATAAAACCTGCTATACCTATTTTTATAATTAAGGCAATCCAGTTTTTCTTCTTTTTTTGTGTATTTTTTTTCAAGTTTAAAATTTAAAATGCGTTTAACTTAAGTGTTATCCGGAATTGATCTTATGCAATAAAATAATGTCAGTGCTTTTTACTTTATTAATCCTCTTAGCATTAACAAAACGACCTAAAAGCTAAATTATTCTAAAAGATCATTTTTTATTAACTTTAAAGATAGATGGATTTAACTCTAATAACATAAAACAAAATTAAGATGGTTTCTATATGTTGATCATATAGTTTAAAAGCAAATTTAGGCTATTTTTGCGTAAATTAATAGATTACACTAACTAACAACTAGCCTTCCTCAAATGAATAATTTCAGTAAATTCTTTATAATTTTAAGCTGCTTTATGTGGGTTCTTGTAGGTCATGCCCAAGATAAAGAAAAACCTAAAGTAGCATTAGTACTTAGTGGAGGTGGTGCTTTGGGAGTCGCTCACATTCCAACGTTACAAAAATTAGACTCTTTAGGCATTGTTCCTGATTTAATAGTGGGCACAAGTATGGGAAGTATTGTAGGCGGATTATATGCTATTGGATATACAGGAGACGAAATAGCAGAACTCGCCAAAACAACAGATTGGGATGCCCTGTTTACTGGTGATGTGTCTATAAAAGATGTAAGTAATGAGGAAAAAAGTGAATTTGAACGCTACTCCTTAGATTTTGAAATTGTAAATGGAAAAATAAAACCATTAGTAGCAATATTAAACGATCAGAATTTAAGAGATTTTTTTAGCGTCTTAACTTATCCTGTTTATAATATTAACAATTTCGACGATTTCTCTATCCCTTTTAGATCTATGACCACGGATATTGTTAATGGTGAACAACTGCTTATATCTCAAGGCTCTTTAACTACTGCAATGCGCGCAAGCATGTCTATTCCTGGCGTTTTTAAACCTGTAGAATATGAAAACACATTATTGGTAGACGGAGGTGTTTTAAATAATTTTCCTGTAGATGTTGCAAAAAAAATGGGAGCAGATTTTATAATCGGAAGTGAAGTTAGTGGTGGATTACGCAAAAAAAAGGAATTAGATAATCTAGAAAATGTGCTTTTTCAAACCGGTATGATTTCTAGTAAAATTCTTACCGAAAAAAACAAACAAGATTGCGATATTTTAATTGATAACGTTCCTAATTTACAGTTTACATCTAGTGATTTTGACAAAACTGATATAATTTATCAAGACGGAAAAAAAGCAGTACACGACAATGAAGATAAGTTTGTTGCCTTGGCCGAAATGTTAAAACCTTACAAACAAAGAACACACCAAAAGCCAAACATGGACAGAGTTGTAAGCGTAGACACTATTATATATAAAGGCATTAGTAAAAACAATTTGCGTTTGGTAATGTGTCGTTCCGATCTAAAACCCCATCAAGAATATACTACAGCCGAAGCCAGAAACCATATTAATAGAATTCTCGGAACCAATTTATTTAGTTCTATATACACCAACCCTATTATAAATGGGGCAACTACCGGTGTAGAGATTACGGCTAAAGAAAAAGCACTTAATCAAATTAAATTAGCTGGACATTTTGATAATTACAGAGGTGTAGGACTATTAGTAAACTACACTGGCAGAAACATAATCGGAGCCTCTTCGCGTTTAATGACTACAATAGATATTGCTGAACAACCTAAATTTAAGGTACAGTATCAAAAGATATTTGGGAACAATAAAGATTTTTGGTTTAGATCTGAAATTTTTGGGGTTAAACTAGATCAAGATGTTTTTATAAGTGGAGAATCTGTAGATGAAATGAATTATAAATACTTACAAATAGACAACTCTATTAATAAAAACATTCATACCTTAAAAAGTTTTATCGGAGTAGGTTTAAGCTATCAAAATACAAGTCTAAAACCCGAAGCCGATCCTGATATCGCTAATAACATTTTTAACCTTATAAATTACAAACTAAGAACTACAGAGGTATATGGACAATATGCTTACAACACTTTAGATAAAGTGTTTTTCCCTTCAAAAGGGTTAAACATTGAAACCCGCTTAGGACGAGCTTTTTATAATAATGTAAACGCTAAATTTTACGACAGATCTATTAGAGACAATGAATCTGGACATTTAACTGGATTTACAAAATTAAGATTTCACCTAAAAAACATAATTGCAATAAATGGTAAACTAAGTGTATTAGTTGGTGGAAATGTTGGATTTACATTTTTAGACGACGTAGAATCTGACGATGCATCATACCAAGAATTAGGTTATGGGGCCAACTATTATATTGGAGGAAATATTAGACGTACCCGTAGAGACAATTACAAATTTTATGGCCTACTTGAAGACGAACTGCCTGTAACTCAATTTATGGGCGCCAATATTGCCGTACAATATGAATGTATTAAAAATTTGTATGTTACACCTCATTTTAATATCGCTTCTGTTGGTTTTGATGATTTTTCTGATTTCTCTAAAAATGCATTTTCCCCCACTGGAGAATGGAAAGACAATTTGGAAACTAGCAACCTTGTATCTCTAGGTACTACATTCTCTTATAACTCTATACTTGGCCCAATAGATTTGGATTTAAGCTGGGTAAATAGCACAGAAAAATTTAGACTATCATTTGCACTGGGTATTCCTTTAGGACGATAAAATAGTGTAGTATATTATTATTGTTATTGGCTTCAAAATAATATACTACAAATGATCTTTAACAGGTACATCTACAACTTCAAAAAACACTTCGCCATTTTTATTCATACCGTTAATGAATAATTTAATTTTATCATGATCGCCTTAATACACCTTCAAATTATTCAATGTGTTTGGTGAAATATTAAAATTCGGAATCCAATCTAAAGTGTTGTAAAACTGTTTTGATTCTTTAGTATTAAATGTAAACAATGGTCTTTCAAAAGTTAGCGTAGGTTCTGTAAAACCAAAATCAGTCTGATTTTCAAAGTAATTATACCCCGCAGCTAAATCATTATTATATTCATAAGCTTCTTTTAAATCTACATATATAGCACCATACTGCCCTCTTGAACCATAGTTATAAGCATATATGTCAAGCCTAATGGAAGTGACATCACTTAATTGAATATCAAATTTCACCAAAAAAACAAGTAATGTATTAAACAGGTTTAAAAACACTTAAATAGCACACTAACAAAGCTAGTTCACAACATTCAAAGTAATTAGAAAAATAGACTAAAACACTACTTTTACAAAATAAAAAAGCCTTTATCTATTAAGATAAAGGCTTTTAGTACAGAAGGCGGGACTTGAACCCGCACGGGCATTACTACCCATTGGATTTTAAGTCCAACGTGTCTACCAATTCCACCACTTCTGCGCGGTATGTTATTTGAATTAAAACAACATCTATACGGATAGAAACTGAAATTAATAATAAAAAAGCCTCTATCTTTCGATAAAGGCTTTTGTACTGAAGGCGGGACTTGAACCCGCACGGGCATTACTACCCATTGGATTTTAAGTCCAACGTGTCTACCAATTCCACCACTTCAGCATTTGGTATATTTTTCAATAAATAAGAACAGTATAGAGCGAAAGACGGGATTTGAACCCGCGACCCTCACCTTGGCAAGGTGATGCTCTACCCCTGAGCTACTTTCGCGTAGTGTTTAATGAACGTAGCAACATTGCTATTGCGGATGCAAATTTAGGACTTTTCTTGGTATCTCAAAGCTTTTTTTAAAAATAATTTTAAATATTTTTTAAGCTACTGTAAATCAACACCAATTAAATCAACTTTTCACAGTTTTACTAGGCTTAATTAACATGCGTTTTATTTCATTTAATTTCATTAAAGCTTCAACTGGTGTTAAGGTATCGATATCTGTATTTAAAATCTCATCTTTAATATTCTCCAATAACGGATCGTCTAAATTAAAGAAACTTAATTGCAAATCATCCGACAAGGTTTTTACCTTGTCTGTAAGCTCTTCACTAGAATGCGATTTTTCTAATTTCTTTAAAATAGTATTGGCACGATGTAAGACTTGCTGTGGCATTCCTGCCATTTTGGCCACGTGAATTCCAAAACTGTGTTCACTACCGCCCTCTACCAATTTTCTTAAAAACAACACATTATCTTTTAATTCTTTTACAGAAACATTATAATTTTTAATCCGTGGGAAGGTCTCTGTCATTTCATTTAACTCGTGATAATGCGTGGCAAATAAGGTTTTAGCTTTTGCAGGGTGTTCATGTAAATATTCACTAATGGCCCAAGCAATAGAAATCCCATCGTAAGTACTGGTTCCTCTACCTATCTCATCTAACAACACCAAGCTACGCTCAGACATATTATTTAGAATGGAAGCCGTTTCATTCATTTCAACCATAAAGGTAGACTCTCCCATAGAGATATTATCGCTCGCTCCTACTCGAGTAAATATCTTATCTACCACACCTATTCTAGCCGATTTTGCAGGTACAAAACTTCCAATTTGAGCCAAAAGAACTATAAGAGCCGTCTGACGTAATATAGCCGATTTACCAGACATGTTTGGCCCCGTAATCATGATTATTTGTTGAGACGAACGGTCTAAAAACACATCGTTTGCAATATATGGTTCGCCTATTGGTAATTGCTTTTCAATTACAGGGTGACGCCCTTCAACAATTTCTAAATCGAAGGTATCGTCTAATACCGGGTACACATAATTATTGTCGGTTGCCAATTGTGCAAATCCGCATAAACAATCTAATTGTCCAATTAAAAACGCATTTTGTTGTACCGGTTTAATATACTGGTTCATCCAAGACACCAAATTGGCAAACAATTGTTGTTCTATAGCTAAAATACGTTCTTCGGCACCTAAAATTTTAGCTTCGTATTCTTTAAGTTCTTCAGTAATATAACGCTCAGCACTAACTAAAGTTTGTTTTCTAATCCACTCTTCAGGAACTTTATCTCTGTGAGTATTACGCACTTCAATATAATACCCAAACACATTATTTGATGCTATTTTTAAGGATGTAATTCCGGTACGTTCACTCTCACGCGCTAACATATCGTCTAAATATTGCTTCCCAGAAGTCGATAAATTTCTAAGTTCGTCCAATTCGGTTGAAAATCCCTGAGCAATCGTATGTCCTTTTAAAACATTCACAGGAGCCTCCTCGTTTAAAGTCTGTTTAATTTTTTCGCGTAACACATTGCAATTTTGCAACTTATCACCTATAATCTTTAATGCATCGTTAGCCGACTGAGATGCCAATGCTTTAATAGGCACTATAGCTTCTAACGAATTTTTAAGCTGAATAACCTCACGCGGACTCACCTTTCCAGTTGCTACTTTAGAAATTAAACGCTCTAAATCGCCAATATGTTTAATGTGCTGACGTATTTTTTGGTGTGTCTCTTTTTCTTGTGTTAGAAAATTAACCACTTCGTGACGCTGCTTAACTTTTTCGGCATCCTTTAATGGTAAGGCCAACCATCGTTTTAATAATCGTCCGCCCATAGGCGAAATGGTTTTATCTATAATATGAAGCAGCGTTACCGCATTGTTATTGGTAGAGTTGTATAACTCTAAATTACGCATGGTAAAACGGTCCATCCACACATAATCATCTTCTGCAATACGCGAAATAGACGTAATATGTTCTAATTTATTATGCTGTGTCTCCCCTAAATAATGCAATACGGCACCAGAAGCAATTATGCCGTCTTCTAAATTTTCAACCCCAAACCCTTTTAATGTTTTAGTGTTGAAATGTTTTAATAAGGTTTCATTGGTATAATCAGTTTGATATACCCAATCTTCTATATGAAATACGTGGTAATCGTCTCCAAATGTTTCACTGAATCGTTTGCGTTTCTGCTTAGAGACCAAAATCTCACTCGGATTGAAATTTTGAAGCAGCTTATCGATATACTCTTCATTGCCTTGCGATGTTAAAAACTCTCCTGTTGAAATATCTAAAAACGAAATTCCGATATTGGTTTTCCCAAAATGTACCGCACACAAAAAGTTATTCGATTTCGATTTTAACACCTCATCATTAAGCGATACTCCTGGTGTAATTAATTCGGTAACACCTCGTTTTACTATAGTTTTTGTTTGTTTAGGGTCTTCTAACTGGTCGCAAATCGCTACACGCTCGCCGGCTTTTACTAATTTTGGCAAATACGTATTTATAGAATGATGCGGAAATCCTGCCAATTCGGTTTCACTATCACTCCCAGCACCACGTTTGGTTAAGGTTATATCTAGAATGCCTGCCGTCTTAACCGCATCAGACCCAAAGGTTTCATAAAAATCGCCTACACGAAATAACAATAAAGCATCGGGATACTTTGCTTTAATTGCATTATACTGTTTCATTAACGGCGTTTCTTTTTTCGTTTTTTTTGCCAAGGGTAAGACGTTTTTTAGTGTTATTTTTGCATTCTAAATACGGTTGCAATGTAACCATAATTTGATTTTTTTGAAAATATGTGAGTATCTATTCAAGAAATCAGTAATAATTAAAATATAGAAAATAAATAGGATGCGTAAATTAAAAAATAGCGAGTTAGACCGATTGAGTGTTGAAGATTTTAAAGACACAAAAAAAACACCGCTTATTATTGTACTAGACAACATTAGAAGTTTAAACAATATAGGTTCGGTTTTTAGAACGAGTGATGCTTTTTTAATTGAAAAAATTTACCTCTGTGGTATTACCGCTACGCCACCACATAAAGATATACATAAAACAGCCTTAGGAAGTACAGATACAGTAGCTTGGGAATATGCAGAGCACACTTTAGATGTTGTTAAAAAACTACAATCCGAACAGGTTAAAGTTTTAAGTATAGAACAAGCAGAGCACGCCACCATGTTAGACAAATTTACGCCTGAAGCAGAAACAACCTACGCTTTAGTATTTGGAAATGAAGTAAAAGGTGTGGCTCAGGACGTTGTAACAGCAAGCGATATGGTGATTGAAATCCCGCAATACGGCACCAAGCATTCGTTAAATATTTCGGTAAGTGCGGGTGTGGTAATTTGGGATGTATTTAGTAAACTAAACGTTTTAAGCTAAGAACAAATTTGTTGTAAAACAGTTAAATAATCGGCGCGATTTGCCACAAAATCCAAATCGGAGATATCAATAATTTTAACCTTCAATTCGGTTTGATTTTTTAGAAATTCCAGATATCCCATGTTAATTTTATTTAGGTAGTCGTCTTCAATTTCTTGTTCGTAATCGCGACCGCGTTTTTTAATATTTTGTTGCAAACGCTCGGTGTTCTGATATAAGTATACGTATAAATCTGGCTTAGCAATTTCTTTATACATGATATAGAACAGTTTTCTATACAATTTAAACTCGTCTTCTTGTAATGTAATTCTTGAAAAAATTAAAGATTTAAACACATCGTAATCACTAACAATAAAATCTTTAAATAAGTCGAGTTGCGATAAGTCGTCTGAAATTTGCTGGTAACGGTCTGCTAGAAAAGACATTTCTAAAGGGAAAGCATACCGCGGCCCATCTTCGTAAAATTTGGGTAAAAACGGATTATCTGCAAAACGTTCTAAAACGAGTTTGGCATTAAAATCTTCAGACATTTTTGTAGCTAAACTGGTTTTTCCTGCACCAATATTACCCTCAATTGCTATAAAATTTCGTTGAGAAAAATTAAACTTTGTAATCGGATTTATTAAAGTTTCGTCTATTGGTTTTAAAACACTTACATCTTCGCATGTCCCTAATAAAGCATTTACAGTTTGTTTTAAAATAGGATGCACAACTTTAGAAGCAATATCGTTTAAAGGTAATAAAACAAAGCGCCGTTTTTGCATTTCAGGATGCGGTACGTGTAATAGTTGGGTATTAATTATTTCATCTTCAACAAAAATAACATCTAAATCTATTACCCGTGCTTCGTAACCAGCTCCTCCTGTGCGCGTCCGTCCCAACTCCGTTTCAATGGCTAATAATTGCTGCATAACCACATCTGGGGCCAATGCTGTTTTTAAGATTAAACATGCATTTAAAAATTCTGCGCTTTCAAATCCAAATGCTGGAGACGTGTATACTTTAGACATATTCATAATAGTACCAATAGTTTCGAACATGCGAGTAACAGCCTTTTGTAAATTTTTAAACCTGTCGCCTTTATTACTTCCTATTGATATGTAAACGTGTTTTTCCATGAACTAAAATATGGGCAAATTAAAGAAAAGTAATTTACTTAAAAGGGCATTTTTAGCTTAAAGCGTGATAAAATTTTAATATTGAAAACTTGAGACTTTTATAACTGTAAATGCAATTTTAAAATTAAATATGTAGGTTTGTTTTTGAACTTTATACCTATGAATCAGAAAAATCGCTTTTTAGCACATCGTATTTACCTATTACTAGGCGCTTTATTTATGACTTCGTTAGTGGTGTCTAACCTTATTTTTCAAAAATTCTTTTATTGGTACCCTTTTAACGTGACCATTTTTGGAGCTAATTTATTTGAAGTTTCTGTGGGAATACTCCCTTACCCTATTACATTTTTAATAACAGACCTAATTAGTGAAATATATGGAAAAAAAGCAGCCAACCAAATAGTCGTTACTGGTATATTTGCTTCGTTATTCTCCATGGCCATTATTTACACTGCAAATGCCGTTCCTGCAACCACGTGGTCTCCTGTAAACGACAGTATATTTACAACTGTTTTTGGAAGTACAGCAATTGCTGTTTTAGCAAGTATGATGGCGTATTTATTTGCACAATTTATAGATATTCAGATTTATCACTACTGGAAAACACTTACAAAAGGAAAACATTTGTGGTTGCGCAACAATTTTTCCACTTTTTTATCGCAATTTATAGACACATTGACTGTTTTATTGCTACTTTGTTTTTTTGGTAAAATAGAATGGACTAAATTTGCAGGGTTATTAATCAGCGGATTTTTATTTAAAGTCTTAATGGCTTTATTTGATACTCCGTTTTTATATTTAGGCGTTTATCTATTTAGAAGGCGTTTCAATCTAAAAGTAAACGAAGAAATACATTTAATCTAGCACTTTAGTCTTGCCTTTTTATACTGTATTTATCTAAATTTAGCTTAATTATTCATTTTTAACGAATTAAGCGTAAATAAATTTGGATTTATTAAAAATAAGTTTATATTGATAGATACGCACAAAACAAAAAAAGATAAATGAGGCAGTTAAAGATTACAAAACAAGTAACGAACAGGGAATCTAAATCGTTAGACAAGTACTTACAAGATATTAGTAAGATGCCATTAATTACAGCTGAAGAAGAAGTAGAATTGGCACAACGCATACGAGAAGGAGACCAAGTGGCTTTAGATAAATTAACAACTTCTAATTTACGATTTGTAGTTTCTGTTGCTAAACAATATCAAAACCAAGGGTTAACATTACCAGATTTAATTAATGAAGGTAATGCAGGTTTAGTTAAAGCGGCTAAACGTTTTGATGAAACGCGAGGGTTTAAGTTTATTTCTTATGCTGTATGGTGGATTCGTCAAGCCATTTTACAAGCTTTGGCTGAACAATCCAGAATTGTAAGATTACCTTTAAATAAAATTGGTTCTATTAACAAAATTAATAAAGCTTATTCATTCTTAGAACAATCTCATGAACGCCCACCAAGCGCCGATGAAATTGCAAATGAATTGGATATGACTGTAAGTGAAGTAAAACAGTCCCTTAAAAATTCTGGTCGTCACCTTTCTATGGATGCACCATTAAAAGAAGGAGAAACTTCTAGCTTATACGATGTTGTAAAGTCTGGCGAATCGCCAAACCCTGACAATAATTTAATGTACGAGTCGCTTAATTTAGAAATTAATAGAGCTTTAGATACATTATCTCCAAGAGAAAGTGATGTATTACGCCTGTTTTTTGGATTAAGTAACGAGGCTCCAATGAGTTTAGACGAGATTGGAGAAACATTTGATTTAACTCGTGAACGTGTTAGACAAATTAAAGAAAAAGGAATTAGACGCTTACGCCATAGTTCTAAAAACAAAATATTGAAAACATATTTAGGATAATCCTAGATCTTAGAATAATTAATTATAAAAACAGAATTTAATGCTTAAAATTATAGTAAAAGAAGGTGAGCAAATAGATCGCGCTCTTAAACGTTACAAGAGAAAACACAGAAATGTGAAAGTAATGCAAAACTTAAGAGAGAATCAATTTTTCACTAAGCCTTCTGTAAAAAGAAGAAGAGAAAATCAAAAAGCAGCTTACATCCAAGGCTTAAGAGATCAAGAAGACATTTAATGTTGACTTTATATACAATAAAATACACGCTCTAGATTAATTCTAAAGCGTGTATTTTTATGTTATAAAATTTCTATAGAGACATACATCCCTTCATTACCACGTATATTACATACAGTATCGTCTTCAAAAATTAGGTATTGTCCTTTTATACCTTTTAGCACACCTGTATAGTGCTGCATTTTTTCAATATTTAAAGACTTAGGTTTTACAGGATATTGTAAAACAGGAAATTCCATTTCTGTTTCTGTATTAAAATCTATAAAGTAAGGTTTAGCTGCTTCAGGAATATACGGCTTTAACTTTTCTCTCCATTCGACTAAATTTTCATCTTGCACCTCATTTTTTAACATGGTTCTCCAGTTTGTTTTATCAGACACATAATCTTTTAAAGCAACTTCTGTGATTCCTGCCAAATAACGATTAGGCACCTCAACAATTTCTATAGCTTCATGTGCTCCTTGATCGATCCAACGCGTAGGCACCTGACCTTTTCTTGTTACACCTACTTTTACACTACTAGAATTAGCCAAGTATACAATATGTGGCTGTAATTGCACTTTTTTCTCAAAGGCTAAATCACGATCTTCAATATCTAAATGCGCTTGGCTTAATTCGGGTTTCATAATCCAATCTGCAGCTTGTGGAATTTCGAAAAAGCAGCTTTTACAATAGCCTTGTCTATATATTTTTTTATCTAATCCGCAGTTTAAACACTGATATTTTAAAAAATTAATATTTAAAGTTTTATTTAGTAACTGATTCATATTTATGAAGTCTGAATCAAAAACTAAATAATATTGAATAGGATTAGCATATTCGGTTTCCATTTTTGTTAGAACACCTTCGTAAGTCATAAAAAAAAGTATTATTTTTAATTCTTTAAAGATAATGTAAATATGCCAATTACTTTAGTAAATTCAATTGCCTCATGGTTTCTAAAAAAACGATTCCATCAAATTGAATTATTTTTAAAATATCCAAATGAGGTACAACAAGAATTACTTCTAAATTTAATTTACACTGCTAAAGACACTAAAATTGGTAGAAAACACGAATTTAGTTCTATAAAAAACTATCGCACTTTTGCTGAGCGTGTTCCTATATCGACTTATGAAGATTATCAGGATTTAATTGAACTCTCTCGCCAAGGACAAAACAATATTTTTTGGCCTTCGCATATTAAATGGTTTGCAAAATCTAGTGGTACTACAAACGCAAAAAGCAAGTTTATACCGGTAAGCTCAGAATCGCTTGAAGATTGTCATTATGCTGCTGGAAAAGACATGTTATGCATGTACCTTAACAATAATGAAAACTCACAACTATTTACAGGTAAAGGACTGCGCTTAGGTGGTAGCAAAGAATTGTACAGAGAGAACGGTACCGTATATGGGGATCTCTCGGCGATCTTAATAGACAATATGCCTTTTTGGGCAGAGTTTAGTAGCACGCCAAGTAATAAAGTTTCTTTAATGAGTGATTGGGAAACTAAAATGCAAGCAATAGTAGATGAAACTATAATGGAGAACGTTACTAGTTTAGCAGGCGTACCCTCTTGGATGTTGGTATTACTTCATAATGTTTTAGAAACTACAGGAAAAAATAATTTAAACGAAGTTTGGCCTAATTTAGAAGTATACTTTCATGGCGGAGTTAGCTTTACACCCTATGCAGACCAATACAAGAAAATACTACTCAAGACAGATTTTAAGTACTACGAAATTTATAATGCGTCTGAAGGGTTCTTTGCCATCCAGGATCAAAACAACACTAAAGAATTGTTATTGATGTTAGATTATGGTATATTCTACGAGTTTATTCCTATGGAAACTTACAATACAATAAACCAAACCATTATTCCATTAAGTGAAGTAGAACTTAAAAAAAACTATGCCATTGTAATTACAACCAATGCAGGATTGTGGCGCTATAAAATTGGTGACACTGTACGATTTACATCTTTATCTCCTTATAGAATAAAAGTTTCTGGACGAACTAAACACCATATTAATGTTTTTGGAGAAGAATTAATTATTGAAAATGTTGAAGACGCTTTAAAAAAAGTCTGTAAACGTACTAAGTCTGAAATTGTAGATTATACAGGCGCTCCAATTTTTATGAAGGACAAAGAAAAGGGTGCACATGAATGGATTATTGAGTTTAAAAAAGCTCCAGAAGATCTAAATTATTTTATAGAATTATTTGATAATGCACTTAAGGCTTTAAATTCTGATTATGAAGCGAAGCGTTACAACAATTTAACTTTAAATAGACCTACCATTCATATGGGAAAACAAAATCTATTTTATGATTGGTTAAAACTTCACAACAAATTGGGAGGTCAACATAAAATTCCGAGGCTCTCAAATTCCAGAGAATATATAGATGAATTACTTATTATCAATGAAAATCAATCGTTTGAACAAGAAAAACAACTATAAAACTTCACTTCATCGTTAAATTACGTACATATGTCTAAAAATATGGTTTATACTTTTTTAATGTCAATAATCCATATACATTTGCCATGCTATTTATCGAAAACTGTTAAAATACAGTATGTTGCAACATAATATTACGCAACCAAAATAAAAAAAACCACTCTTTTAGAGTGGTTTTTTTTATCTTAATATTTATTTAAAAAACTAGGAAACTGCTTTCAACTTTTTAATAGTTGTTTTATTAAGTTTATCCTCTGCATACGCTTTTGTTACTTTAATTTCTTTTTCGTCTGTACCTGGAAGTTCAAACATAGCATCTGTTAAAATCTCCTCACATAACGAGCGTAATCCACGAGCCCCAAGTTTGTATTCAATGGCTTTCTCTACAATAAAATCTAAAGCTCCGTCTGTAATATGGAACTCGATGTCGTCCATTTCAAATAGCTTACTATATTGTTTAATAATAGCATTTTTAGGTTCAGTAAGAATAGCTCTTAATGTTTTAGCATCTAAAGGATCCATATAAGTTAAGACGGGTAATCGGCCAATAATTTCTGGGATCAACCCGAAGTCTTTTAAATCTTTTGGAATAATATATTGCAACAAGTGATTCTGATCAATAATATCATCAGATTTAGAAGCACTATACCCAACTGCTTGCATATTTAAACGCTTAGAAATATTACGCTCAATTCCATCGAAAGCTCCACCTGCAATAAATAAGATATTTTCGGTATTTACTTCGATAAACTTTTGGTCAGGATGTTTTCGTCCCCCTTTTGGTGGCACATTAACAGTGGTTCCCTCTAAAAGTTTTAATAAAGCCTGTTGTACACCTTCTCCAGAAACATCTCTAGTTATAGAAGGATTATCACTTTTACGCGCGATTTTATCAATCTCATCTATAAAAACAATTCCTTTTTCAGCCTTTTCTAAACTATAATCTGCAGCTTGTAACAAACGTGTCAAGATACTCTCCACATCTTCACCTACATAACCTGCTTCTGTTAAAACTGTAGCATCTACAATAGCAAGAGGTACATTTAACATTTTAGCAATGGTTTTAGCCATTAAGGTTTTTCCTGTACCCGTTTGCCCAACCATCATAATATTACTTTTCTGAATCTCAATATCGTCTTGAGATGGCGATTGTAATAAACGTTTATAATGATTATAGACTGCAACAGACATAACTTTTTTGGTCATATCCTGACCAATAATATACTCGTCTAAAAATTCTTTAATTTGAAGTGGTTTACGCAACATTAACTCAGCCGATAATTCACTATTATCAGATTGTTTAGATTCCTCTAAAACAATACCATGTGCTTGTTCGATACAACGATCGCAAATATGCGCATCTAAACCTGCTATTAATAAACTTGTTTCAGGTTTCTTTCTTCCACAAAACGAACATTCTAATTCTTCCTTTGCCATAAATCTTTTTAAATTTCACTTTCAAACAGTAAATTAATTTTACTGTTAATTAAGGTGTATTAGCTTCTCACTAATATTTCATCTATCATACCGTATTCTTTAGCTTTATCAGCTTTCATCCAGTAATCACGATCACTATCTGCATATACTTTGTCGTAAGGTTGCCCCGAATGCTTACTAATAATCTTATATAATTCTTCTTTTAAGATTAAGATCTCACGAGCAGTAATTTCTATATCACTTGCTTGTCCTTGAGCACCTCCTAAAGGTTGGTGAATCATAACACGAGAGTGAGTTAAACCACTACGTTTTCCTTCTGCACCTGCACACAGTAATACAGCGCCCATAGAAGCAGCCATACCTGTACAAATTGTTGCAACATCTGGCTTGATAAACTGCATTGTATCGTAAATTCCTAATCCAGCATATACACTACCTCCTGGAGAGTTAATGTAAATTTGAATGTCTTTATTAGCATCTGTACTCTCTAAGAACAACAATTGTGCCTGAATAATATTAGCAACCTGGTCGTTTATTCCCGTACCCATAAAAATAATACGATCCATCATTAAACGTGAAAACACGTCCATAGCCACCGCATTCATTTGGCGCTCTTCAATAATGTTTGGTGTTAAATTTGTAGGGTACATACTGTCCATAATTTGGTGATAGTATGTGCTGCTTATTCCTTGATCTTTTATAGCGAATTTTTCGAATTCTTTTCCGTAATTCATAATGTTATTTTTAATTAAATAATGAATAAAATAGGCGTTGAATAAAACCTATTCAACGCCTAAATATAATGATTATTCTTTAAAACAGTTGACTTATTTGTCTCCGTAAACCTCTTTAACGAAGTTTTCGTAAGTTACTTCTTTTACTTCTAAATTTGCTTTTTCTTTATACACATTTAATAGTCTCTGACTAACGATTTGCTCTGAAATACGACGTGCTTCATCCTGGTTTCCAAGAACACGTGCAGCAATACCTTCTAGTTCCTCATCTGAAGGATTCATTTGACCAAATTGTGCCATTTGTGCTTTAATCATGGTTTTAGCATGATCTTTAATATCATCCATTGTAATTTGGATATTATTATCTGCAATTAACTTTCCTTCTATTAATTGGTAACGCATGCTTTTTTCAGACTTTTCGTATTCTTCTTTTGCAGCAGCATCATCTAAAGGTTTTTCTCCTGCAGTCTGAATCCATTTTTGTAAGAATTCTGCTGGTAAATCAAACTTTGTATTTTCTACTAAATATTCAGTAACATCATTTAACAGTTTTTGATCTGCTTGTTGTGTAAATTGTTTTTCAGCATCTTCTTTAATCTTGTCTTTTAAATCTGTAACAGACTTAACAGAACCGTCTGCGAATAACTTATCGAACAACTCTTGATCTAAGTCTGCAGCTTCACGTTTATTAATTTCAGAAATTGTGAATGTAACCTCTATGTCTAAATCATGAACGTCATCGTGAGATACTTTTAAAGCATGCATTAAATCATGATCGTCGTCGTAAAGTCCTTTTGTTTTTAATGTAATAACATCGCCTACTTTAGCTCCAATAAATTTCTTTGGATTTGCTTTGCCTTTAAATTTATCTAAAGTTAAAGTTACAGTATTTTCAATTTCTTTTTCTTCGTTCTTATAAGTTCCAGTGATTTCACTGTCTTCTTCAACAACATCTTGAGGAATTAATTTTCCGTATTGTTTTTTAATATTGTCTATTTGCTCGTCGATCATTTTATCGTCTGCAACAATATTATATTGAGTAATAGGATCTTTACCTTTTAACTCTACATCAAATTCAGGTGTTAAACCCAATTCAAATTCAAAAGAAAATGCTTCAGCATCCCAATCGATACCTTCTTGTGCTTTAGGAAGTGGCTGACCTAAAACATCTAATTTTTCTTCAGTTAAATATTTATTTAAAGCGTCTTGTAATAATTTATTTACTTCGTCTACCAATACTGCTTTACCGTACTGCTTTTTTACCATTCCCATTGGTACATGTCCTTTTCTAAATCCAGGAATGTTAGCTGTTTTTCGGTAATCTGATAAGATTTTCTCTACTTTATCACTATAATCTTCTTTAGCGATATCAACTTTTACTACAGCATTTAATGCATCGATGTTCTCTCTTGTAATATTCATTTTAAATGATATAAAACCCAGTTTGGGCATTTAACATAAGTTTCTGTCTTACTTTAAAACCTGAAAGCACAGAATCTCCTTGATTTTTCTAATTAAAAACGGGCTGCAAAAATAAAACATTTTTACAACCCTACAAAGTTTTTAACGTCTTGTATTTCAGTCTATTTTTTATCTTCCCCTACAATACTATATATTATTGATTGTAGTATAGTTAACAAAATGCTAAAGAGTATTCCTGACCAAATTGAATCTACATGAAATCCTCCAACTAAATATCCTGCTAATAATATAATTATTCCATTAATAACTAATAAGAACAATCCAAATGTAATTATGGTTATTGGTAGGGTTAAAATGGTGAAAATGGGTTTTACCAATACATTTAATACAGCCAAAACTAAAGCTACTAATATTGCTGTGATGTAATCGTCTACATGTATACCTGATAAAAACCGACCTAAAAGCAGCACAATGAATGCTGTTAAAAGAAATTTAATGATCTGATTCATAGTGTTATTTTTTATTGAATGTACAGATTTTTAAGCGATAAAACTAATCACTGCATTATAAAAATCTTCTGGATTTTCTGCATGCAACCAGTGACCTGCATTTGCTATGGTCACAATTTTAGCTAGTGGAAAATGCCGCTTTATAATGCCTTCGTCTTGTTGCGCTATATATTCTGACTTATCGCCACGTAAAAATAAAGTTTTCCCATTAAACTCTGCATGTACAGGCAATGCTTCCCCTACTTCAGACACATTTTCGGTTAAGGATTCTAAATTTATACGCAACCCTAACTGTCCCTTTTCTACCCAATACAGGTTTTTTAATAAAAATTGACGCGTTCCTAAATCCGACACATATTGTGCTAATGCTTTATCTGCTGCACCTCGAGTTTTTAATTCAGAAAAATCTAAAGCACTAAGGCCATTTAAAATAGCATCGTGATGCACTGGATAAAAGCGTGGCGAAATATCGGCTACTACTAATTTAGATATATACTCTGGATATTTGGTTGCAAACAACATAGCGGTTTTACCTCCCATAGAGTGCCCTAGAAGTACAATGTTTTTCAAACTATTTTGATCACAATAGGCTTTTAAATCTTCTACTAACAGTTCGTAACTAAATGCATCGCTATGAAAACTTCTTCCGTGATTACGCTGATCTATAAGATGAACCTGATATCCTTGCTCGCTAAACTTAGATCCTAAAGTTTTCCAATTATCACTCATCCCTAAAAATCCATGAAGAATTATAAACGGTTTTCCTGTACCTAATATATTTGAATGTAATTGCATCCTTCTTTTATTTTTTTTAAATATTACTTTAGTTTATTTAAATACATGTTTACCACATTTTCAATTCCTAAATATAAACTTTCAGAAATTAAAGCATGTCCTATAGACACCTCTAACAAGCCCGGAATATTGTCTTTAAAAAATTTAATATTATCTAAAGATAAATCGTGTCCCGCATTAACACCTAACCCTAAACGTTCTGCTAATACAGCACATTCTGTATAAGGTACAATACTCTTTGAATTTCCTAAACTAAACTGATGTGCAAAAGCTTCTGTATACAATTCTATCCGGTCTGTACCTGTTTCTTTGGCCCCTTCAATTTGTTCTAAAACGGGATCTACAAATATAGAAGTCCTAATATTTTGACGTTTGCACTCTGTTATAATTTCACTTAAAAAATCCTTGTGTTTAATAGTATCCCAACCCGCGTTAGATGTAATAGCATCGTCTCCATCTGGCACTAAGGTTACCTGAGTAGGTTTTATTTCTAAAACCATGTCCATAAATTTTTTAATTGGGTTTCCTTCAATGTTATACTCGGTATACACTTCAGACTTTAAATCGAATGCATCTTGATAACGAATGTGTCGCTCATCTGGTCTTGGATGAATAGTTACACCCTCGGCACCAAAACGTTGCACATCTTTAGCAAACTGAACAACATTCGGAAAATCGCCTCCACGAGAATTTCTTAACGTTGCTATTTTATTAATATTTACACTTAATTTTGTCATAAATCCTTATTTAATAATGCAAAAATACAAAGTAGAACAGGCTTATTGTACTATTTTTTAATTAATTTGCGCATTAGTAAACGCGGATAAAATGAATATTTCCCAATATATTATAAACGATATAAAACCCTTAAGTACAAGCGATAAAATTAGCGATATGCAATTGCTATTTAATCAGCTAACATTTACACACATACCCGTAAAAAACTCAGACGACAGATACATTGGGTGTCTTTCCGAAACGGACGCCTATTGTTTTGAAAAAGATAAACTTTTAAGCGATTACAGTTATGCTGCCGAAGGTTTTTTTGTGCGAGAAAATGCCAATTGGTTGGATGTATTAGAGATTTTTGCTCAAAATGCGACAAATATTATGCCCGTTTTAAATGCAGAGAATAGATATTTGGGATACTATGAATTAAACGACATTATTGCATTATTTCACCAAACACCTTTTTTTGCAGAAGATGGAGGTACATTAGTAATAGAAAAGGGACTAGATGATTATTCGTTTAGTGAAATCTCTCAAATAGTAGAATCTAACAAAGGAAAACTACTAGGCGCTTTTATTTCTAAAATGGAAAACGATTTGGTACAACTCACTTTAAAAATAGGGAATTCAAGCCTTAATGATATTATTCAAACCTTTAGACGTTACGATTACAATATTATTTCTGGACATGAAGACGATAGTTACATAGAAAGTCTAAAAGATAGGTCTAATTATCTAACCAAATACCTAAACATGTAATTATGAAAATCGCCATTTTTGGACAATTTTATCATAAGAATTCTGATGTACCTGTAGAAATACTACTTAAGCATCTATTAAGTAAAAATGCTGAAATATTTATAGAACGTCATTTCTTCGAATTAATACATAGCGAAATTGAAGACGACCAAAAATACAATGTATTTAATACTTTTGACACCTTAGATAACACCTACAATTTACTAATAAGTATAGGTGGCGATGGTACCATTTTAAGAGCAGTAACTTATGTGAAAGATCTAGGAATACCAATTGTTGGTATAAACGCTGGGCGATTAGGTTTTTTGGCAACCATTCCAAAAGAATATATTGAAAAGGCCATTGATGATATATTACATGGAAATTACAAAATTTCTGAACGTAGTTTACTTGCCATCACAACCTCTCCTGCCAATGAGGATATAGCTAAAATGAATTTTGCCCTAAATGAAATTGCTGTAAGCAGAAAAGACACCACTTCTATGATTACAGTAGATACGTATTTAAACGATGAGTATCTAACATCCTATTGGAGCGACGGTTTAATTATATCTACACCCACAGGCTCTACAGGATATTCTCTAAGCTGTGGTGGCCCAGTAATTACACCAGACACAACAAGTTTAGTGTTAACACCTATTGCACCTCATAATTTAAATGCAAGACCCTTAATTATTACAGATTCAACCGAAATAAAGTTAAAAGTAAGCGGACGAGAAAATATATACTTAGTATCTTTAGACTCTAGAATAGCAACCATTAATAATGAAACTATATTAACAATTAAAAAGGCGGATTTTACGGTAAAAATGATAGAATTGTTAGACGATAGTTTCTTAAACACTCTAAGAAAAAAATTATTATGGGGTGAAGACAAACGCAATTAGGCAATATTTTAATCAGATTTCTGTTTTTAACTTACATACAAATTAGTGCAATTTGCTATGAGCTAATCTTATTTGTTATATTTGCAAACTTTAAAACCGTATGAAGTATATATTAATACTTGTTATAAGCCTTTTTTGTTTTCATTATTGTTACTCACAAACACATGAATTTGGTGTGTTTTTAGGTGGAAGTAATTTAATTGGAGATGTTGGAGAACCTTCTTTTTTAAACCCTAACCAATTTGCCATTGGAGGGGTCTATAAATGGAATAAAAGTCCTAGACATTCTTGGAGAATCTCCGGAACAATTACAGAGCTTCAGATATCTACAGAAGAGCCAACAAAAACTGTTGGAGAATTATCTGCTGGATTAGAATTCAATCTTTTTGAATATAATTTACATCAATCTGGACCAAAAAGTACACCTTATATATACACAGGTTTAAGTGCATTAAATCATGTAGATGCAGATTTAAAAAAGAAATGGGCATTGGCATTACCAATGATACTAGGTTATAAATTTAGATTTAGCAGGTCTTTTAATATAGGTCTAGAAATAGGTGCTCGCTATGCATTTGCAGACGATCTAGACGGCAGTGATGATCTTGGAAATTTAAACAACAACGATTGGTATGTGTTTACAGGAATAACATTAACTTACACATTTGGTAGAAATCCATGTTATTGTACAAATTAAAATAGATTTTGAAAGAAAATATTAATATAGATAGATTACCTAAACACATTGCCATTATTATGGATGGTAACGGACGTTGGGCTAAACAAAAAGGATTAATTCGTGCTATTGGTCACGAAAATGGCACAAAATCTGTTAGAGAAACTGTAGAAACATGTGCAGAATTAGGTATAGAAAATTTAACCTTATACGCTTTCTCTACAGAAAATTGGAACCGCCCAAAACTAGAAGTAGACACACTCATGAAACTACTAGTCAGCTCCTTAAAAAAAGAAATTAAAACACTGCAAGATAATAATATTAAATTAAATGCTATTGGGTGTTTAACATCTTTACCTAAAAAAGTGTTTAAAGAACTTCAAGAAGTTATTACAAAAACAGAACACAATACACGAATGACACTTACTCTTGCCTTAAGTTACGGATCAAGAGAAGAACTTATCTCGGCAGTTAAAGAAATAAGTAATAAAGTTAAAAATAATATAATTTCTTCAGAAAGTATTGACGAATCAGTTATAAATAAGCATCTTTACACGCAAAATTTACCAGACGTAGATTTACTTATACGCACCAGTGGTGAACAACGTATAAGCAATTTCTTACTTTGGCAAATAGCATATGCCGAATTATATTTTACAGATGTACTTTGGCCTGACTTTACTAAGCAACAATTGTATGATGCTATTATTGATTATCAAAAAAGAGAACGCCGTTTTGGAAAAACAAGTGAACAACTTAGCTAATTCATTATCATTGAAAACATATTTACCCGTCATTTTTATTTTATTCTTTTCATTAACGTCTAACCTAGTAAATGCTCAGGCACCGACAAATGGAAAGAAATATACCATTGAAGACATTACTGTTTCTGGAAATTCTAGTTTTAGTGAACAAACAATTGTAACCTATTCTGGCCTTAGGAAAGGATCTCAGATATTAATTCCCGGAGAAGAGATTAGCGAATCCATTAAAAAGCTCTGGAAATCTGGACTTTTTAGCGATATTGAAATATACATTAAAGATGTACATGACGATGTTGCAAGTTTAGAAATTCATTTATTTGATTTACCTGAATTAAAAAACTTAAGAATTACAGGTGTTAAAGCGGGTAAGCAAGATGAAATCATAGAAGATAACAACCTAAATGAAGGTGTTAAAGTTACCGAAAACTTAATCACGACAACCAAAAATTACTTGGAATCTAAATATAAAAAAGACGGCTACTTTAACTCCAGAGTACGTGTAAAAACCTATCCTATTAAAGATTCAATAGCTAAACCACGTGTAAACATGATAGTTGCTATTGATAAAGGTGAAAAAGTTAAAGTTAAAGACATAAATTTTGAAGGCAATTCGGTCTTAACAGACAAAAAACTTCTTGCCAGCATGAAAAACACGAAAAAGAAAATGATTTTGCGTGCTTGGAAACGTTCAAAATATATCGAAGAAGATTTTAAAACCGACTTAGTAAGTATCATAGATACCTATAAAGAAAATGGGTACAGAGATGCTCGTATTATCTCTGATAGTGTCTATACAAATGATGAGAAAACAGTCTCTATAGATATTAAAGTAGAAGAAGGAAGTAAATACACCTTTGGTGAAATTAATTTTATCGGAAACACGGTATATACAGATGAGTATTTAAATGCCATATTAAGAGTACGAAAAGGAGACACGTATAATGGCGTATTATTAGAAAAAGGGATTGCCGACGAGTCTAGACCAGATGGAAACGACATTACCAACTTATACCAAAACAATGGCTATTTATTCTCTACCATAAACCCAGTAGAAACAAATGCAGATGGAAATGTCATAGACATGGAAATTAGAATTTCTGAAGGAAAACCAGTTCATTTTAACGAAGTTACAGTAGTTGGTAACGAAAAGACAAACGACCACGTAATTTATAGAGAAATACGTACCAGACCAGGTGAATTATATAGTAAAGAGAATGTAGTAAGAACCGTACGTGAATTAAGTCAGTTAGGCTTTTTTGATGCAGAGCAGATTACGCCTAATTTCAACAATCCAAACCCAAATGAAGGTACAATTGATATGGAGTATGAAGTTGTAGAGACTGGATCTAGCCAGATTGAACTGCAAGGTGGTTACGGTGGTGGTGGCTTCATTGGTACTTTAGGGCTATCATTTAATAACTTTTCTATAAAAAACATATTCAATAAAGAGGCTTATAAGCCATTACCAATGGGAGACGGACAACAATTGTCTTTACGTTTACAAGCCAGTCAGTTTTATAGAACTTATAGTTTTTCATTCTCAGAACCTTGGATGGGAGGTGTAAAACCAGTACAATTCTCTACCTCACTTTCATATTCAAATCAGTTTTTGTATGACTCTAGTACGGGTGAAGCAGATAAAGACAGACGATTTGATATTATTGGAATAACAGTAGGGTTAGCAAAACGTTTATCCATACCAGATGACTTTTTTACCCTATCACAATCGGTAAGTTTACAACACTATAATCTTAAAAATTACAGTACAGGGTTATTTACATTCTCAGACGGATATTCAAACAGTTTAGCATATACTATTGGTTTAACAAGAAACAATACTTGGAATGATCCAATTTTCCCATTAGGAGGTTCTAACTTTAGTGTAAGTGCTAAATTATCATTACCATACTCACTTGTTAATGGTGTAGATTATGATGATTTGGCAGAAGAAAGACAAGAACAAGAAGATATTTATAACGATCCTGAAGAATCTTCTGTAACACGAACAGATGCTTACGAACGTATGGGTGAAATAGACCAAGAACGTTTTAACTGGTTAGAATTTTATAAAATTAAATTTAAAGGCGATTGGTATACAAATATTATAGGAAAATTAGTACTAAAACCATCTGTAGAATTTGGATATTTAGGAGCCTATAACCAAGACAGAGGAGTTATTCCTTTTGAGCGTTTTTATTTAGGAGGAGATGGATTAGGAAGTTATAGTTTAGATGGTAGAGAAGCAGTAGCATTACGTGGTTACGCAAACCAATCAATACAGCCAGTAGATAGCAACGGTAATACTACTGAGGATGGGGCATCAATATATAATAAATTCTCACTAGAATTACGTTACCCTATAACCTTAAAAGCCTCAGCTAAAATATATGCATTATCCTTTATAGAAGGTGGTGCTGCATTTAATGACTTTAGAGATTACAACCCATTCCAATTAAAACGATCTGCTGGTGTAGGATTACGTGTCTTCATGCCTGCTTTTGGATTATTAGGAATTGACTTTGGTTATGGTTTCGATCCTCTACCTGGAGAAATTAATGCTAACGGATGGGAAACTCACTTTATTATTGGACAACAATTTTAATTTGGCATGATATTTTCAATATGTAATCTAATGATTTACTATAGTTTTAAAAGCTATAAAGTTAAAATTTGTTAATTTTGGAAACTTTAATTCAAGTAGTGACAGAATATTTTAATTCATCTGTCGTTTGTAAAGTTTAGCAGTTAATGATTTTATTACTATGAAACAGATGAAAATACACGTTCTTTTTTTAATAACTGTAGTGGGGTTACTAAGTTTAAACGCTAAGGCTCAACGTGGCGTACGTATTGCCTATATTGATACAGAATATATCTTAGAACATATTCCTGAATATCAGGATGCATCATCTCAGTTAAACAATAAAGTATTACGTTGGAAAGCAGATATTGATTTAAAACTTAATAATATTGCTCAAAAACGTAAAGACTTAAGTAACGAAAAAGCTCTTTTAACAACAGAACTTTATGAAGAACGAAAGGAAGATATTGATTATGAAGAAAAAGAAATTTTAGACCAACAACAAAAACGTTTTGGTCCTGCCGGCGACTTAATGGTTCAAAAAAAACAATTATTACAACCTATACAAGACCAAATTTTTTCAGCAGTTCAAGATATAGCTGCATCTAAACAATATGATTTTATTTTCGATAAATCTGCAGACTTAGTTATGTTATATTCTGCTGAGCGTTATGATATTAGTGAACTTGTATTAAGAAGTATAAATAGAACTTATAAACGTCAACAAGCACAAACAAAAGCACAAAAAAGAATCGCTGCACAAGAAGACCTAGTTCCTGATTACAACCCAGAATTAGAAGCAAGAGAACAAGCAAAAGCAGAAAAAATAGCAGAACGTGAGCGTCTTGAAGAACAACGCCGTCAAGAAATTTTAGAAGCTAGAGAAGTTTCAAAGCAAGAAGCCATAGATAGAAGAAAGAAAATTTTAGAAGATCGCGAGGCTGCAAAACAAGAAAAATTAGCTGCTAGAAACAAAGTTTCTGAAAATTCAGAAAATAATGATACATTAGCGACGTCTGAGGAAACTGTTACAGAAACAGTTGCTAATGAAGAAAAAACAATAATTGACGATACCAGTAGTACATCTGCACCTACAGAATATGATTTAGAAAGCATATCAGAAACAGAAGCAGAACAAACGAAAACAGAAAATGAAGAACCTAAAACTAAAGAAGAAATTCTTGAAGCTCGTAAACAACAAAAAATAAAAGATCGAGAAGCAAGAGAATTAGAATTAGAAGTTCGTAAACAACGTATACTTGAAGCACGTGAAAAAGCAAAATTAGAACGTGAAGCATTAGAAAATAATGAAAATACTAACGAAGAAGAGTAATTAACAACAATTTATAACACAAATTAATACCTTAAAAATGAAACAATTTAAAACACTTTTAATAGCAACGGCTTTATTTATAGGCGCATCATCTTTTGTACAGGCACAAAGTAAAGTTGCTCATATTAATACTCAAGAATTGGTTTCTTCAATGCCAGAAATGAAAACTGCTCAAGCGCAAATGGAGAAATTAGGTAAAACATATGAGACTGATATTAAAACTATGGCTACAGAGCTTGACAATAAAGTAAAACAATACGATTCTGAATCTTCTACAAAAACTCAAGAGGAGAATGCTAAACGTGTGCAAGAAGTACAAACTATGGAACAAAACATCCGTCAGTATCAAGCTCAAGCACAAAAAGACATGCAACAAAAAGAAATAGATTTGTTAAGACCTATTACTGAAAAAGCTAAAGCAGCTATCTTAAAAGTCGCTAGAGCTCAAGGATTTGACTATGTGTTAGACGCTTCACAAAACGGAGGAGTTATTATGGCAGATGGTAAAGACTTATTAGCAGACGTTAAAAAAGAATTAGGATTCTAATTAATAACACTTAGATGATTTAAAAAAGCTGCTTTAAATAAAGCAGCTTTTTTTATTTTTGAAAACACATGAGCACACAACCAATTGGCATATTCGACTCCGGTATTGGGGGCACTTCTATTTTTAAAGAAATAAAAATACTTCTTCCTAATGAGCATACTATTTATTTAGCAGATAGCGAAAATGCTCCTTATGGTAATAAAACACCTGAAGAGATCTTACAGTTAAGTATTAAAAACACAGAATTACTATTAGACATGAATTGCAAGCTCATAGTAGTGGCTTGCAATACAGCTACCACTAATGCTATAAAAATGCTTAGGGCGATTTATAACGTACCATTTATTGGTATAGAACCAGCTATAAAACCAGCCTCTCTTAGTAGTAAAACAAAAACTGTAGGAATCTTAGCGACTAAAGGGACACTTAGCAGTGAATTATTTCATAATACAACAAATTTATACCGTAATGATGTTAAGGTAATAGAGCAAGATGGCGATGGTATTGTACCCTTAATTGAAGCTGGGAAAACCCTTAGTTATGAAATGAAAACGCTTCTAACAAGCTATTTAAAACCCATGATTAGCGCTAATATAGATTATTTGGTTTTAGGGTGTACACATTACCCTTACCTCATTCCGCTCTTACAACAAATGCTACCTAATCATGTTAAAATAATAGATTCGGGAGAAGCTGTAGCAAAACAAACTAAAGCTGTTTTAACTCTAGAAAATTTGCTTAATACAGAAATAAATATGGTAACTCATAAGTTTTACACAAACAAAAATCCTCAAGTCTTGTGTAACATATTAGATAAAAAATACAATGTAGAAGTGTTGGAATTCTAACTTTGGTCCTCTGCTTTAAACCACCCAGAATACTTAACATAATTATCTGCAATCCGATTAATTTCCCCTGAAATTAATGCTTCACTTATATCTTTAACTTTCTTAGCGGGTACACCTGCATAAATACTACCAGACTCAACAATTGTATTTTTTGTAAGTACAGCTCCGGCTGCTATAATTGAATTACTTTCAATAATACAATCGTCCATAACAATACTACCCATACCTATTAGAACATTGTCGTGTATAGTACAACCGTGTACTAAAGCATTATGCCCAATAGAGACATTATTACCTATGGTGGTTGGAGATTTTAAATATGTTGCATGAATTACTGCACCATCTTGTACATTGACCTTGTTACCCATTTTTATAAAATGAACATCCCCTCTAAGTACTGCATTAAACCAAATACTACATTCTTTTCCCATACTTACTTGCCCAACAATGGTTGCATTCTCAGCAATAAAACAATCATCTGGAATCTGTGGCGCGTGGCCATTAACAGCTTTTATAATCATAATTTTAATGTTTTTACAAAGTTAATAATTGCCTGGCAAGCGACCATCATATTTTGGTCTTCTAACATTAAAATTATACCCTAAAGAAAATTGGTGATAACCGCCATTATCAAAAACAATAGAATTAGTTTGATAACTATAAGAATAACCAAATACAAATTGATAGATAGACAATCCAAATACAGGTGTTAAATATTGAAGTTTTTGTTCACTTTTGCCAGAGCCATCTAAATATTCAGAACCATTTAAGCCTAATCTATAAGACAACCCAAAATACATTTTAGAAACATCAAAATCTTTATAGACCTTAAAATTAAAATCTATAAAAGTTTCCTTTGTACCTTCTTTATATTGAAACATTACTGAAGGCTCGTAATCCGTATCAATCTGTCTTGTATGAAAAACATTACCTACAGAAAACAAATAGCGTCTTAAATTATTAGTAATCTCAATGTCATTATTAACACCATCATTTTTCAATACATTTTTTATAGTTGCATGTACATAAGCAGTAATAAACTGGTAAGACATACCTATATCCATATTAAAATTAGTTGAACTTTGATCTATACCAGAAATAATAGGATCATATCCCCCATTTATAAAAGTAGATTCGTCTAAATTATACTGAATAAAACCGGCACTTAAACCAAAAGATAGCATATTTAAATCTATATCATTCCTAGAAAACATTAAATGGTGAGCATAAGTTGCATAAGCTCCTTTTTGGGAATGATAGCCATTTTTATCTGCATATAAGATGCCTCCCAATGCCGAAGACGAATATTTACCTGCTCTACCACTAATACTTGCAGTCATTAAATTAGGACCATCATCCTGTCCAAGCCATTGTTGTCTTGAGGTTAACCTAATTTTAGAAGAGTAATTCGAAACACCCGCCATAGAAGGATGAATTAAATAAATATTATCTGTTAAATAATCGGTATATATGGGTAAACCTTCTTGTGCGTTACTAAGTGTAGTTATCCATATAAAGAAGATAACTAAACTATAATTTTTAAAATTCATTTTATAAAATGCGTTTGCTATTAATTGATACAGTATATTAAGGTGGGGAGAAAATATATTGTAGTTCAAATATATAAATTTAAGTATCACTGGTCTCCAAAGTATTAGGAAAAACGAAAAAATAATGATTTTCAACCGATTTTTTACACACTTTATAGATTATATTAATAAAACAATACTATAAACAATACAGATTATATTACTATACAAAAGTTAATTTAAGGCACTTAAGCATATAACTCCATTTAAGTTTTGTTATTTTTGTCAAAATTATATTTAAATGAAAACATTTAATGTTTCAATACAAGAAACAACCAATCCAGCAATTATAAAGTTTGAATTAAATCAATTCATCACAAAATATCAAAGTTTTGAGTATAACAATATAGACGAGGCTAAAAATTCACCTTTAGCGCAACAATTATTTTACCTACCTTTTGTAAAAAAAGTATACATCTCTGCTAATTTTATAGCTATAGAGCGTTATAATATTGTAGAATGGATTGATGTGCAAGATGAAGTTTCTAAACAAATAGAAGATTATCTAAATAACGATGGTGTAGTACTATTAGAAGAAAATACACCTAAAAAAACGGCGGTAACAGTCTATGCCGAAAGTACTCCAAATCCAGCAGTTCAAAAATTTGTAGCCAATAAAAAATTAGTTACAGCAATGTTTGAATTTACCTCTATAGACGAGGCTAAATTATCGCCTTTAGCTTCAGAGTTGTTTCACTTCCCATTTGTAAAAAGTGTATTTATTGATGAAAATTACGTATCTATTACAAAATACGACATCGCAGAATGGCAAGATATTACGATGGAATTGCGAGAATTTATTAGAGGATTTATAGAACAAGGGAAAGATGTTGTTTTAGCTGAGGCACCAGAAAAATTAGGAAAAACAACACCACAAATAGATGAAACTTTTGATGCGTTAGACGACACATCTAAAGAGATTATAAATATTTTAGAAGAATATGTAAAACCTGCAGTAGCTAGCGATGGTGGAAATATTCAATTTCAATCATACAATCAAGACACTAAAACTGTAAAAGTAATACTTCAAGGCGCGTGTAGCGGTTGTCCGTCTTCAACTTTTACATTAAAAAACGGAATTGAAAACATGCTGAAAGAAATGCTGAATGACAAAGTAGAGTTTGTTGAAGCAATTAATGGCTAATTAATTTTCACAATTTGTAGTTTTATTTTAGATATACTTAATAAGTAACAAATTAAAAAAAACTTAAATATATGTTACAAAAAAAGTAAATAAAGACACAACAAACACTTTTAAACACAAAACTTTATATCGATATAAAACTATTTTAGTTAATGAATTAAGTTTTCAAGAAATGCGAATATTAAAAAAAATATTCGCATTTCTTATTTATAACAATCAAAATCCTACGCTTTTTAAGCTTTAAGAGTGTAGATATCCGACCGTTTTTTTAGATTTGTATAAAATAGAAAACTACTATAATTTATGGAAGAAAATTTAGACTACTACTTAAAACAAATAATAGCTTTTGGAACCGAATATGGTTTAAAGGTTATTGGCGCAATTATTGTTTGGATTGTTGGATCTTGGGCAATTGGTAAAATTGTTAAAACCACAAGAAAATTAATGGAGAAAAGAGACTATGAAATTAGTCTACAAAAATTTTTAATAGACCTTATTAGTTGGTCATTAAGAATAATTTTAATCATTACACTTTTAGGAACCTTAGGTATTCCTACTACGTCTTTTGCTGCTGTTTTGGGTGCTGCTGGTTTAGCTATTGGTTTAGCTTTACAAGGTTCGCTTGCTAATTTTGCAGGAGGAGTATTAATTTTATTATTCAAGCCTTTTAAAGTTGGAGATTACATCACTGGAGGTGGAGAATCTGGTACAGTAAAGGAAATTAAAATTTTCACTACAGAATTAGCAACACCTCAAAACCGTAAGGTTATTATTCCTAACGGACCATTATCTAACAGTAATATAATTAATTATAGTGCTAACGACGAAATTCGTTTAGATATGGTTGTAGGTGTAAGCTATGACGATGATATTAAGAAAACAAAAGAAGTGTTAATGAACGTTTTAACCGCTAATCCTAAAGTATTAAAAGATCCAGCACCAATGGTAGCTGTGACTGAATTAGCAGATAGTTCTGTAAATTTCGCTGTTAGAGGTTGGGTTAAAAATTCAGATTATTGGGATGTTCATTTTGAAAATACTGAAGCTATCAAATTAGCACTTGACGCAGCAGGTATTGAAATTCCTTATCCGCATTCTGTTGAAATACAAAAGCAAGCTTAATTATTTAGATTTAGGTTTTAAAGCCACAAAATCTTTTAAATAATAAGGTTCAAAATAGGCGACATCTTCGATGTCGCTTTTTTTATACTTAATTTCTGCCAAATATCCCATTTCTCTAGCAGAGGGTAACTTACCTTCTACAAAAACAGCGTTTGGATGCGTTAAAATTTGCTTTGTTTTTTCTACACCACTTCCTATAAAATATACTTTACCTTGATCCAAGTAAGACGCATAGGCATGCTCGTCTAAAACCTCTGCTTTAATTTCGCGTATTGCATTATAATTAGCATCATAAATCGCAGAATACACTTCCATACGGCGAGCATCTAACATCGGTACAATTAAACCTTCTGTAATACTTACTTGATGCGCCAAAGCCTCTAAAGTAGATACTGAAATTAAAGGTTTATCTAAAGCATAGCACAAACCTTTTACAGCAGACACCCCAATACGTAATCCTGTATAAGATCCAGGACCTTTACTAACAGCAATAGCATCAATTTGTTCCCTTTTTATATTATTTTCTTCAAATAAAGCTTCAATATAAACATGAAGACGTTCTGCATGAGAATAGCCTTTATCGTTATCTTCTTTCAAAGCAAAAGTCTCACCATCTTTAGATAATGAGACCGAACAATTAGTTGTTGCTGTTTCTATGTTTAATAATAATGCCACTGTTTTATTGGTTAAATTATTCTTCTGTTTTTTCTTCTACATTATCAGACTCAGATCCTACTTTATCGCCAGTCTTTAAAGTTTTGGTTACCATATTATATGGTCCAGTAATCACCAAATCTCCAACTTCTAAACCCGAAACAATTTCAATATTTGAATTGTCTTGAATTCCTGTTTTAACAACGCGAAGTTTAGCAATATCACCCTCTTTTACAAATACACATTCAAATTTTTCAGTAGATTCTACTGTTTTTGGTGCTGTTGTTTTTGAGCTCGTAGTATCGTTTTTTATTACAATTGCGCTAATAGGTACGCCAATGATATCTTTACGTTTTTTAGTAATAATATCTACTGTTGCAGTCATACCTGGACGGAACGGAGAATATGATTTTGGTTTACCTTCTACTAAATCTTGATACGATTCTTTTAAAATTCTAACTTTAACTTTAAAATTTGTAACCTGATCCGATGTTAGAGATTCATCTGCAGAATTTGCTATTTCGGTAACAATACCTTTAAATTCTTTCTTTAAATACGCATCGACTTCTACAATTGTAGAGTCACCAATATTTACTTTAACAATATCATTCTCATTAACATCGACCTCGACCTCCATATTATTTAAATTGGCTACACGCATAATTTCTGTTCCTGCCATTTGTTGGGTACCAACTACACGTTCTCCCAATTCGGCATCTAATTTAGAAATTGTTCCGCTCATTGGAGCAAAAATTGTTGTTCTATTTAAATTATCGTTAGCTTCATTTACAGTCGCTCCAGCACTTTGCATATTATAAAATGCAGCCGCTTTAGTGGCTTCTGCTACTTCGTAAGCAGAAATGGCTTTATCCCAATCTGCTTTTGCAATAATTCCTTTTTCATATAAGGTTTTATTACGCTCGTAATTGGCTTTGGCTTCTTTTAATGATGCTTCTGCCTGATCTAAACCTGATTTAGCATTTTGAAGTGTTGCTTGAGAACGGTTTAAACTAGATTGATATATATCAGGATTTATCTTTACTAATAAGTCGCCTTTCTCGATTTCTTGACCTTCACGAACTGGTAAGTCAATAATTTCTCCAGAAACTTCACTAGAAAGTTTAACCTCTATTTCTGGTTGTATTTTACCCGTAGCAGAAACCGTTTCAATAATATCTATTGTTGTAATTTCTTGAGTTTCTACTTCCTTAAAATTTGATTGTTTACCAAACCAACCTGCTTTTTTGCCAATAACAAGCAATGCAAGAAGTGCAACAATAATGGAAATAATAAGAATAAGCTTTTTCTTGTTCATGGTTTAGTTGTAATTAATTTGGTCGATTGGAATTCCAAAATAGAATTCTAAAACTTTGACTTTAAAGATATATTGATATTTTGTTCTAACAACATCGGATTGTGCATTTTCATAATTAATTGATGATTGATTAAAATCAAATGCATTAGATAATCCTACCTTGTAACGCTCTTCGGCATATTCATATGCTAATTTTCTAGCTTCTTCAGTTTGCATTGCAGCTTCGTAAGATTTTTTAGCATTTTTTGCATCATTATAAGCCTGATATACATTAGCTTCTAAATCTAAATTTGCTTGTTCTAGTAAATATTTAGAACGTTCTACATTAATTTGGCTACGTTTAACATTATTTCTAGTGGTTAATCCGTTAAAAATTGGAACACTAAGTTGTAGTCCAATAGATGTACCATCAAACGTAGATAATTGATCAAAGAATCCCATTGTATTTCCAGTTGAAAAATCTATGTTCGTACCCGACCAATAAGTACTATATCCCATATAAGCACTTAACGTAGGATAATATAATGTTCTGGCTAACTCCAAATCTTTTTGGGCTAACTCTAAGTTAGATTCTGCAACTTTTACATCGTATACTTCTTCTTTTGCTTTTTCTATTATTGTTGAAGCATCTTCTTCTAAAATAGAATCTGGAAATAAACCATAATCTTCTTCTGCAATATCAAAACTCTGATAATCTTTAATTTGTAAGAGTTGTGCTAATCCAATTTTTGAAATAAATAAATCATTTTCTGCTGCAATTATTTGCTGATTTTGTGTAGCATCCGTAGCCTTTATTTCTAATAAATCGCCTTGAGGTAATACACCTGCTTCAACTAATTCTTTAGTACGTTCTAAATTTTCTTTAGTGATTCTGTTTTGAGATTCTAAAACTTTTATTTGTTCTTTATTATATAAAATATCTACAAACGCATTTGCTACATAAATTGAAATATCGTCTCTCATTTTATCTAATTGATATTGAGAGGCTATAGCATTTATTTTAGAGCGTTGTAAAGATTTCCAGTTACGTAAACCAGAAAACAAATTAACACCAGAGTTAACACCTCCACTTGCAGATCTAAATGTTTCGTTTTCAAACTGGTTTGTTGTGGGGTTAATGTTTGCTCCCGTATTCACACTAAATGATGAATTTGCATTTAAGGTTGGTAAAAAATCCATTACCGCTTGAGATTTATCGATATCTGTAAGCTGAGTATCTAACTCTGATTGCTTTATAGATATATTATTTTCCAACGCATAATCTACACACTCTTGAAGAGTCCATTGTTTATTATCTTGTGCGTAAATGGTTAATCCGCTAAAAAGGAAAAGGCCTAAAAGTGTTATTTTTTTCATAATTACATTATCAGTCTAAGAATTGTTAAAAGTGTTACACCCAATCGTTAATTTATTGAGCATATTTTGGAATTCCTTGAATTTGGTTCCAAACTTTAATTTTATCATCTTTTGAAATTCCGCTTTTCAGCTGAACAAATATACCATCACTAATACCTAACTCTACATCTTTTCTTTCAAATTTCTGTTCGCCTACTTCAACTTCTACAAATGGTTTTTGGGTTTCTGTATCGTATTGTACTAATGCTTCTTTAATGGCTAGAGTATTTTCAACTTTATCTAAAATGATTGACGCATTGGCACTTAAACCTGCACGAATAAAAACGTCATCAACCTTAGTTAAAGTCCCTTTAATTTCAAACTGAATGGCTCCGTTTTCTTCAACACCTTGTGGTGCGATATAATCTAATACTGCATCAAAGGTTTTATCTTCAATTGCACCCACCGTAATCTCTAATGGTAGATCTTCTTTTATCTTACCAACTTCACTTTCATCAACTTTACCTTCAAAAATCATTTTATTTACATCTGCTAAAGTCGCTATTGAAGTACCTTCGTTAAAATTATTAGCTTCAATAACTTGATTTCCTGCTTTTACTGGCACATCTAACACCATACCAGAAACTGTAGAACGAATTAAAGTTTGTGCAATATTACCTAAACCTGAAGTAGTTCCTGTTTTTATAATATCAAAATTTTGTCTTGCAGAGGTTACATTTATTTCTGCTTGAGCCACGGCTTGTTTGGTTTGTAAATATGTATTTTCAACAGCATCAAAATCATTTTGAGAAATTACCCCTTTTTCAAATAAAACTTTTTGCCTTTTATAATTAGCTTCTTGAGTTTCAAAATTAATTTTTGCAGTTTGTAAAGCGGTTTCATTTGTCGCTATATTATTTTTAGCACTTGATAATGAAGACACATTTGGAATAACACGAATTTTAGCAATTAAATCGCCTGTGTTAACATACGCTCCAGCTTCTATATAAATTTCTTCTATAACGCCTGAAATATTGGGTTTAATAAGTACTTCTTCTTTAGGTACAATATTACCGGTTGCTACCGTTTTTAAAACAATAGTTTGCTCTACCGGAACATCTGTAGTATAGGTTATAGGATCTTCCTGATTTTTCTTCCATAGATAGAAGAGCGATATTGCAAAAACAACAACAATTAGGATTAATACGATTACGGTTGATGATCTTTTCATATGATGTTAATTCTTTGTTTTTTAATCTATTCTTAATGCGTCTACAGGTTTCATTTTAGTAGCACTATTTGCAGGAATTAAGCCTGCTAATAATCCAGATACCACTAATATGATTAAGGCTGTAAAAACGACAGACATACTTACACTTGGATTTGCAAAGTTTTCTACAGGTCCATTATTATCTAAAATATAATTCATAATCCAAATTACTCCTGCTGCAAACGATATGCCCACCATTCCTGAACTTATAGTTAAAATTAAGCTCTCTTGTAATATTTGAGATTTAATTGTCCAAGGCGTTGCACCTAAGGCACGGCGTACTCCAATTTCTTTTGTGCGCTCTTTTACTACGATTAGCATAATATTGCTAATACCTATAATTCCAGACATTAAAACTAATGCGCCTACAAAATATCCTACAAGTCCTAAAATGGAGAATAATCCGTTAACCCTACCGAAGGCTTCAGATAAATCGAAATCACCAATTGCTCTATCATCGTCTGGATGAATTTTATGACGTGCTTTCATAAGCTCAAAAATTTTGGGCTTAATAGTTGTAATACTAATATTATCCTGTCCTGTAATGGCCATCCAATACACATCTTCTCCGGTGTTAAATGCTTTTCCAAACGAAGTAAATGGAATAAAAATAGTGTTAGCTTCTTCTTCTTGATCACCTTGAGAATTACTCGCTCTAAAGGTTCCTACAACCATAAAGTTAACTCCACTAATTTTTATATATGTCCCTAATGGGTCTTCATCTTTATCATAGAGACTTTTAATCACATCTACGCCTACTACACAAATTTTTCTATTAACATGAATGTCTGAATAACTTATAAAACGACCACTAGTAATATCCATAGGTTGTTGTTTGATATATTCGGGGTAATCGCCATTAATTTGAAAGGCTCCTGCTTTCATCCCTCTAACCACATTGTTTTCCCCACTATAACCACCTAATTGTAATCGTGGCGAGACATATTTAAGTTCAGGAATTTCTGCTTTTAGAGCTTCTACATCTGATAATTTAAAATCAAAAAATCGTCCTTTAGGTAATCCTTTATAAGAAATAGAAGTTTGTTGGGTCCACATAAACATAGAGTTTGTAGCAAAGTTTCCAAAATCTGCTGTTACTCCATTTGTTAACCCATTGGTTAAAGCTAATAACAATACTAAAATTGCAATTCCCCAAAACACGCCAAACGCCGTTAATAAAGTTCTAAACTTATTAGCGCTTAAGGCCTCCAATATTTCGTCCCATCTATCTTTACTAAACATATTATTCGTCTCTTAAAGCAATTATTGGTTTTATTTGGGCTGCACGATAGGCAGGAAAGAACCCTGCTAATGCACCTGCAATCACTAAAATGAAAACAGTAGTTAGAGCTGTGTTAAAATCGACTTGAGGATATTTTATAAAGTCGCTTTCTATTAGCGGTCCTACAAATTCTAATAAACCGAGTCCAGATATTAATCCGAATAAACCTGAGAATAGAGTTACAAAAACGGACTCCTGCAATATCATACCTACAATAGACATGGGTTGTGCTCCCAAAGCTTTACGTATACCTATTTCTTTGGTACGTTCTTTTACTATAATTAACATAATGTTACCCACACCAACAACACCTGCAATGATAGTACCTATACCTACAAACCAAAATACAGCTGAAATGGTTGCAATTAAAGAATATATTTTTTTTGCTTCTTCCATAGTGTTATAAACACTAATAGCGCTAGTATCGTCTGGGGAGACGACATGATTTTGTTTTAAATCGGCAAGTATTGCTTCTGATATGGCTGCCGACTCTTCTGCGGCTTTACTATAATTGTCTGACATTTTTAATGTAAACATCATATTACGTATTTTGTCTGCGCCATTAAAAGCGCGTTGAGCAGAAGTTAGCGGTAAAAATACTTTACTCTCGTCGCGCTCTCCACCTGGGTCGAAAAACACACCTACAACTTTATAGCTTATACCATAGACTGAAATATCTTTATTTATAGGGTCTTCATCTTTAAATAAATCTTTTTTAACGCGATTACCTATTACTGCTACTTTTTTAGCTTCTTCGACATCGGAGTTGTTAAGAAAGCGTCCCTGCCCTATATCTGCGTTTTCTATAAACTGATTTCCTGGTAACACACCTTGAATTCTATACGAACCAGATTCATTTTTATAATTTACTAATCCTCCCCAAATGGTGTAAAAAGCAGATTTATGTTCTATGTTATTGCTGTACTTTCTGGAAATTGTATTGAAATCGTTATTTTTAAACTGAATAAATCTCCCTGGATTTAAGCCTTTATACTCTTTAGTAGTTATACCTGGCCAAATGCTAATTAAGTTAGACGCATCTTGTTCAAACTGAGAGGTTACACCATTCTGAATACCTTTACTGAATCCGAGTAAGATAACCAAAATAAAAATTCCTGAAGACACAGAAAGTCCAGTAAGAAACGTTCTTAATTTATTTTTTCGGAGGGTTTCAAAGATTTCCTGCCAGCGTTCAATATCAAACATTTGCTATTGCTCTTACTTGTTCTACCTTGGTATCGTTTATAATTAACCCATCTTTTAAATTCACTACACGCTTAGTCATTTGTGCAATATCTGGTTCGTGAGTTACAATTAAAATGGTTTTTCCTTCTTCGTTAATACCCTGAATTAGGTCCATGACTTCGTAAGACGTTTTAGTGTCTAAAGCTCCTGTAGGTTCATCGGCTAGGAGTACTTTGGGCTCACTCGCTAATGCACGTGCTATGGCAACACGTTGTTTCTGGCCTCCCGACATTTCGTTAGGTAAATGGTGAGACCAATCTGCAAGTCCAACTTTTTCTAAATAATATGCTGCTTTTTCAATACGTTCTTTTCGCTTTATCCCTTGATAGTATAAAGGCATAGCTACATTATCTAAAGCAGATTTATAGTTAATAAGGTTAAAAGATTGGAAAATAAAACCTAAAAATTTATTGCGGTAGTTGGCTGCAATTTTTTCATTTAAATTTTTTATGGGGAATCCATCTAGAGTATAGCTACCGGAATCTGCTTCATCCAACATGCCTAAAATATTTAACAAGGTAGATTTGCCTGATCCTGAAGATCCCATTATAGAGACTAACTCGCCTTCTTTTACATTAAAATCAATGCCCTTAAGCACATGTAGCGAATTAGACCCCATGTGATAAGATTTATGTAAATCTGTAATTTCAATCATATTAGATGGCTTAATGGTTGGCGCTGTTAAACTCTAAATTTCAGAGATTTGGTATAAACAACTAATATTAAGACTACTTAATCAAGAAATTGTTACAGTAAAAACAAATTATTTTTTTGTTCTAAAAAATTTTAGATACATAGCATAACCAATTCCAGCCATTAATAAGTAGGGAATAGCCATTAAATACACTATACCATCATTAATACCTTTAGCTGCGCCTTGTCCGTCTTCTGTTTCTAAAACAGCTCGACACATTGCACATTGTGCATCTGCAGTAAAGCTAACAGCAAAGATTAGAACGATAAAAAGTATAAATGGTTTTTTCATTAGTAACTGTAATAAGGAGAAATTAAAACATACACTATTACACCTGTAACAGCTACATATAACCATAGTGGAAATGTAATTTTAGCAATTTTTCTGTGGCGTACTATATCATTAGTTATACCACGTACGTAAGTGATTAAAACAAAAGGAATAACTACTACCGATAATACAATGTGGGTAAATAATATAAAATAGTATATGTATTTTATTACACCAACCCCACCAAATTTAGTAGAATCACTAGTCATATGATAGGCTACATATAGTACTAAAAACAACACAGAGAGTGCCATTGCGATCTTAATTAACAACTCATGCTGTTTTATATTTTTCTTTTTAATAGCTAAAAAAGCCATTATTAAAACTATAGCTGTAATGCCATTTGTTGTTGCATAAATTGGAGGTAAAAATCCTAAGGGTTTTACATTAGGTATTTTAATACCAAATAAAATAGCTACAGCAATGGGAATGATTACAGATAAAGCAATAATCCATTTATTATACTTCGCTGCTTTTTCTGTATTTACAATGTATTCAGAATTATTCATTTAAAAGTTTTTTAATATCTTCTTTAAGCATACTTATTTCTTCTTCTTCACCATCTTCGTTATACTTTTCTGATTCGGTAATTGTCCCTCTGTAGTATATCTGAGGATTTCCATAATTATCTGATCGGGATCTTATAAATCCATTTTTATCAATTAGTGCAAAATTTCCAGAATGTTCAAATCCGCCAGCTACTGTCTCATTTTCTGCTGCATATAAATTAAAGCCTAAATTTGCTAATTGATAAATATCTTCACGTTTACCAGTCATTAAATTCCAATTGGGATTTGTTACACCATATTTTTCAGCATAAGCCTTTAAAACCTCAGGTGTATCATAGCTAGGATTAATCGTAAACGAAGCAACCCCAAAATTTTCTATACCTTTAAAACGTTCCTGAATCTGTACGAGATTATGACTCATAATAGGACAAATAGTTGGACATGTTGTAAAGAAAAATTCTACAATATAAACTTTACCCAAATAATCTGCATTGGTAATGGTATCTCCATCTTGATTTACAAAACTAAAGTCTGGCACTTTTTTAGGCGCTCCATTAACTTCTATAAACATTAATTTTTCTTGAGTTGAAAAATTATTATCGGGTACGTTGCTTATTCTATCACTACGGGAAATGTCGTCGTTTTTAATACGATCTACAATTTTTGGAATAAATAGAATTCCAAAAACGAGAATAATAAAGGCAATGCCTACGTAAGAATAATTTGATTTTTTACTCATCTGTTCCTTTTAAATCGTTTGCTCGTCTAGATGTAGAATCGAAATTACCTTTACGTTTTTGACGATATTCGGTAAATAAGATTCTAACATCTTCACTCATTTTATTTTTTAAATCGGCCACTTTAATAGCATCATAAGATGCTTTTGAATAAGGCTTAACTTTTTTCGCTAATTCGTTATCTGTTCTATCATCAAACCGCCCTCTTAAATTCATCTCTTTATCTACAATATAAACATTGTTTGTAGCTAAATTTTCATCTAATCTGTCTGATGTATCTAAACTATTATGAATAGCTTTAATTGCATTTTCAGACCCAAAGACAAAATGCCAATACTTTAGCTCTTCGTACTTCATTAATTCAGCCTTTAAAGTCTTAGCTTCTGCTTCTGTACCTTCTGGTAAAAGAATAACAATTTGAAACGTCTTAAATCCTTTAAATTTATCGTAAATTAATTCTTTTAAATTTGATGCAGCTGTAAGTTTATCTAAAGGCGTGTTTCCAAAAAAGCCTAAAACTGTTAAATGGTCTTCTAATAAAACAGGTTGGTCTGTTGTTGATACAAAACCATTAATATCGGCTACCTGATCATGTAAAATGTCTAATGTATTGTAATTGTGTTTTGCCGGGTATAAAAACAATAGAAAAGTAACAGGAAGAAAAAATAAGATACAAAGTACTGCGTATCTTTTTATTTTTTTAGCGTTCATAAATTAGACTTTAAAGCAAAACTTGACATCAAATTTCAACTATAGTGCAAAAATAAAAAAGACGGTTTAATAAACCGCCTTTATACTTTGATTTAACACTTATAGTATATTAAAAATCGTGTGTAATATATCCGTTAGAGTATACATTTTCTATATAACCGCCTTCTGTTAATAATATAAAAGTTAAGTAACATATTAGAAATACTGCAGTCCATATAATTGCGCGTCTAAGACCTGCTTTTTCATCTCGCATGTGCATAAAGTCCCAAGTAATATAATAGGCTTTTACAACGGTTAAGATGATGAAGATCCAGTTTAAAACTTTCATTCCAGCAATATACCCCATTAATATTTCTGGTTTATAAATTCCTAATATGACTTCTATAGCTGTAATTACAGATAGTAGAATTAATACTCCCCAGATTTTATCTTTATTAGACTTAAATTTAAGTGCTCCTCTAAATATTTCTAATTTTTGTGCGTGTGCCATGATCTAAAAATTATATCTTAAAATTAAACTAAGTAGAAGAATGTGAAAACAAATACCCAAACTAAATCTACAAAGTGCCAGTAAAGACCAACTTTCTCTACCATTTCGTAACTTTTTCTTTTTTCGTATGTCCCAACAAGTACATTAAAGAAAATAATAATATTTAATACGATACCCGAAAATACGTGAAATCCGTGAAATCCTGTAATAAAGAAAAAGAAATCTGCAAATATTGGTTTCCCGTATTCGTTAACGTGAAGGTTTGCACCTTGTACAACAAGTTGTCCGTTAGATTTTAATTGATTTACAGACTCTGCTCTAGACAATACTGTTTTTTGCCCTTCAGCATTTAGAAGCTCTGTTCTTACCAAAATATTTTCGTTAGCTTCTAAGCCTTTCACAACTTCATCTACAGTAAACATTGGAAGAGAACCTTCATCTGTAAACCATAATCCATTCTTTCTTTCATGTTGAGTTCTCTCGTGAGGCGTTGCAATTGCAAAATCACTAATAGCTACACGATGTCCTTCTGCATCTACAAACTGAAGCAAGTTTCCTGAACGCGTTTGCACAGCTCCATATTCACCTTTAATAAATGTTTGCCATTCCCATGCTTGAGATCCAACGAAGATAATACCTCCTATAATAGTTAAAAACATATAGACAGATACCTTATTTTTATCTAAATGATGTCCTGCATCTACAGCAAGTACCATAGTAACAGATGACATAATTAAAATAAACGTCATAAAAGCAACGTAAATCATAGGTAATTCTTGACCATGCATAAACGGAACGTGTGTAAACACCTCATCTGCTATAGGCCATGAATCAATAAATTTAAATCTAGAGAAGCCATAGGCTGCTAAAAAACCTGAGAAGGTTAGGGCATCAGACATGATGAAGAACCACATCATCATTTTACCGTAACTTGCATTTAGAGGTTCTTTACCTCCTCCCCAAGTTTTTCCTTCGGTTCCAGTATTTATAACTGTAGTATTCATATTAATTATTCAGTTTTATGGTTAGTCAAAAATATACAAATTATTTATTTAAAGAAATATAAAAACAAAAAGAGATACAACCAGAGGAAATCTACGAAATGCCAAAAAGTCGTGGCGAGTTCAAATCCAAGCATTTTCACTGGACTATATTTTTGTTTAAAATGATTATAAATTACAACAAGCAAGCAAATAAGTCCAACTAGTACGTGTAAAATATGCATTACAGCAATTACATACACGTAAGACATTGTAATATTACTAGTAGGTCCTGTAAAATTATATCCATCCTGTATGATAGCACTAAACCCTGAAAATTGATTAAATACAAAAGCTATTCCTAAACCTAATGTAACTAATAATAACAGTGTTGTAGCTTGACGATTGCCTTTTTTTAATGCTTTTTTTGCAAAATATAGTGTTACACTACTTATTAAAATTAAGATTGTGCTTATTAAAAATGCGGTTGGCAATTGATAATCTTCTAACCAATCTGGCCTATTACTACTTACTATAAAAGCGCTTGTCCATCCCGCAAAAGTCATGATTAAAGAAATTAATCCAAACCAAAGCATAACTTTCTTTGCTCTGTAAGTTTTTTCTTCTAAAGTACCTTCAGTTAAATCCATATTATCTTAAAAATTTATCTAGTACATATATTATTTGAATTAGCGTGATGTAAGACACACTTGCTAACATTAATTGTTTTGCAGCTAAGGCTGTCATCTTTTTAAATAAAAGAATAGCATAATATAACATAACTAATCCAAAAAGAAACACAACTATAGCAGCTAAAGGTGATAAAAATAATTTACCTGTAAACCCAAAAGCTGGTACTATTGAAATAATTATAGTCCAAACTGTATACATTATAATTTGTACAGCGGTTCCCTTATCTCGTTTACCTGTAGGTAACATAAAAAAACCACCTTTTTTATAATCGTCAAATAAAAACCAGCCTATTGCCCAAAAATGTGGAAATTGCCAAAAGAACTGCCACATAAATAACACACCTGGCTCAATCCCAAAATTATTTGTTGCAGCAACCCAGCCTAACATAAATGGAATTGCCCCTGGAATAGCTCCAACAAATACAGATAAAGGCGTTTTTGTTTTTAATGGCGTATATACACAAGTATATATAAAAATAGATATAGCGCCAAACATAGCCGTTCTAGGATTAATTACATACAGAACTATTATTCCTAATAGCGTAAATATTGATGCTATGATAAAAGCCGTATTTACAGACATTCGTCCTGCAGGTATGGGTCTGTTTTTGGTACGATCCATTAAGACATCTAAGTCTTTTTCAATAATTTGATTGAATGCATTGGATGCACCAACCATGAAATACCCACCTATACTTAATAAAATTAAGGTTTTTATATCTATAACATCTACGCCCAATAAATATCCGGTTAAAGAAGAAAAAACGACACTTATAGATAAGCGCATCTTCGTGATTTCTTTAAAATCTGAAATTAGTGAATGGGTCTTAATAGACGATGGTGTACTACTCAAGGTGTCGATTACTTATCGCTTTATTAATTTAAAGTGCGCAAATATACTTTGAAAAGTTAATTCTACAAATCAAAATACCAATTAAATAGGTCACTACGTAAACCTACATTAAACCATACTGTTTGACTTTTATCTAGTGTTGAAGTAATAACTTCGGGATCGAAATTACGGTAACTTACATTGGTAAAAAGCTTTAAATTGGTTGCAGGATTAATTAAATAACTTAATTGTAGTTCTGCATTTACAGAATTTGTTTTAATGCCCTGTCCAATTTTAACATTTGTATCTGCTGGTCTGTCGTTATAATCTTTATAAATATTACCTCCATAACTATAACTATCTTCTTCCGTATCGTAATCTAATCCTCGCATGCCTACAATTAATTTAGCATCGGCAGACCAACGCTGATAATTATAACGCCCTATGAGTATTAGTTCTCTAAAATTAGCACCCCATAAATGGGCCATGGATTGATTGTAGTTTCCGTAATTTAATGTTATTGTGTTATGTGAATAGGTATAAGGACGTACTTGATTATATTCTGCTTGAAGTAGCAAATTATCTACTTTAAATGCATTGTAATATTTATAACCTATTTGAAAACCGTATTTATTTTTCCAGCTTTTCTCTCCGCCTGTCACATCATCTAAAGAAAATTCATCTAAAATAAACTGTCCATATAAATTCATATTATCATTTAACTTATACTTAGTTGTTAATCCTAAAATGGCGTTACCTGCACCTTGCCCCGTCTCAAACTCTATTGCTCTTAAAAAAATTATTGGGTTTAAATAATTCACATCAAAGCCTCTATCGTTTGTATTTCTCCAAACAACAGATTCAAATAACCCAATATTTAATCGTCTTGTAACATTTAAACTTAAATAATGATTAGACATATATTTTGTTAGGTATGTTTTATCTTCTACAACATCGTCTCTAACATCTTTTAACCATAACCAAGTACTTGTATATTTTAACTTCCAGAATGACACATTAAGTTTTAAGTAGGGAGAAGGTATAGATACATCACTCAATAACAACGAACGATAACCATCTCCTATAAAGTTTTTACCATGACCAAATTGAAGGTTTAAAAATGACACAGGAGAATACGACATATAGGCTTCTGCCACTGGATAATCGTAAGCATCTTCTTTATATGCTTTTGCAATACCACGACCCGGAATTATAGCTGGATCTGGTCCCCAAGCTTTTAAACTTTCTGCGTATTCATTATAGTATTGGGCAAAACGTCCCTGACTTTCATAAAACGAGGTTGAAAAACTAAAATTTTTACCAATACCTCCTTGAAAATTAATACCTCGCGTATTATTATAAGTATAACTAAAATCGGCATCTGTATCTTTACCTACTTGCAAATCCAAAATTGGATCGGCAGTAAACCAATAATTTTTTCCTTCAACCTCAACGAAATGTTCATTCCAGAATTTACGTCCAAACCAAGTAGACACTGTTTTTTGGGTTTGTGCTTCTTCACCCCCAAAATTGTAATAGGTATTAACGTCTGAATACAATAAAGGTTTAGATCCTGTATGGCTGTTTGTACCAACAAGATTCATTTGTCTATCGAATTTTGAATAGTAACTATGACTAAAGGGAATATTTAGTGTGCTTTTAAACTGTTTTTTAGTATTGAATTTAACCGCCTTACTAATACTATCTAATTCGTTCTTTACACGAGCTTCAATGGGATTTATCTTTGTAACTGCTACTACAGTATCTATTTCTGATTCTTTTTGAGCAGCCTGATAAGCGACTAATGGGATTTGTATTTTAATAGAATATTGTTTATACACAGGATTCCCTTTATAAAGTGCTGGCTTTATATTTGGAAGTAGACTAAATACTCGTCTGGCTTCATCTTGAAGAGATTTATACATCGCATCTGTATACAATACTTTAAATACTCCGTCTTTATTAACTTCAAATAAGACAACAAGTTCTCCTTTATATTGATCGTTTACAACCTCTTCTGGTATCTGAAAGGCATGATAAACAAAATTATAAACCGTTTCATCGAAACACGATTGAAGATTTTCAAGCGTTGAAGATTCACAATCTTTAAACACAGGTGGCTTCTCGGAAAAATGTTGTTGTTGTATGTGTTGATTTTGTGCATACTGTAAGGCAGGGACTGCAAGCAGTAGTATTACAAGTAGTGATTTCATAAAAAAATGATAGCAATTAGTTTAATGCCGAAAGATACTATTTTTTAAGAAGACAAAAATTATAAAAGCCGATACGATTGTGCATCATATCGACTTTTTAATGGTTTTTTTTAAGCGTTTTAATCCTGTACCTTAAATAAAATAGGCATAGTATACATTACGCTTACATTTTTGTTACGTTGCTTCCCAGGAATCATAGTTGGCACTTCCCCAATTACGCGTTTTGCTTCGTTTTCTAATGTTTTATTTGGTGCACGTGCTTTTACATCGGTAACCTCTCCCTTATTATTTATTTTAAATTGAACATGTATTTTTTGAATACCAGTAAGTCCCTCATCTGCCGCTAAGTTAGTATTAAATTTTTTTTGAATTAATTTGGAAAGCTTCTCAGACATACATGTTTTACGAGCTTCGTTAGATTTAGAAGATTCACAACCAGGAAACACAGGAACAATCTCAACACCCATCATATTAAAAATTTCATCTTCATCTTCTGGTATTTCTACAATATCAAGATCAGATGCATCTTTTAAAACTGGAGTTTCATCGGTCTGAGTAAATACAGCTTTAAAATCTGTATCAACAGTAGCATTATTATCTACAACAATTGGTGTGTCACTTAAAATGGTTTTCTTAACAGATTTTTTCTCGATGGTCTGAACCGCTTTAGGTGTTTCATAAATTATAAAATTGTCCATCATGTATTCTGAAGATTCTTCAATATTAGCTGCATAATCTACCTTGGGTAATTCCTGCTGCTTAAAGGACGTTTCAAACAAACCATAAACCAAGAGTAAACACACTATTAATCCAATTTGGAAATAAATCATTGTATTGTTTTTGAGCTTTACATCCCTACTATGAATCACATCGCTTTTATCATTAACCCGAATCAACAATAAGTCTTTTTTTACTAAATCTTTCATAATATTTAAAATTAAATGTTAATATTATGATAAATTAACAATAAGCATGCCGCAAAAAAAATCCCGATACAAAATGTATCGGGATTTTTATATATAAACAATATTTTGTATTAATCTTGCACTTGGAATACGATTGGAAGAGAGTAAGGCACAATTACAGCTTTACCACGTTGCATACCTGGTTTCATTTGTGGTAATTTATTAATTACACGCGCAGCTTCTTGCTCTAATTTTGGGTGTGGTGCTCTTGCACGTACGCCTGTAATATTACCATCTTTTCCAATCTTAAAGATCACGCTAATACGCTGTCTTCCTGATAAACCTAATTCTCCAGCTAAATCTGTATCGAAATTTTTACTAACGAACTTAGAAATTTTGTCTGACATACATTTTTTCTTTTCGTTGTTATTTCCTTTTTCACATCCAGGAAACACTGGTACATTTTCAATTATAGAGAACGGAACTTCTACTTCTTCTTCTACTTCTTCAACTTCAATTTCTTCAACTTCAACAATTTCTTCTTCCTGACTTGTTTCAGTAGATTCAATCACAGTTTCCTCAACCTCAACTTCATCTTCAACAACCTCAATAATTTCTGGAGCTGCTGGTGGTGGTGGTGGTGGTGGTGGTGTGTTTAACTGTTCTGTAATTGGAATTTCCTCTTCCAATTCTTCATCCATATTAATCATACCAATGTCGATGACTTCTTTATCGTAAGTTTTGTAATTAATTGCAAAATTGGTTAGGGCTAACATTATTGCTAAACCAATCGCAAAGTATAAAGCACTGTTACGAGAAACATTTGCTTGAGGATTTTTCTTAGGTTCCATAATATATTGTTTTCAGGATTGCTAAAATAACCAATTATTTGGCAAAAAAGCAAGCGTTTATATTTTTTTATGTTCAGTTTTATTCTTAATCTCTATAATTAAGAGCATTATAATTACACCTGTACTATTAGCAATGATATCTAAAACATCAAATTGTCGGGTTTCTGTAAAATGACCTTGAAGGTATTCTATTAACACTCCGAAACTTATTGAGAACACAGCTGTGTACACGTTTGCTTTTGCTTGAGACCATTTATACCCATAATTAAACACGCTAAACCATACTAATGTTAGCAAACAATATGCCAAAAAATGAAACACCTTATCACTATTTTTAGGACTTCCTTCTGTAATATTGTTTAAATTAACTAAACTCACTGTTGCTAAAGCAAACGTATAGAGTAAAGCTACTGGAATTAGAATGCGTTTGTTAAGCACCTATTAAGGCTTTATAATCTGCATCAGACAATAATGTATCTAACTCTTCTGGATTGCTAATTTTAATCTTTATCATCCATCCACCTACGTAAGGATCGGAATTTACAATTTCAGGTTCGTCTTCTAAACGTTCGTTAAATTCTATAATTTCACCTGAAAGAGGTAAAAATAAATCTGACACGGTTTTTACAGCTTCAACTGTACCAAAAACTTCTTCGACATCTAAAGTTTCATCAACTGTTTCTACTTCAACATACACTATATCACCTAATTCGCTTTGTGCGAAATCGGTAATACCTACTGTTGCAACATCACCTTCTATTTTAACCCATTCGTGGTCCTTAGTGTACTTTAATTCTGATGGAATATTCATTTATATATTATTTAAATTAAGTTTAACAAATGTATTTATTCAAGTTAGAAAATCAAACTTAAATGCTTTAATTCCCAAAATTATATCGTAAAGTTAACCCCGTACTTAAAGTGGTTTGTGGATACGAGGTTGAAATAGCATATTCTGAGAAACTATAATCGAAATAGAATATTGCAGATAAGTTCTTACTAAAAGTATAATCTGCCGTATATTTTAAAGCCCAAATAGTTTGCCCTGAGGTAACTTGGGTATTATCTAAATCTAAATATCTTATAATGGTTTTATTATCTCTAAAAGACACATCTGCTTTCATGTTTATATCACTCACGATGGTTTGATTTGGACCAGCTAATTTTGATTTCATGCGTACATCTTTTATTCTGTACCCTAGCCCTAAAATGTATTCATTACCAATAATTTCAGTCATTAAATTATTATCGAAACTTAATGATAATAATCTATCCTTTTGAAGTTCTGCCAAGACCTTGATTGAATTATTCATTTCGAAATCTATACGAATTAACGGACTAAACATTTCGGTTAAATTGATATTACTGTACAGATTTTTATTTAAATAATCTCCAGACTCATTAAATACATCATCATTTTGTTCTAAATAATCTACGGAATAATCTACATTGGTATAATTTAAATTACTTGTAAATTGATTGATGGTATAAGTGGCGCGATACCCGTGACTTAAAGAAAATCTTTTAAAACGTTTTTTAAACCAGGCCATTTTCATAAATCCTGTATACTTTAAATCCCAGTTTGGCAGGGGTACATTTCTAAATGCTCCTAAACTAACATCGTCTGCTTCTTCTCCTAAATATGCAGACAAAAATGAAGGTAAAAGTACCGCTTGATTTGTTTTACCAAAACCTAGGGCATAGCCATTAATATCGCCATCTTCAAAATTATCTGGATTTGTCATATCTACTCCTGCACGCTGTGCTAATCGTCTGGATATGGTTAATCTGTTTTCCTTGAATTTATCGAATGCTTTAGATTCTGTCTCTGTACTTTTACCAAAACTCTTAATCATTATAGTAGATACGTTGAAGTTACCATATGTATAAGGGGTTAGAGATTGGTATTCGTAATTAGTTCCGTTTTGATTTATAACATAGTTTTCTGCTAAACTTTCTGAATATAATCGGTTAAAAGTTAAATCTATTTTTAAGTCACTTACGGGCTCCAAATTTGCAGAGATATCTAATTGTTTATTATGGGTTTCTAAATATTGCTCGTTATAATCTTGGTATAAGGTTAACCAGCCTTTACTTGCTGCTAATTGTCTTACATCACTTTGGCTCCCTAAAGTATATCCAAATGTAGGTTCTACTGTTCCAAAAAAACCAGGTGTTTGTAAATATCCGGGGATATAAGATCCGTTATTTTCTTGATAGTTTAATTGAACACGTTTTACCATAGTTACTAAATCTACACCTGCATTTAGCAACGTATTACTTTTGTTTTTTGCGGTCTGATTTACTGCTTCAGGTTTATCTTCTTGAGGAAGGGACCTAGGTGCTGGTCTTGATGAAATAGTACGCCCAGATGTTTTTTTAACCAAGCCTACATATTTATACAGTTTTGTTAAATCTAAAGACGTACTTATGTTATGCACATTTGCATTTTGTATACTGTTTCCTAAATCGTAAGTTTCTCCATCTATCTCTAAATCTCCGTATAAATCTGATCCTTTCTCCCACTGAAAGTCTCCTGTATACGAGTAAGTTGCTTGCAAAAAACTTAAAAACGGTAATTTATATAATGGCAATTCATAATTTATACCCAATTGTTGGTACAATGTATTAGGTTCTCCCATATCGAACAACCCATCCCAAACATCTAAACTTGCATCTTGTAACTCGTTAGCATCATCTGTGTAGTAATTCTTTACAATATTACTTCTTGAGGTAGTATAATTAAGTTGTAATGCTCGAGTAAGATTAAAACTAAATGCATATTGAAAATCAAATGTATAGTTACGTCTATACAGATCCTCTACACCAATATTTCCTTCTATAAGCTCTACTTCTCTATAAGTTTGCTTATTATAATCTCTTAAAAATTTAGAACTTACTGTAAAAGTAGTTGGTAGATAATTAAAGTTAAAATCTTTTAATATTTTCCAATATTTACCGGTAAAGAGGGAATCATTTTTCTTAAAAGGTTCTATGGTTTTAGGCGTAAAATTATAGGCATAATTTGCACCTAAATTAATAGTTTCTTCTACAGAATTTTCAATATCAAAATCGTGATGATTCACTTTATTATACGAGTAGTTTAATGTTAGATTCTCTACATCGTAAAAATGAGGTTTAGTTTCTGTTGTTCTAATTTTTTTAACACCAATAAAATTTATACTCTTTCTCTTGGTATAATCTTGATTGACATTTAAAACTGAATCTCTATTATTTGTACTTTCTAATATAGCATCTAATTCTATATCCTGATAATATTCATCGTATTTTGGTGTGGATGTCTCTTCACTTACGCCATAAGTAAACGGAATTTGTAAACCCCATTTTTCTGGTAATAACTGCCCTAAGTTTACATTAGCAACCAAATCGTATTGTACCACATCTTCCAAACTACGTTCTGTAGAGCTTTGTTCAATAGTTCCAAAACCAGCTGTACTCTGACTACCTGTTACGCTTACACTTGCAAAATCTGCAATATTAGTATCCATAGTTACAACTGCTGCCCAACCACCTTCACTATCCATGTCAGACAAACGCAATTCGTTAAACCAAAAGGTACCACATTGCTCACTAGAGGAACCGTTTTTTATTCCTAGCATTAACGTCCTCACATCTCCGGTACTTGGATTTCCTTTAATACCTATACGGTGTTGTCCTAATACATATCCAGAATACGGATCGTCTACTAAACTTAATTCCCCATCTATTACATCGTAAAATGTCGGATCTTCACTAGTAAGTGTTCCTGCTGATAACCCTAGAGATTTTGCTTCTTGAAGTAAATCTAGTGCTATATTAATTTCGTTATCTTCTGGCCAGAGTGCTTCACTAGATGAACCTTGGCTAACTTCTAATGGCAGTTCTATTTGGTAATAATTCTCAGTTAAATCACTTCCCATTCTTATAAATGCAACTGGATGATCACTTAAACCATTTGTACCATCATCTTCGGCATGAACAAACATTCTTAAGTTCTTATATTGGCGCATATCTAAATTTATGCTTTTATATACACCTCTTGAATCTTCTACTTCTAAACCACATACATTTAAGACTAGAGACTGCTCATCTTGTTCTATTACGGTATTGTTACTGTATAATTCTTCTGGTTCTACATTTGGCGGAGACTCATAGATTCCATCATTTTCTAAAGTACTAATAACACCTACAGAAAATTCAGTGTTTTGATCGTCTGGAGTTACATCATTATCGTCTAAAGCTAAAGTATAGCGAATCCAATCACTTCTAACCAAGTCTAAAGATCCGAAACGAAATACGGTAGTGTCTGTAAAATCTTTAAGATAAATACGCGCAAAACGCACCGACCTTAAATCTGAAATCCCTCCAACTGCTGTCGCATTATCGTCTTCTACAGGAATTCTAAATTGATACCATCTTACACTCGTGCTTTGCCCGTTAGGTAATGTTCTAGACTCAACTTTTATATCTTTTATATATTCACTTAATGGATTAGCTTCTGGTATATTCCCTACATCACTTGCATTATCTGGTAAATTTTGAGGCGTTAATTCTAATTCATATTCGTAATAACTATCTATAGTATTCATGGTGTTATCACGATTAATATCCTCTACATCAGGCAATGTTGTAGAACCTCTATTTGTATCTGTAAAGGTATCTGGAGAGTTACCATCCAAACCATTATAATATTTATAACGATCAAAAATTGTTCCTGTAGTATTTAAGTAATATACATAATTGTCGTTTGAAGGATCTGGTCCAAAATCCGATCCAAATGCATTTGCCTCTTCTATATCATCATACCCATCGTAACCTACGTCTTGATTGGTACGCTCTGCCCCTTCAGAATCAAAGGCATACACTAATGATTGATTTTGAGGAATTACTGTTCCCCATGCTGTTGTTGGTAATATAGATACATCACCATCGTCTGGCAAGCCATTTTCATATTGTTTTTTCCCATCTTTAATAATATCTTCTGAAATATTACCTAGGTTAAATACCAATTTCCCTCCTGGATTAGAATCGTTTTCTTGAAACGGATCTTGTAACCAAAATTCAATATATTCTACATTAGATTGTTCAAAATCTGTCGTTGTTAAGGCTCTTGTTATTCCGGCCCAACTGTTTTGTGGATCTGGAATAACGCCACTCTTGGTACTAGGATCAAAATTGTAAGGTCCGCGTTCTTGCGGATAATATACTAAATCTAGGGTTGTAATTACTGTAGATTGACCTGCTGCTACATCTTGCTCAGGAAATAACTCATCTATATACACTCGACTTGTATATAAACTAGACATATCATCGTCGGTCATGTCTGACGGTCTTTCGCTAGTATAAAATAAAGGATCGATAGTATACCAATTTAACATGGCACGTTGATAGCCATTTTGAATTCCGTTAGAATCTTCATTGGTATTTCCTGGAACATCTAAATTTAACGGTCTGCTTGACAAAGCCCAAGAATCTTGTGTTAGTAAAGAAATATCGCTTTGAGACCCTTCAAAATCATCTACATATACCGTAGATTCTCCATCAAAATCTGTTCCTGAAGCCGTACCAGGTAGTAAGTAGGCAAATTCACCTTGCACAGATAAGTTTGAGGGTACATCTGTATCTATATTTGGTAATTTATTAACCCAACGGGTAAGAAAAGGAAGTTCTGTAGAGTAGTTTCCATTTATACCGAAAATAGTATTATTAATAGATTCTGAACTGTAACTGGATTTTTGCGTTAAAGGTTGTTCATTTAAATTTAAAATGGTGGCACCTAAGACAAATTTATCACTAAACTGGTGCTCTACATTTAACCCCATAAAGGTTTTGGTTTGTTGTCCAAACAGTGAATTATTTTCTGTAGACACTTGTATTGGTGTGTCTGATGCTTTTAGAGCTTCGTCTAAAATTTCTACCGTTCCCATTTGGTAGTCTACAGTATAATCTATCCCTTCTATTAATTGACGCCCGCCTGCTGTAACAGTAACAGAACCTCTGGCAACATTATATGCACCTATAGAAATTCCATCACTTCCTGACGAGGTGTATTTACCTACTAATTGAAACTTATTCTTCTCGGCATAGTCTAATGCATTGGTTTTGGTGACTTGATATAGCTCATTATACACATATTTTTTCTGATTCTCATTATATGTACTTGGTGTATCATAATCTGCAGAACTTGTAGCGATATCTAAAACATCAAATAAATACTCCCCAAAAGGTTCTACTTTGGTAAATATAATTTTCCCTTCTGAAGACATAATTGTAATATCTTCTTGGTAATCAAAAAATCCATCTCCAGTAGGTTGCGAATCGCCATTAAAATCTAATTTGTCAAAATGAAATAATCGTAATAAAGCTACCTCTTCAATAGATTCTCCATTAAAAGTTGTACCAAAACTTCCATTTACAGGAGTTATAAAGTTTAATGCAGATGCATCTTTGTAATAAATATTTAATTTAAAATCTTCTTCTGTTAATTGGTATCCTCCTGTATCATAAATGTTCTTCATCATTAATTTCCATACTGGCTGGTTAACACTAGTTGTAGAACTTTTTAACATTTTTAATACCAAATTATTATTAGTAACAACGGTTTGGTCTCCACTATCATCTATGGATGTTGCATCGACCCCATCGCTAGTAAATTCTCCAACTTGATATGTTTTACCTCCTACAGTAAATTGAAATGCTACAGCAAGAATATCGTCGCTATTTAAACGCTGGCTTAATGATATGTATCCTAACTGCGTATTTACTGTATAATCTGTATTTCTTATTAATTTATCTGCATTTTCAAGTTTAGAATAGTCATAACCTTCACTTGTCCCAGAAACTAGTATTCCTGATTGTACGGTTGATATTTCTCGTATTGCAGTAGATAATTGTGAATTTGCATTTCCAATTGCAGTCGGATCAAAAGCATTATTTCCGTTATCCGGGTAAGCTCCAGGACTACTATATACGTTAACTGACGAATTTATAAATTCGGGATTTGATTCTCCTAAATCTTGAAAGGCAACTATATTTCTAACATTATCTGTTTCGTTGGTTCTGTTCGTTTTCCAAACTTCAATATTTGTAATTTGGATGTTTGAATTTATAAAGGGATAATTAGATAGTGCAGCATCATATTTTTCTCTAAAATATTGTGCTAAGAAAAAGTGTCTATTTTCATCATAATCTCTAGCAAACAATTCAAATTCTTCTGATGTACCTCCACCTTCCGAAATTACAGTTGTTGTTTCTGAATTTTGTTGAGAAAACACTCCTGTTACCGTTGTTTTACCAAATTTTAATTGGGTTTTAACACCAAATAAACTTTGCGCTCCTGTTATTAAGGAACTGTTTAAAGGCATACTGATATTACCAACTTCAATTTTCTGAACAATATCGTCTTCTGTTGGTGTATATTCTAATTTTACTAAATTTTGAAAATCGAAAGTAGACTCTGTATCATAATTTGCAGTGACTTGTAAACGCGTACCCACTTTACCAAGTAAACTTAAACTAATTCGCTGGTCGAAATCGAGACTAAAATTACTTCGGTTTTGGGGTGAGAACGAGGGATTATCTTGTTTAGAAAACAACACCCCTAAATCCATCTCTACCGTACCTTGAGGAATAACTTCTATAGTATTTCCTCCAAAAACAGATTCAAAAAAACTTGAATTAACATAAAACTCTGGAAGCAAATTTTTCTTAGCGTCTTCTGCGCCTTCCTTTCTCCCATCAAAAGCATCAATTTTTTGTTTATAGTAGGATTTTAACTGCTCAGATTGTACTAGCTTTTGATACTCTGCAGGAGTTAAAATTACAGGATAATTTATATTAAAATCGCCAACTGTTTCTGTATAAATATAGCGATCTGTAAACGCATCATAAGTATATTTAGATTCAATACTTGATGGATTAGCCATATGTATACGCCCTAAAGCATGACCAGTTTTAACACTATCTTGCTCTGTTTCGGGAACAACTTGAGCAAACGTATTGGTACTTAATAAAAACAGAACAAAACAAATAAGATAAAATTTTGTTGTGAAATTAATAGCGTTAAAGTGAGTTGTATTCAAAATTTCTTATAAATTTTTTAAAGCTTGTTTTATGATGGATTCTACCGAAGCATCTGGTTCTGCCTTTAAAATTTTATCGACAGCACGTTCGGCCTGTTTCTTAACAAAACCAAGAACTTCTAAAGCAGATAACGCTTCATCTTTGTTGGTATTGTTTGCAGAGACAGAAACTTCATCAATATCGTAAATCTTTAAAACTTTATCTTTTAAATCTATAATTACACGTTGTGCCGTTTTTACTCCAATCCCTTTAATAGACTGGATTAAGGCAACATCTTCTTTTGCAATACCTTCGCGTACTTGTTTAGGTGTTAAAGAAGATAGCATAGTACGGGCTGTCCCGGCACCTATACCACTTACAGAAATTAGTAATCTAAACATATCACGTTCAGCAATAGAAGAAAACCCATATAAGGTATGGGAATCTTCTTTTACTAAAAGTTGAGTATATAATTTTATGTTTTCCTGATCAGGAATTTGAGAATAAGTATGTAGAGAAATGTTTAGAAAATAGCCCACACCATGACAATCTATAACGACATCGGTTGGATTTTTTTCTACCAATTTCCCATGAATATGTGAAATCATTTGTTGGTTTTGTTATAACTCCAAATGTAACATTTTTTTTCACATATTAAATCACTGTGTGTTAATCATTACGACTTAACGTTTAAGCTTTTGCTGCGCATCTACTACTGCTATAGCCGTCATGTTTACAATCTCATCTACGCTTGCTCCTAATTGTAAAATATGCACAGGTTTACGCATCCCTAGCATGATTGGCCCAATAGACTCGGCATTGTTTAAAGCTTTAAGCATTTTATAAGTAATATTTGCTGAATCTAGATTTGGAAAAATTAATGTATTTACCTTGCGTCCAGCTAATTTTGAAAATGGGAATTTCTCTTGAAGCAGGTCGTTATTTAAAGCAAAATCGGTTTGCACTTCACCATCGACTACCAAATTTGGATATTGTCTGTGCAAAAAGGCTACTGCTTCTCGTATTTTAGATGCTCCAGGATTATCAGACGATCCGAAATTTGAATATGAAGTCATTGCTATTACAGGATCTAAACCAAACATTTTTACAGCTTGAGCCGTCATGGTTGTAATAGTTGCTAGATCTTTTGCAGACGGATCTATATTAATAGCCGTATCACTTAAAAACATTGGTCCGCGTTGTGTCATCATTAGATTTGTAGTAGCAACACGTGTTGCACCTTTAGCCATACCTATAACTTCTAACATAGGTTTTACCACTCTAGGATATGCTCTAGAAAATCCTGAAATTAAAGCATCTGCATCGCCTTGGCTAACCATCATAGCTGCAAAATAATTACGCTCTCGCATTAAGCTTTCTGCCGAATAGTAAGTGACACCACGACGTTTACGTTGTTCCCAATAGACTTTAGCGTAACGCGATTTGCGTTCTTGTTCTTCGTCAGATTTTGGATCGATAATTTCTAAATCCTCATTAAATTCAATGTCTTCCATTAAAGCTTTAATGGTATCGCGTCTACCTAATAAAATAGGAACTGCGATTCCTTCTTCAAATGCAATTTGTGCTGCTTTTAGAACTTCTATTCTATCTGCTTCAGCAAAAACCACACGTTTTGGGTTCATTTTTGCGCGATTAAATAGTAATTTTATTAATTTATTATCTGTTCCTAAACGGCTTTCTAATTCTGTTTCGTAATGCTCCCAATTTAAAATAGGTTCTTTTGCAACACCACTTTCCATTGCTGCTTTAGCAACTGCTGGCGGAATTTTAGCAATTAATCTAGGATCGAAGGGCTTTGGAATTATATAATCTTTACCAAATGTTAATCGAGTTTCTCCATAGGCTATATTCACCTGTTCAGGTACTGGTTCTTTAGCCAATTCGGCTAAGGCAACAACAGCTGCCATTTTCATGGCTTCGTTAATTTTAGTGGCACGCACATCTAAAGCGCCTCTAAAAATAAATGGAAATCCGAGAACGTTATTTACTTGATTAGGATGATCGCTTCGTCCAGTAGCCATAATAATATCGTCTCGTGTATCAATAGCAAGCTGATACTCAATTTCTGGGTCTGGATTGGCCATGGCAAATACAATTGGGTTGTCTGCCATTAGTAATAACATCTCTGGTGTAACCACATCGGCCATAGAAAGTCCAATAAAAACATCGGCATCTTTCATCGCATCAGTTAGAGTGTTAATGTCGCGATCTGTTGCAAATTCTGATTTTTCTGAAGTTAAATTTTCACGATCTTGACGTATTACACCTTTACTATCGCACATTACAATATTTTCTCTGCGTGCTCCAAAGGCTTGATATAAACGTGTACAAGAAATAGCTGCTGCTCCTGCACCGCTAATAACTATTTTAACGTCTTCAATTTTCTTATTCGAAATTTCTAAAGCATTAATTAAAGCAGCTGCCGAAATTATGGCTGTCCCATGTTGGTCGTCATGCATCACAGGGATATCTAATTCAGCTTTTAAACGACGTTCAATTTCGAATGCTTCTGGTGCTTTAATATCTTCTAAATTAATTCCTCCAAAAGTTGGAGCAATCATTTTAACTGTCTGTATAAATTCTTCTACATTTTCGGTATCCACTTCAATATCAAACACGTCTATATCGGCAAAGATTTTAAACAATAACCCTTTACCTTCCATGACTGGTTTAGATGCTTCTGGTCCAATATTTCCTAGACCTAAAACCGCAGTACCATTAGAAATTACGGCTACAAGATTACCTTTTGTAGTATATTTATAAGCGTTTTCTTTGTCTTTTGCTATTTCTAAACAAGGCTCTGCAACTCCTGGCGAATACGCTAGTGCTAAGTCTCTTTGGGTAGCATATTTTTTAGTTGGAACAACTTTTATTTTTCCTGGCGTTGGTTTCGCGTGGTAAATTAGTGCTTCTCTTCTTTTGCTTTGTTTACTCATAGTTATTGGTATTATAGACTAACAAATGTAAGAATCATAACGGTTAAACTCTAATCTATTTTTTACGAAAACGATATTGTTTTATTAATTTAACAATACTCTTCTCTTTATTTAAGAATACCATTTATTATTTAACAAAAAACTAAAAAGGCTTAAATATTTTCAATTGTTTTTATAAATATTACAGAGTGGTTATGAGTTAAAAATCTATAGTGTATAAGTTAAATAAAAGTTTAAAAGCAACTAATTTTATGCGATATTTAAGACATTCGTATACGATCTTAAATTACTTCTGAATTAAATATCTTAACATTAATGAGTATCAAACATTTATATGTAATAACCGTGGTGTCTTTATTGAGCTTATCTACTCAAGCACAGGTTAAAAATAAAGATAGTACTCAAATTTATGAGAAAATTCAGACCTATTCTAAAGAAAGAAAGTTTACTAAAGCCATACACAAACTAATTTTTAAAGATCCAAATAAGAAAAAAACTAAAAAAAACACCACTCTTTCGTCTACTAAATTTCAATCCTTACAAGGAAAGCCTATTAGACATATCACTATAGAGACTTTAGACCCCTTTGGATATTCTGTAAGAGATACTACTGAGCAAGCTGAAAAATGGATTGAAAAATTTGGTAATAAAGTGCATATTAAATCTAAAATTTTTGCCATAAAAAACATTCTTTTATTTAAAGAAAAAACACCTTTAGACACACTGTTGTTAAATGAATCTGAACGTTTAATACGTGCTCAAAGTTTTATTAGAAGTGTTACTATTAATGCAGAAAACATAGACCCGAAATCCGACTCTATCGATATTAAAATTAGGGTTTTAGATTCTTGGAGTTTAATTGTAAACGGTTCTGTTTCTACATCTAAATCAAAAATCAATGTTAAGGAAAGAAATTTTCTTGGGTTTGGACATCAATTTAATAATACTATAGAAAAAAGACACGACGATAGTAAAATTGGTTATAAACTAAACTATATTATTCCTAATATTAAAAATACATTTATTAAAACAGAAATTGATTACGATATAGACCTTGAGGGATTTTATGAAAAAAGTATTAATGTTGAAAAGAACTTTTATTCTCAACTTACCAAATGGGCTGGCGGTATTTATTTAGATGAACAATTTAGAAAAGATTCGCTTCCAGATTCTCAAAATAATTTGGGCTACGAAAACTTTAAATACAGAACAAACGACATTTGGGGTGGATATGCATTTAAACTATTTAAAGGAAATAGCATAACAGAACGAACAACAAATTTAATTACCTCTCTAAGGTATATAAATGTGCATTATAAAGAAGCTCCTACAGCTGCTTACGATGAGATACATTATTTTTCTGACGAAAATTTTTTATTAGGAAGTGTATCCATAACATCTAGACAATTTATTAAAGATCAATATATATTTAGAGATGGGATTATAGAAGATGTTCCTATTGGTTTAGTAGGCTCAATAACTCCAGGTTACCAACACAAAAATAAAACCAATAGGTATTACTTAGGCTCTAATATTACCATCGCAGAATATTTTAAATGGGGCTATTTAAGTGGTTCTGTAGGAGCCGAAACATTCTTTAACCACTCTAAATCAGAACAGTCAACTATTAATATTGCTGCAACGTATTTTACCAATTTAATTCCGTTGGGGTCTAAATGGAAAATGAGACAATTTATAAAACCACAACTAATATTAGGATTTAACAGACTAAATAGTATCGCAGACCGGGTGTCTTTAAATGAAAATGACCGCCCTTTTGGTTACGATAGAAATTATTATTTACGAAATAATTATAATGCAGGAATTCCTGGTTTTGATGCCGATCTCTACGGAACGAAAAAAATGATATTAGCGACACAAACACAATTTTATTCGCCGTGGAATCTTTGGGGTTTTAGATTAAATCCCTTTGTTAATTTTACTGCAGGCACGCTTAGTGATACACAAAACTCTTTTTCTGATAGTAAATTGTATTCGTCTTTTGGAGTAGGTTTTATAATTAGAAATGATTATTTAGTATTTAGTTCCTTTCAAATTTCGTTATCATATTATCCTAAAATCCCTGGACAAGGCACTAATATCTTTAAAACAAATTCTTTTGAAACAGACGATTTTGGGTTTCAAAATATTAATATCGGTAAGCCTAGCACACTGTTATATCCATAGAGCATTTAATATATTATTTAAATGGCTATTTATAAAACATAAAAAATGCCTGAATACGTATACTATAAGTATTCAGGCATTTGAATTAAAAATAAATTCTTAAAATTATTTATTTAGTATTTCTGCGCCTTCTGGTGCTGTAAAAAAATCAGCCTCTACAGTAGGTGAAAAACTAATATCCGTAACTGTAATATTAGTAATGTATTCTCCTAAACCATCTTTTGCTTCTGGCTTAGACCAATAGGTTTTAAATCCTTTAGCCAAAACAATTCCATCTACAGTAGTAGTATCTTGTGTCACTGTAATTTTTTCTGGAGCATGCCCGCCATTAGGGAAATACTCTGGATAAGATACGATGTATTTAAATGCATCGACCAAATTAGTTTTTGCATTAATGTAAAGTATATAATAATCGTCTGGAGCAGACCCAACACCTGCATCATAAGTTGCTTTAACTACCTTTTGTAACGCTCCTTTAAACTCCACTTCTGGTAATAACTCTAAGTTTACACCTTCTCCATCTAGTACAAAAGGTTGTCCAGAAAAATATAATGGTGTTAATGCCCAGAACTGCGTGTCGTAAGTAAAGGAAGTACTATCTTTAGCTACAACCCAAGCTTCTTTTCCATCCCACCCATAAATATTTTCAGGATCTGTAATACTATTGTGTCTAGCTTTATTACTCCAAGTATCTATAGTTTGATAGGAGTCTCTTATCCCTTTTCCTGTTAAAGGTTGATAGTTAAATCGCATAGAAAAATAACCATTAGATAGCCATTTATCTAAACCTCCATGAGCTTCCATAGCGCTCCATAATACTTTTCCAGCATCTGTGGCATTTAATTTTTTATGAGCGGCTTCAACTCGTTTTGTAATCCAAGAATCTGGAATATCATATTCTGAAGTAACAGTTTCTGTTTCATTTTTTTCTGTTGAAACTTCTTTTTTAGGTGCTTCTTTACATGCAGCAAAACTTAGTAGTAAAAATAATCCAAGGAGTTTAAATGGTGTTTTCATTGATGTCTTTGTTTAATGTATTATAGTCGGTCTAAATTTTTAAACTTTCAAAAATAACCATTTTTTTAAAAAATAATTTAAAGTCCAATGATGTACTGACGCATGGAGATTATGATTCAATTTACTTTAAAAAATTAATATTACGTTTTAAGCCTGTAAGTTTTGTACGTTTAACCGCAGATTTTTGAAAAACCTTTTTAAAAGTTTCTTCTGTAATCTCTTCCCAATCTTTTTTAGTCATTTGTAATACATCTGGATGCGGATTGAAATGTGGTTCGTTATGAGGTTTAGAAAATCGATTCCATGGGCAAACATCCTGGCAGATATCGCAACCAAACATCCAATCTTCAAACTTACCTTTTTCACTTTCTGGAAGTTGATCTTTTAATTCTATGGTAAAATACGAAATACATTTACTACCATCTACAACATAAGGTTCTGTAATAGCATCTGTTGGACACGCATCAATACATTTTGTACATGTACCGCAATGGTCTGTTGTAATACCATCGTATTCTAACTCTAAATCAATAATAAGTTCAGCTATAAAATAAAACGATCCTACTTGTTGTGTAAGTAAATTACTGTGTTTACCAATCCAGCCTAAACCCGATTTTGCAGCCCAGGCTTTATCTAAAACTGGAGCAGAATCTACAAAAGCACGGCCATGAACATCTCCAATTTCTGTTTGTATAGTGTAAAGTAACTCCTTTAACTTCTCTTTAATAACAAAATGATAATCTGTACCATAAGCATATTTAGAGAGTTTATAGCTGTCTATATTTTGAAATTGATGCGGGTAGTAATTGAGCAATAATGAAACTACAGATTTAGATCCTTCTACGAGTTTAGTGGGGTCTAAACGTTTATCAAAATGGTTTTCCATGTACTGCATTTGTCCATGATAATTTTGATTTAAAAAACGCTCTAAACGTGGTGCTTCTGTTTCTAAAAATTCAGCTTTACTAATGCCACAAGACAAAAAACCGAGGCGTTTGGCTTCGGTTTTAATAATTTGGGTATGTCTAGTTTGGGTACGCATTAGGTATATTAAAATCTATTTTTTTCTAGTATTTCCATTTTATATTCACTAAAACCATAGAAATTTTAAGCTTTTTCCTTAAAATGAAGTATGCGCGTTTTAAAATTTAAAGCCTCTATCTACTTTCTAAACCATTTACAAAATATATTCTTAAATGATCTTTATGTTTTTTTAACCATCGTTCTGGTAACAAACGTTTTACATTTCGTTTTATTACAGTATACATATCTTTTTATAGCGGAAATTAAAAAAGTCCGCCTTGCACAGGTCCTTTAGTGCGTCCTAAATGCGTATATGCAGCTTCAGTAACTTCACGACCTCGAGGTGTTCGCATAATAAAACCTTGTTGAATTAAAAAGGGCTCGTACACCTCTTCAATAGTTTCTGCGCTTTCACTTACGGCTGTTGCCAAAGTTGTAATCCCAACAGGGCCGCCTTTAAATTTATCTATAATAGTTGTTAAAATTTTATTATCCATTTCGTCTAAACCATGGGCATCTACATTTAGAGCTTTCAGCCCAAATTTAGCTATTGCTAAATCTATAGTTCCATTTCCTTTTATTTCAGCAAAATCTCGCACACGGCGTAATAATGCATTGGCTATACGCGGTGTACCACGACTTCTTCCGGCTATTTCAATCGCTGCATCTAAATCCATTGGGACATCTAAAATTTCTGAACTACGCTGAATTATAGTAGACAGTAATTCTGTAGAATAATATTGAAGACGACTACTAATACCAAAACGAGCGCGCATAGGTGCGGTTAATAAGCCCGAACGTGTAGTTGCCCCAATTAACGTAAAGGGATTTAAATGAATTTGAACCGTTCTTGCATTTGGTCCAGATTCAATCATAATATCTATTTTATAGTCTTCCATTGCAGAATATAAATACTCTTCTACAATTGGACTTAAACGGTGTATTTCATCTATAAATAAAACATCACGTTCTTCTAAATTAGTAAGTAAGCCCGCTAAATCTCCAGGTTTATCTAATACAGGACCAGAAGTTACTTTTATACCTACGCCCAACTCATTGGCTAAAATGTGTGCAAGTGTAGTTTTACCTAATCCTGGAGGACCATGAAATAATGTATGGTCTAAAGCATCACCACGTCTATTTGCAGCTTCAACGAAAATACTAAGATTTTCTAACACCTGATCTTGACCAGCAAAATCATTAAAAGATAGAGGTCTTAATGCTTTTTCAACATCAAACTCTTCTGGTGTAAAATGATTTTTCTCTGGATTTAAGTTCTCGTTCATATATAAATATCGTTCTAGTCTAAGGCAAGATCTGCGCACAACAAATATAGTAAAAATGGTTACTGAAAGTATGTAAAACAAGTTTATACTATAAAACGTATAATACACATTTATTATCGTTTTTATTAAGATTAAATAAAAATAATAAATTACATTTGTTGCCAATTATTTTTAAAAACGGATTAAACACACCCTTATATGATAAATTAAAATACAAAAAAACCAGCATGCCGTCGCCAAACTACATACTGGTAAAATGCCTTTTAACTAATAAAAAACACTATTTCCAAATATAATGAATAATATAATAATTGAAAGAAGTTTTCTAAACTTCGCAAAAACTGTATGTTGTTTTCTCCTTGCCTTAAATTTTCAATATCTAACTGCTCAGCATACAAAACCTATAATTTCAGGAAAAACACTTAATCAAGAAGGTGCAGCACTTTCTAATGTATCTATTCAAATAATAGGGACTACCTTAGGTACGTCTTCTACCGATAACGGAACATTTAATCTTGTTGCTCCTGCTGGTAAAATAACTTTATCTGCGTCTTATATGGGATACCAAACCATTGTAAAGACCATCAAAACTACTACTGCTAATAAAGTTTATAATGTAGATTTTAAATTCACTAAAGAATCTGAAAATTTAGATGAAATTTTAATTGAAGCGCATCTGGATAAAGAAAAAATACCAACAGTATCTCGGTCTGCTACAAAATCTGCCATAACTATTATGAATACACCTGCTCCGGTTGTTGTTGTGGCTGGTTATTTACTAGATCAACAGGCAAATAGTACCATACAAGAGAGTATAAGAAACATTAGTGGTGTAACTCAAGCTGGTAATAATTATAATATTGGTGACAATTTACTAATTAGAGGTTTAGAATCTAGTTATGCATACGATGGCATGTATGGTGGTGGTAGTTTAGGCAACACCTTTAATCCAGTGCGTTCACAAACTAATATAGATAAAATAGAAGTTTTAAAAGGGCCATCTACCGGATTATACGGTATGGGAGCTGCTGGTGGAATTATAAATTTAATTGAAAAAAAACCACTTGACTATGAACAATATATAATTGAAACACGTTTAGGCCAATGGGGACACTATAAAGCTATGGTAGATTTATCTGGACCACTTACTAGCAAATTAAGTTATCGTGTAGTTAGTGCTAGCGAAAGTGAAGATGGTTATAGAAATATATCGTCTGAAAGATTTGAAAATTACGGTGCCTTAAAATACAAAACAAACAAGCACGACATTATAATATCTAGTGCGTATATAGAAGACGCCATTCAAATAGATGCAACGGGTAATCCCGTAAGATTAATTACAACCAGTTTATTAGGAGATCCAGAAAACGGAGGTTACGATTGGGAAAACTTGGTTAATGACACGGCAATGGATGACGACGGAAATTATTATGGTGTACAATTAACGGATGATCAAAGAAAAATTCTAGCAAATTCTTTAGAAACTACCGATGGATACGAGCCTTTTGATATTGGAGATGCAACTTTGGTATCACCATTGGCTACTCCAAATAAAGGCAAAGAGTTTAGAGTAAAATTACGTCATGAATGGCGTCCAACAGAAACATTTTCGGCCACCAATCAAATATTATATAGAAACTATAACTCGGACTATGTACGTCAGACCGGAGCTTTAAACTATTCATATTATCAAAATAATGGCGTAATACATGAAGGTACCCGTTCACCTTTAATTATAGACGATGTAATTTATCCATTTGCAGCAAGACGTCAAGAATACAGAATTGTACAAGCTCAAGAAAAAATGTTTCAATACTTTGGAGATTTTCAAAGCATTTGGGGTAAAACTAATGTATTTCATGGCGAGCATTTATTAAGTGTAAATTATGAAAATAGAAATATAGATTACAGCCAATATTCTACTTGGGATGCAGATGATAGTAGAGCAACTACACCAGTTCCTTATATCTTAGACATAAGGAATCCAAATTGGGGCTCTGGTAGCATTTGGGATTACGATCCTATTTTAAGGTCTCAATATGAAAAAACAGTTCAAGGTTATGGTATTGGATTTCAAGAAGTATTCTATTATAAAAACATAACAGCACGAGCTGGAGGATCTTATTTAGGCACAAAACAAGATTATCAAAATTTGTATGATGATGGGCAACTTGTAGACTTTAACGACTCTGGATTTGCTTATAATTTAGGACTAAATTATAGAGCTATGGATCAATTATCGCTATATGGTAATTACTCTGTTGGAAGAACAGTGTATAGTGTAACAGAATCTTTAGATGGAGATGACCGTCCAGATTCTGAATCAAAATCTATAGATTTTGGATTGCGTTTTAAGACTAAAGACAACAATTTATTAGCCTCTCTTGTATTTTTTCAAACAGCTAGAACCAATTTACAGTATGCCAATGATGAATATGAAGACGACCCAAATTCTAATAACTATAATGTAAGTGTAGATCGATATTTCTATGATCAAGAAAACAGAACAAAGGGTATTGAGTTAGATGTAAATTATGCCCTTACCAATTTCTTATCTTTTAATGCAAATGCAACATTTCAAGATCCAAAAACCTTAGAGGGTGAAGAAGTCACAGAAGAACAAACTAAAGGGGTTCCTAAAACTTATGCTCGGTTTTGGAGTCAATACAAATACCTAGTAGGTAAATCTGAAAATCCATTAAGTTTTAATTTTGGTGTAAGCTATGAAAGTGAACGCTCTATTAACGGTTATAGTTTAGTAGATGCGCATGTAGACAGTTATGTGATTTTTGATGGCGCATTAGCCTATGAAATTGATAAAAAATGGAATGTAAGATTAAACATTGATAATATTTTTGATACGAGATACTATGTAAAAGCAATGTATGCTGGAGCATTACCAGGAGAAACTAGAAACTTTCAGCTAAGTGTAAGATATAAATTATAACAATTAAATTTATTGAGTAATACCAATTCCATTTAAAGCACTCATAAGTCCATATTATATACGTCTCAGCTAATATTTTATCTGAGACGTTTTTGATTTTATTGATAGAATAAAAGCTATTACAAAGCTGAATAGGACTCTAGTTAAAAGTTCATTATTATCTAAAACGCCAACCCGAAGTAGATGTATTAGCTTCAAGCCTTGTTTCAAGATTGTCTTCTAACCTCGGAAAGAAATCAATACCTGTTAGGGCTTCGATTTGGTCTACTGAAACCACATAACTAGAAAGTGACTTATTTTCATTAGCCCGATTAGGCATTAAAAAAGCAATCATTTTAGAATGTGCATCGGCTTCATTAAAAATAATTTTATAAAAATAATTAGGTACAGATACTCGATCTTTACCAATAGTCTTTAAGTTATCTTCTAAAATACCACCAGTAACAACATACACACCATTATAAGATGTTGCCCAAGATCTCACAGTTTGCTCGAGTTCATTCCATATACCTGCATTAAAATCGTGATTTTGTGGAGCAATATTGCTTGTTAAAAAAGTTTCGTTATAAGATGCAACTGTAGCTCTTCTGTCTGCCGCAGGGCATAAATGTCCTTTATCATAGCCAGAATTTTTATAACTTCTCCAATCTGCAGATTTCGTCTTAACAGCTTTATCTGCATAAAAATAGGGCCGTTTTCTATCGGCATACACAATATCAGATTTATTTAACTGATACGCTACCCATTCTGCTTGTTCATGAGCCTCATGGTAAGATAGAATATAATTCGTGTGGTGTATAACCTGACCTGTAGTAGATGTTGGTAAGTAATATGCATGATTTGTATTCTGCGCAGAACTATCTCCTTTATAATCTTCTTCCACAAACGTATCGGCAGTATTTAAATACTGTTCATATGCATATACTGAGATAATAAGGATAACACCAATAATGGATAGAAGTTTCTTCATAAGTCATTTACATGATTAAAATACAAAGAAAAAAGCCTTTTCAAACGAAATGAAAAGGCTTTTTTAATATGTTAAGTTAGTTTGATGTTAATGTTGTAACTCTTCTTCACCTTCCTTTAACGGAATGTTTTGAGGTACAAAATCTACATCATGACCTGGTTTACTATAATCGTAAGCCCAACGGTATACCACAGGTAATTCTCCTGGCCAGTTTCCGTGAATATGTTCTACTGGAGTAGTCCATTCTAAAGTAGTCGATTTCCATGGGTTTAAAGTTGCTTTTTTACCGTAGAAAATACTAATAAAGAAGTTATATAAGAATACGATTTGGAAAATACCACCAATAATTGCAAATATTGTAATTACTTTATTAACGTCTGCTAAATCATCAAATAAAGGAAAGTTTGAATTTGTATAGTAACGTCTTGGTAAACCTGCCATCCCTATAAAGTGCATTGGAAAGAATACACCGTAAGCACATACAGCTGTAACCCAGAAGTGAATATACCCTAAGTTTTTGTTCATCATTCGTCCAAACATTTTTGGATACCAGTGGTATATACCAGCAAACATACCATACAGTGCAGAGATTCCCATTACTAAGTGGAAGTGAGCAATTACAAAATAAGTATCGTGTACATTAATATCTAAAGCACTATCTCCTAAAATGATTCCAGTTAAACCACCTGTAATAAAGGTAGACACAAAACCAATAGAAAATAACATAGACGTATTCATTTGTATATTACCTTTCCAAATTGTTGTAATCCAGTTAAAGGCTTTTACGGCAGATGGAATCGCAATTAATAATGTTGTAAATGTAAAGACTGAACCTAAGAACGGATTCATTCCAGATACAAACATATGGTGTCCCCAAACTATTGTAGATAAAAATGCAATAGCTAAGATTGAAGTAATCATGGCACGGTAACCAAAAATAGGTTTACGTGAGTTTGCAGCCATAATCTCCGATACTAATCCCATAGCTGGTAAAATAACGATATATACTTCAGGGTGACCTAAGAACCAGAATAAATGTTCAAATAAAACTGGAGATCCACCTTGATAATGTAATACTTCACCTTGAATAAAAATATCTGATAAGAAGAATGATGTTCCAAAACTTCTATCCATAATTAATAATAATGCAGCAGATAATAATACTGGGAAAGAAACTAAACCAATTATAGCTGTTACAAAAAGCGCCCAAATTGTAAGGGGTAGTCTCGTCATAGACATACCTTTTGTACGTAAATTAAGTACAGTTACAACATAATTTAAACCTCCAATTAACTGAGAGGCTATAAATAAAGCCATAGACACCAACCAAAGTGTCATTCCCATACCAGAACCACTAGAAGCCATTGGTAAAGCAGATAAAGGCGGATAAATTGTCCAACCTGCTGCTGCAGGTCCTGCTTCAACAAATAACGAACTAATCATTACAATACAAGATACAAAGAATAACCAATAAGATACCATGTTAAGAAATCCTGAGGCCATATCTCGAGCACCTATTTGCAACGGAATTAAAAGGTTACTAAACGTACCACTTAAACCAGCAGTAAGTACAAAAAATACCATTATGGTACCATGAATAGTTACTAATGCTAAATAAATATCTGCATCCATAACACCATCTGGTGCCCATTTACCTAATAAAGCTTCAAATAATACATTAGGCTCTTCTGGCCAAGCGATTTGCATACGGAACATGATAGACATAAGGATTCCTATAATCCCCATAAAAACTCCAGTAATCAAATATTGTTTAGAGATCATTTTGTGATCTGTACTAAAAACATATTTGGTTATAAAAGTTTGTTCATGATGATGTCCGTGATCGTCGTCGTGAACGTGAGTATCTGCGTGTGCTGACATAATCTATTTTCGGTTTTTTAAATCTGTGTTGATAAAACTAGTTTTCTACTAAGGAATTTTTGAACAACTTTTGCTCTTTAATCCAAGCATCATATTCTTCTTGTGTTTCCACGATTATTTTCATTTGCATATTGTAGTGAGATTTACCACAAATTTTATTACATAATAATAAATAATCAAATTCATATGGATCTAAAGCAGATTCGCCCTTAGCCACTAAGTCTTTACTATTGTCTACTCTAATTTCATTAATGTGTTTTACTTTATCAATGATATCTGGATTCTGACGCATTTCTGCAGTCGTTACTGTTGGTGTAAATCCAAATTGTGTAACCATACCAGGAACACAGTTCATTTGTGCTCTAAAATGAGGCATGTAAGCAGAGTGCAATACATCCTGAGAACGCATTTTAAATAATACAGGCTTTCCTACAGGTAAATGTAATTCAGATGTTATAATATCATCTTGCGCATTTGGATCAGACTCGTCTAAACCTAATATGTTGGCTCTGTCAATATCTATTAATCTAACATTTGCTTTACCTAATGTATTATCAGAACCACTATATCTTGCTTTCCAGTTAAATTGTTGAGCATACAATTCAATTACAATAGGGTCGTCGTCTTCACTAATATTCATAATACTAGTCCAAGTAAATAAACCGTAGATAATTAAACCTGCTAAAGTGATTACCGGAATTATAGTCCATATCGCTTCTAAAGTATTATTATCTGCAAAGAATAAAGCTTTACGACCTTTTTGTCCTTTATATTTAAATGCAAAATAGTGCAATAAGAACTGTGTAATTATTTGTACAATAAAGATTAAAATTAAAGAGATAATCATTAAATTATCTACTTCTGGTCCATGTTCTGATGCAGAGTTAGATAATAAAGGTAAGTCTCCCCATTTAACGATACATACTAAAGTAATGATATAGATGAATGCCAAAAACCCCATCATAAGATAAGCATTAATGGTATTATCTTTTTCTGTAGCCACTTGGTCGTTTTCTGGTAAGCCCGTTTGAGCCAAATCAAAAATCTTAACCATTTGCCAAACGGCTATGGATATAAATACTAAAACTAAAATTATAAATAAAGCAGTCATACTTTGTGTTATTGATCTTTATATGTTACTAGTAATGGATCGTGAATTAATAATGAAAATGTTCACTTTCCTTCATTAAAGGATTACGTTTTGCATGTAATGGTGCTTTTGTTAAAGCAGTGAACACAACAAATATAAACAATCCTGCAAATAATAATATTGAACTAATTTCTGGAATTCCAACAGACCATCTATCTCCTACAGTTGCAGGCATAATCATGTTGAAAATATCAATATAATGTCCGAATAAAATTACAACTCCAGCCATGACTACAAACCAAGGCACACGTTTATAATCACTATTCATTAAAATTAATAATGGGAATAAAAAGTTTAATACAACCATACCAAAGAATGGTAAATTATAGTCTTCTATTCGGGTAATGAAATAAGTTACTTCTTCAGGAATGTTTGAGTACCAAATTAACATAAATTGTGAGAACCATAAATAAGTCCAAAACACACTAATACCAAACATAAACTTAGCCAAATCATGAATATGGCTGTCGTTTACTAACTCTAAATATCCTTTAGATTTTAAATAAACAGCTATTAAAGCAATAACGGTAATACCACTAACAAACATACTTGCAAACACATACCATCCAAATAATGTAGAGTACCAGTGTGGATCTACACTCATTATCCAGTCCCAAGACATGATAGATTCTGAATAGATAAAGAACACTAAAAATCCAGCAGAAATACGGAAATTTTTCTTAAAGTTAGAATTATCATCTGCGTTATCTTGTGCTATACTAAATTTACGTGAAAAATATCTATAAGTGCTCCAACCTGCAATAAATACTAATCCTCTAACAGCAAACCAACCAATGTTTAACCATCCTGATTTTCCTTGAATTAACTTATCATCGGCAACTACTTCTGGGTCCATCCATACAAATAAATTATAGTGACCAATTGTTCCTGAAGCTACAGCAATTAATAGTACAATTATTGCACCTGGTAGAAGGTAAGCTGTAATTCCTTCCATAACTCTAAAAAGTACTGGAGACCAACCTGCTTGAGCTGCTATTTGAATTGCGTAAAACGCTAAAACTCCTAACGAAATCATCATAAAGAAAAATGCAGCAACATACAGTGCAGACCAAGGTCTATTAGCCAATTGATGTTGTACATGTTCTGCATGTGCATCGCCGTGATGTTCGTGAGCATCAGCTTCTGCGTGTGCAGTTTCACCATGAGCGGCATCGGCATGAGTATCTTCTCCATGAGACATCGCGTTGCCATGACCTTCATGTGGATCTACTTCATGAGTAGCTTGAGCCACTTCGTGAGAACCACCACCGTGATGAGCAGCCTCAGTAGCCAACATGGTTTTTACTTCGTCTAAAGATTTATGAGAAGACATAAAACCATATACTACCCCTATAAATCCTAAGATTATTAGAGCGAAAGAAAATGTTCTTAATTTATTTGAAAGTGTGTACATATCTATATATAATCTTTATCTAATCGACTTACTTTTCTAAATCTGCTTTAAGTTGCATAACATAAGCAGCTACTTGCCAACGCTCTTCTTCTAACAATTGGTTTTTATAAGATCCCATGGCGTTCTTTCCATAATAAATAGTGTGATATACACTACCAACAGTAATATTACGTCCAGCATCATCGTATTGAGGAACTCCTAAAATTTTCTCTCTTTTAACCAAGTTTCCTTGTCCGTCTCCTTTTGTACCGTGACAAATCCCACAGTAAATATCATACAATTCTTTTCCTCTTTTAGAGTCTATTAAAGTAGAATCTAAAGGATTCATTAAATTTAATTTTGCGTCTTCATATCCTTCTAACGTATTAGGAATAGTAAAAGGCATATGTCCTCTAGCTACAGTTCCATCTGCTGGAACTTGAGCTTCAACACCATTTCTAAATGCACTTGTTTCTGAGTACGTCTCATATCCAACTGATTCGTACATATTAGGCATAAACTGATAGTTTGGTCTACCATTTTCTTGACATGAAACGACAGATATTAAAACTACGGCTATTGCAACTATTTTTATTAAGCTTTTCATAAGTCTATTAATGGGCTTTATCTACTAAGTTAATTTCTACTGCACCTGTAGTTTTTAACAACTCGGTGATAGCGTCTTCATTATCATTGTTTACAGAGATCTCCATTAAGAAGTGATCGTCGGTTGTTCTTGGATCTGGATTTTCTGCATCTTTAAATGGCCAAATTTTACTTCTTAAATAAAATGTAATCACCATTAAGTGAGCTGCAAAAAATACTGTAAGTTCAAACATAATTGGTACAAACGCAGGTAAGTTCTCTAAGTAACTAAAACTAGGTTTACCACCAATATCTTGAGGCCAGTCTTCAATCATGATAAAATTCATCATAACTGTAGCCACTGTTAAACCAATACAACCGTATATAAAAGCTGTGATTGCCAAACGTGTTGGAGCTAATCCCATAGCCTTATCTAATCCGTGAACTGGAAAAGGTGTAAATACCTCGTCTATATGATATTTTGCTGTACGAACGTCTTTAACGGCAGCCATTAAAACGTCGTCATCTGTATAAATAGCGTGAATAACTTTTGAAGATTCCATATGCTACTCTTAGTTTTTTGAATTATTAACTGCGGTTCCAGAAGTTCTTGGGTCTGCACCCGTTCCTACTAAACTATCACCACGTTCTCTAATGTTCTTATAACTCTGTCCGGAAGACTTTAAAATAGTCTTAACTTCTGCTTGTGCAATTACAGGGAATGTTCTAGAGTACAATAAGAATAATACAAAGAAGAATCCTATTGTTCCAATAAATATTCCAATATCAACAAATGTTGGAGAGAACATTGTCCAAGAAGATGGTAAATAATCTCTGTGTAATGATGTTACAATAATTACAAAACGTTCAAACCACATTCCTATATTTACTACTATTGAAATAAAGAATGAAAACATTATACTTGTTCTTAATTTTTTGAACCACATAAATTGTGGAGAGAATACGTTACAAGACATCATCATCCAATATGCCCATGCATAAGGTCCAGTTGCTCTGTTTAAGAAGGCATATTGTTCGTATTCTACACCAGAATACCAAGCAATAAACAACTCTGTAATATAAGCCACACCAACTATAGAACCTGTAATCATGATTACAATGTTCATTAATTCGATATGCTGCACAGTAATGTAGTCTTCTAAATTACACACCTTTCGCATAATAATAAGAAGTGTGTTTACCATAGCAAATCCTGAGAATACCGCTCCTGCAACGAAGTAAGGAGGGAAAATGGTAGTATGCCATCCTGGAATTACCGAAGTAGCAAAGTCAAATGATACAATGGTGTGTACCGAAAGTACAAGTGGTGTTGCTAAACCTGCAAGGACCAAAGAGACTTCTTCAAAACGTTGCCAATCTTTAGCTCTACCTGACCAACCAAAACTTAATAAACTGTAAATTTTCTTTTGGAAAGGTTTGATAGCACGGTCTCTTAACATCGCAAAATCTGGTAATAAACCTGTCCACCAGAATACTAATGATACAGATAAATATGTTGAAATCGCGAATACGTCCCAAAGTAAAGGCGAGTTAAAGTTAACCCATAACGATCCAAATTGGTTTGGTATAGGTAATACCCAGTAACCTAACCATGGACGACCCATGTGAATAATAGGGAATAAACCTGCTTGAAAAACCGCGAAAATTGTCATGGCTTCTGCAGATCTGTTAATTGCCATTCTCCATTTCTGACGGAATAATAAAAGTACTGCAGAAATTAATGTTCCTGCGTGACCGATACCTACCCACCAAACAAAGTTGGTAATATCCCAGGCCCAACCTACGGTTTTATTTAAACCCCAAGTTCCAATACCAGTTGATACTGTGTATAATATACATCCTATTCCCCAAAGGAAAGCTACTAATGAAATAGAGAAAACTATCCACCATAACTTGTTTGCTTTGCCTTCTACAGGTCTTGCTACATCGACAGTAACGTCGTGGTAAGACTTTTCTCCTGTAACTAAGGGTCTTCTTATAGGTGCTTCGTAATGAGACGCCATATCCTTATCTAATTATTTCTTAATTCGTTAATTATGCTTCTGTTGTATTTCTCACTTTAGTTTGGTAAATCACATTAGGTTTTGTTCCAATATGTTCTAACAAGTGATACATACGTTTATCTTCTTTAAGGTGTGCTACCTTACTGTCTTTATCGTTAACATCTCCAAAGACCATTGCTCCACTACTACAAGCTGCAGAACAAGCGGTTTGGAATTCACCATCTTTAATAACACGTCCATCACGTTTTGCGTCTAGAATAGTTTTCTGTGTCATTTGAATACACATTGAACATTTTTCCATAACACCACGAGAACGAACTACTACGTCTGGGTTTAATACCATACGTCCTAAGTCATCATTCATATGGTAATCAAACTCATCATTACCATTGTATAAGAACCAGTTAAAACGACGTACTTTATAAGGACAGTTGTTAGCACAATATCTTGTACCTACACAACGGTTATATGCCATCTGGTTTTGACCTTGACGACCATGTGATGTTGCCGCAACTGGACAAACTGTTTCACAAGGTGCGTGGTTACAATGCTGACACATTACAGGTTGGAAAGCCACTTGCGGATTATCTGAAGCATGTTCTAATTGTCCAAATCCTCCTAATGAACCGTTATCTCCAAATAATCCAGAGAACTCCTCTTTCTTAATATTGTCTTCTTCAAATGTTTCGTCTGAAGAATAGTATCTATCAATACGTAACCAGTGCATATCACGGCTACGACGTATTTCACTCTTACCTACAACAGGAACGTTATTTTCTGCATGACATGCAATAACACATGCCCCACAACCTGTACACGCATTTAAGTCAATAGATAAATTAAAGTGATGTCCAACAGTACGATCAAATTCATCCCATAAATCTACTTCAGGTGACGTTACAGGAGTCTCAACGTGGTTAAGAGATACAACTGGAATAGAATTCCATTCTTTCTTATCTTTAGTATTAAAGATTTCTAGAGTCGTTTCTTTAATGATGTCACCGCGTCCCATTAATGTATTTTGCAACTGTACGCAAGCAAATTCATGCTCGCCTTCTACAGCTGAAACAGACACATTTTGAACAGTATTAAAATCTTGATATAAACCAAAAGCATTTACACCAGTCTTCATTTCGTCTTTTAGTCCTGCATATCTACCATAACCAAACGCTAAACCAACAGAACCTTTGGCTTGTCCAGGTTGAATTATAACTGGTACACGCTCTAAAGTCACACCGTTTACTGTAACACTAGCATAACTTCCGTTTAAACCGCCATTTGCTACATGCTTATTCATTAAGCCAAGTGCATCAGCATCGGCTTTAGAAACAGTTAAATAGTTATCCCAAGATGTTCTTGTAATTGGATCTGGAAATTCTTGTAACCATGGGTTATTGGCTTGTTGACCATCTCCCATTCCTGTTTTAGAATATAATACTAGCTCTAATCCTTCTGATTTTGCTGAACTTACTAAAGCAGAAGCTGCGGCAGCACCAGAAATTTCGTTTACAGTAAAACCATCACTACTTAAAGGACCTGCTCCGTTTGAAACTGTTTTAGATGTTGTAGTTGTAACATATTCATCTTGATTATTTTTAGCTAAACCAACACCAACAGCAGCATCATGAATTATTTCTCCTGCCCAAGTTCTATCTTTCTTATCCTTTAGATCTGTTTTCTTTTTTTCAATGGTTTCTTTTGTTATTCCATTTACTAAAGTGCCTGAAATGAATGAACCATCGTGAATGGCTTGATTAAAGGACGCACCATTTAAAATATCTGATTCCCAAGTCTCTTTAATATAGTCATGATAAGATGAAGTATTACCTGTCCATGCTAATAAAGCTTCTTGAAATTGTTTTGTATCAAACAACGGACGAATTGTTGGCTGTGTTAGCGCAAAATGTCCGCGTTTTAATTCTACATCACCCCAAGCTTCTAAATAATGAGGTGCTGCAGCTAAGTATTCTGTCTGAGAAGCTGTCTCATCTAATTTCATAGAGAAGGTTACAGCTAATTCTGTTTGCTTTAAACCTTCTGCAAAATCTGATGCATTTGGCAAACTATATAATGGATTAACACCACTCATAATAAGACCACCAATACGACCAGCTTTCATATCTGCAACTAATTGTGCTACAGCTTTATCGTTCCCTTGTCTAGTTAAAATTGGAACACTAGGTTTAAACGCTTTACTTTGTAATGCGGCATTAATTTCTAACACCAAGGCTTGTGCATTTACATCTTGTAAACCTGTTACAACAACACTATCGCGTCCTGAAGCTTTTAACTGAGCCGCTGCAGTTTTTACAGCTGCATCTATATGCGCTGGTAATGTTCCAGAAACAGAACCACCAACGATATAACTATATAATTTAGCTAAAGCTATTTTTTGTTGACTAGGAGTTGAAGGAATTCGTTTATCTGCATTGGCACCAGAAAGTGACATATTTGCTTCAAATTGAATATGCTTAGACATTTTACCTGCTTTAGGAACACGTCCTGCAGAATACCCAGCATCGAAGCCACCACCTTGCCAATCACCAATAAAATCTGCACCAAATGACACGATTGTCTCTGCATGAGCAAAATTATAATCTGCTAAACCACGGCTACCATACTTAGCTTCATAAGCATCTAAAGCTGCAGATTCTGATATAGCATCATATACTACATGACGAACCTTACCATATTTTTCTTTAAATGCATTTATTAATCGTTCAGTAGATGGACTTGCAAAAGTTTGTGTTAACAAAACAATTTCTTTCCCAGCATTACTTAAACCAGATAACTTAGAAGCTATTTCAGCATTAAAATCGCTCCAAGAGATTGGGCTACCACTCTTTAATGGGCCTTGAACTCTTAAACTATCATACAATCCTAACACCGAAGCATTAACTCTTGCATTGGCACTTCCATTAGTTTTAGCTAAGGAATTGTTCTCAATTTTAATAGGACGACCTTCACGTGTTTTTACCAAAACACTAGCAAAATCAAAACCATCTGCGATAGTTGTAGCATAATAATTAGCAACACCAGGAATAATTTGTTCTGGCTGCACTACATAAGGAATCGATTTAATTACTGGTCCTTCACAAGCTGCAAGCGATGCGGCTGCTGTACTAAAACCAACATATTTTAAGAAATCTCTTCGAGTTGTAGACGATGACTCAAGCGTTGCTTTATCACCTAAAAACTCGTCTGTAGGTATTTCCTCAACAAATTCGTTTTGTTTTAGCGCCTCAACAATAGAGCTATTTTCGTTAAGCTCTTCAACACTTTTCCAGTATTTCTTGTTTGATGACATATTGTATAATTGAATTACTTCTTAAATAAATTAATAATGACACTTACCACATTCTAAAGCACCCATCTGCGCAGCTGTTAGCTCCTCAACACCGTACTTTTTAGATAATTCTTCGTGGATTTTTGTATAGTAATCGTTGTCTTTAACTTTTACATTTGTTTCTCTGTGACAGTTAATACACCATCCCATTGTTAATGGAGCATCTTGATACATAACCTCCATTTCCTCTACAGGACCATGACACGTCTGACACTCCACTCCTGCTACAGTAACGTGTTGTGAGTGATTGAAGTAAACGAAATCTGGTAAATTATGAATTCTAACCCATTTAACAGGTTGTGTTTCTCCTGTATATTTTTGCTCGGTATCATCCCAGCCTACGGCTTTGTATAACTTCTGAATTTCTCCATCGTAAAACTCTTTACTATGTTCTGGAGTTGCTGTAGATTCAGCTACTTCGTATATAGACTTATGACAGTTCATACATACATTTAATGATGGTATTCCTGAAGTTTTACTAACTCGAGCTGAAGAGTGACAATATTTACAATCTATACCGTTATCTCCCGCGTGAATTTTATGTGAGTAATGTATTGGCTGTACCGGTTGGTAACCTTGATCCACCCCTACTTGCATTAAATACCCATATGCATAATAAGCACCAACCAATAAGAATAGAACTACGGTAACTAAAACTAAAAATTGATTTTGAACAAATGCTTTCCATAAAGGCACACCTTTAGTTTTCTCTACTTCTACACCTTTAGCCTCAGCAAAACGGTTTAAAGTTTGACGCACTAGTATTAAAGCCATAGCTAACAAACCAAACAATATAACTAAAGCACCTAAGATAATTTGGTTAGATATACCATCACCTTCTCCACTTGCAGGAGCAGCACCAACAGCATCATCAGCTGCAGCAGCCGGAGTTGTTTTTTCTTGTGCAGTATATGCTAAAATATTATCAAGATCCTCATCAGATAACTGAGGAAAAGCTGTCATTGGTACATTATTGTACTCACTAAAAATTTTATTCGCATAAGCATCGCCAGACTTGATTAATCCAGAACTGTTACGAACCCATGAATGAATCCAGTCTTTATCTAATCCTTCTTCACTTAATCTTGCTTCGACATTACGCAACGCTGGTCCTGTCATTTTTTTATCTAATTGGTGACATGCGGCACAATTAGAATTAAACAATGCTTTTCCTTTTGCCGGGTCGCCTTGAGCCGATACATAGGTTGTAAACGCAAGTAAAATAACTAGAGCTAAACGAAAGATGTTTTTGCTGAATTTACGGTGAATCACCTGTTTCATATTATTGTTTGAATTAACTTCTTAACTTTGGTAAAATTTTCCCATCTAGAATAGACAAAAAAACAGTCATAAAATATGCAACAAAAATAACATTTAAAGTGGATTGATAAAACGTTATAGTATTGTTAATGATAATTTAGAAAAGGTCTAAATAATAAACGATCATCTGCAGTATACTTTGATTCTTTCAGTATTAATGGGGAAAACAGCATATATAAGCACATAATTTTAATGCCCTAATTTGGTGTAAAGAGGTGCATTATATACTATTAGTAAAATGACTTTAATCATTTTTTTAAATCATTTTAAAGACTATAAACATGAATGTGCAAACGTTGACATATCACTAAATTTGTGCATTGTTAGATGTTTAATTATATTCTATTTTTTATAAAAAACTAACTTTTAAAATTTATAGCTTCAATTAAAATATAAGTGAAAAGAGAATCTATTAATGTTTATTATATCTTTATCTTAATTACTTTACATTTGCAAATGCAATAAAATCGATAAAATGAAATTATTAAACATAAAACTTATAGCCTTAACTGGTTTTTGTGTTGTTACACTTTCTGCTGTAAGCTATGGGCAGCAAGGCCACATTGAGCTTAATCAAGATCCAAAAATTGATAAGTTACTAGAAGTAAAAAAAGAAATGAATAAAGACGAAAACGCTACTAACCGTTTTAAAATTCAAATTTATTCAGGAAGTAGACTTGGTGCCGAGAAAGAATTATCTAATTATAACAGTGCTTATGATAATTGGAAGGCAACACTAGTATACGAAACACCAAATTATAAAATTTGGGTTGGAAGTTATAGAAGTAGATTAGAAGCAGATCGTGCACTAGCAGAAATTAAAGATAACTATCCTAACGGGTTTATTTTTCAACCTAAACCTAAAAGTTAACACTTATATATAGTCATAAAAAAAGGCAACCGATTGGTTGCCTTTTTTTATGACTATATTAAACTTATTTAAGTTTCTTTTTAACTTCAACTTCATGGAATGATTCGATGACGTCACCTTCTTTAATATCATTGTAATTCTTAATTTGCATACCACAATCATAGCCTTTGGTTACTTCCTTAACATCATCTTTAAATCGTTTAAGCGACGCTAATTCTCCTGTATATACTACAACACCGTCTCTAATTAAACGTATACCATTAGTTCTTACAACTTTACCGTTAGTAACCATACAACCAGCAATGCTTCCTATTTTAGATACTTTAAAGATTTCTCTAATTTCTGCTGTACCAGTAATTTCTTCTTTAAGCTCTGGAGACAACATACCTTCCATTGCATCTTTAAGATCATTAATAGCATCGTAAATAATAGAGTAGGTACGGATATCTATTTCTTCTTTATCAGCAATAGTTCTTGCATTACCCATTGGTCTTACATTAAATCCAATAATAATTGCATCTGAAGCAGAAGCCAATAATACATCACTCTCTGTAATGGCACCTACACCTTTATGGATGATGTTAACTTGAATTTCTTCGGTAGATAATTTCTGGAATGAATCTGTTAAAGCTTCTACAGAACCATCTACATCTCCTTTTAAAATAATGTTTAATTCTTGGAAATCCCCTAATGCTATACGACGTCCAATTTCATCTAAAGTAATATGACGTTGTGTACGTACAGATTGTTCACGTTGTAATTGCGTACGTTTTGTAGCAATTTGTTTAGCTTCACGCTCGTCTTCAAAAACATTAAATTTATCTCCAGCCTGTGGTGCACCATCTAATCCTAAAATAGAGACAGGTGTACTTGGCCCAGCTTCTTTAATTTCATTTCCACGCTCATCATGCATGGCTTTAATTTTACCACTGTTTTTACCAGCAAGTACGTAATCTCCAATTTTTAATGTTCCAGCTTGTACTAGAATTGTAGACACATATCCTCTACCTTTATCTAGAAATGCTTCAACAACAGTTCCTAAGGCTAATTTATTAGGATTTGCTTTAAGCTCTAACAATTCGGCTTCAAGTAATACTTTTTCTAATAATTCTTTAACTCCTGTTCCTTGTTTAGCTGAAATATCATGAGATTGAATTTTACCTCCCCAATCTTCTACTAATAAGTTCATTTGAGCTAAACCTTCCTTAATACGGTCTGGGTTAGCTGCGGGTCTATCTATTTTGTTAATTGCAAAAACAATCGGTACCCCTGCTGCTTGTGCATGCGCAATAGCTTCTTTTGTTTGAGGCATGATATCGTCATCGGCAGCAATAACAATAATTGCTAGATCTGTTACTTGAGCACCACGAGCACGCATAGCTGTAAAGGCTTCGTGACCTGGTGTATCTAAGAACGCTATTTTTTGTCCGCTTTCTAAGGTTACTCCATATGCACCAATATGTTGTGTAATTCCTCCAGATTCTCCAGCGATTACATTTTCCTTACGGATATAATCTAATAACGATGTTTTACCGTGATCTACGTGTCCCATTACAGTAATAATAGGTGCACGTTCTACCAAATCTTCTGGTTTATCCTCTACTACTTCTATGTTTTCTTCAAGGTCTGAAGTCACAAATTCTACTTGGTAACCAAATTCATCTGCTACAATAGAAAGTGTTTCAGCATCTAAACGCTGGTTCATAGTAACCATCATACCTAACGACATACATGCCGAGATAATTTGAGTTACTGAAACATCCATCATAGTAGCAACTTCACTAGCAGTAACAAATTCTGTTACTTTTAAGATTTTGCTTTCTGCTTCTTGTTGATCAATGTCTTTCTGACTTTGTTCTCTATGTGAATCTCTTTTATCTCTACGATATTTTGCACCTTTACCTTTATTGGATTTACCTTGAAGTTTTTCTAAAGTTTCTCTAACTTGTTTTTGTACTTCTGCTTCGCTAGGCTCCTCTTTAACTATTGGACGTTTAGATTGACCTGGACCGCCAGCTCTTTTTCCTTTATAGTTGCTAGGTTTAACCGTTCTTCCTGGTCCGTTAGAATTTCCTCCAGGTTTATTTGTATTATCTCCAGGTTTACTAATACGTCTACGTTTTCTTTTATTCGCAGAGGCATTATCTCCTGTTTTAGCAACAGGTTTCTTTTTAGGTTTATTAAATTGGGATAAATCTATTTTTTCTCCTGCAATTTTTGGTCCTGAAAGTTTAGTATATTTAGTTTCAATACGCTCGTCTACAACCGGTTTATCTTCTTCTGCCTTAGGCTCCGTTTTTTTAACGGGTTCTGTTGGTTTTGAAAAGTTTTTTTTCTTGTCCTCTTGAACAGGTTTTGAAGGCGTTGGTTGTGAAGGTGGTGTTACAGTTTTAGGCTTTTGCTCTACTTTAGGAGTGTGGTGTTGTACTTTAGAGTGATCCTTTTGAACTGGTTTTTGTTCTTTATACTCTGGTTTAGTTACGGGTTTCACTATAGGTTTTTCTTCCTGTTTCGCCTCAACTTTAACCTTTTTCTCTTCTGAAACAATCTCCTTAGGTTTCTCCTCTTCTGCTTTTGGCTGGACGGGTACTTCCTTTTTCTCTACAGGTTTAGTCGTTTCCTTAGGTTTAGGATTTAAATCGATTTTACCTACTTGTTTTGGACCTGAGAGATGTGATTTGGCTTTAACTATCTGGTCTCTCTTAGCTTCTTCTTTTTGTTTAGCTTCAAGTTCGCGCTCGCGCTGTTCACGCAAGGCTTCTTTTTCTTTCAGCTTCGCTTCGCTTACTTCTTGAGAGGCCACCTTCTTACTTGCATCTGTTTGAAATTCTCCAGAAAGCACATTGTATACTTCCTGTGAAATTTTTGTAGTAGGACGCTTATCGATTTCCATACCTTTAGACTCTAAAAAATCTACTGCACGGTCGATAGAGATGTTTAACTCACGTAAAACTTTATTTAATCTTATTGTTTCAGCCATAAATTGCCTTTAATATACCCCAAATATAAGTTATTCTTCAAACTCTTCTCTAAGAATTCTAATAACTTCGTTAATTGTTTCTTCTTCTAAATCTGTTCTTTTCACCAAATCTTCTACATCTTGGTCTAGAACACTTTTTGCTGTATCAAGCCCAGCTTTGCTTAACTCATCAATAATCCAGCTATCAATTTCATCAGAAAACTCGGTTAACTCCACGTCTTCTTCTGCACCTTCTCTAAATACATCAATCTCATAACCTGTTAATTGACCGGCTAATCTGATGTTGTGACCACCACGTCCAATGGCTTTACTTACTTCTTCAGGTTTTAAAATAACTTCTGCACGTTTATTTTCTTCATCAATTTTAATTGATGTCACTTTTGCTGGACTTAGCGCTCTAGTGATGTACAATTGCAAGTTACTTGTAAAATTGATAACATCTATATTTTCGTTACCTAATTCACGAACTATGCCGTGAATTCTAGATCCTTTCATACCTACACAGGCACCAACTGGATCTATACGATCATCGTAAGAATCTACTGCTACTTTTGCTTTTTCACCTGGTATTCTTACTACATTTTTAACAGAAATTAATCCATCAAAAACTTCTGGTATTTCTTGTTCGAATAATTTTTCTAAAAATAAAGGTGATGTACGCGACATAATAATTGCCGGTTTACTTCCCTTTAATTCTACATTTTCAATTACTCCTCTTACATTATCTCCTTTTCGGAAAAAATCCGAAGGAATTTGTTTTTCTTTTGGTAAAATGATTTCGTTTCCTTCATCATCTAACAAAATTACAGCTCTATGACGAATATGGTGCACTTCTGCCGTATAAATATCTCCAATTAAGTCTTTAAACTGTTTGTAAATATTTGTATTGTCGTGTTCATGAATTTTAGAAATTAAATTTTGACGCAATGCTAAGATAGCACGACGACCTAAATCTATTAACTTCACTTCTTCAGACACATCTTCACCTACTTCAAAATCAGGCTCAATTTTACGAGCTTCACTTAATGAAATCTCTTGATTTGGTTCTTCAACCTCCCCATCTGCAACTACAATACGGTTTCTCCATATTTCTAAATCGCCTTTATCTGGATTTATAATAATATCAAAATTATCATCATCTCCAAATTTTTTCTTTAATGCGTTTCTAAAAACATCTTCTAAAATCGCCATTAACGTTACACGATCTATTAATTTATCGTCCTTAAATTCTGAAAAAGAATCAATTAACGCAAGATTTTCCATAACTCTTTTGAATTAAAATTTAATCATCACTTTAGCTTCTACAATGTCGTTATAAGAAATATTTGCTTTTTTCTGAACAGTAACTTTGCCTTTACCTACTGGTTTTGGCTCTCTTGCTTTCCATTCTAAAACTATTTCATCTTCATTAGCATCTACTAAAACAGCTTCAATAGTCTCTGTTTTGGTCTTAACTTCTAATGTTCTTCCTATATTTTTAGCATATTGCCTGCTTAGTAATAACGGAGATGCTGCTCCTGCAGACATAACTTCTAAAGAAAAATCTTGTTCTTCTCTGTCTATTCCTGATTCTATAGCCCGACTTACAAACATACAATCCTCTACACTCACACCTTCATCTCCATCAATAATGATTTTAATAGCATGCTCTGCGGAAATAGTTAAACTTATCAAAAACAAATCATTTCGTTCTTGTAAGGTCTTTTCTAATAAATCTTCAACAGTTGTTCTAAACATTTTTTAGTATAAAAAGAGGGGACTCTGTCCCCTCGCATATTCTTTTTTCTTACAACGTGGCAAATATACAATTTTTTTATTAATTAACGCAAGCTTTCAAATATCAAATTTTATCCGTAATTTTATACTGCCGTTTAACCAAAAAAACTAAAACATACTCATGAAAAGAATAATGGTCCCAACAGATTTTTCGGACGAAGCAGAATACGCTACTAAAGTTGCCGCTAAATTTGCTAAAAAATTTGATTGTGAAATACACTTATTACACATGATAGATCTTCCTGTTGCAGAACTAGATAAAATGCACCCTACTTATAGCGAAATACCGGAGGCACTTTATTTCATGAAACTTGCAGCAAAAAAATTTAACGAACTCTTAGAGAAAAACTTTTTACAAGACATTACCGTACATCACTCTATAAAAACCAACTCTACATTTCAAGGTATAAATGAAACTGCAAGAGAATTAGATATTGATCTTATAGTTATGGGCTCTCATGGCGCAACAGGTTTTAAAGAAATCTTTATTGGCTCTAACACAGAGAAAGTTGTACGTACTTCTGAAGTCCCAGTTTTAGTTATTAAAAGTTCTATAAACGAATTTAAAGCAGATGACATGGTGTTTGCCTCAGATTTTAATATTGAAAACAAACATACCTACACAGAAGCCATAAAATTTGCTGAAAAATTTAATTCTAAAATTCACTTACTATTAGTAAACACACCTAACACCTTTTCTACAAGTAAAGAATCTCTAGACCGTATTGAAAAATTCATTGAAGGTTCTGATTACAAAAATTACACCATAAACATTCAAAACGACGATACTATTGAAAAAGGCATTTTAAACTTTGCTGAAAAAATTAGCGCAGATATTATTGGCATTAGCACCAATGGGAGACAAGGTATTGCACATTTCTTTAATGGTAGCATTAGCGAAGACATAGTTAACCACGCCGTAAGACCTGTTATTACTTTTAAAATTTAACACAAACAACATATATATTTTAAAATCTTAAGAGCTAGTCAATTATTCTCAAGAAAAAAAAACCACTTTATTAAGGTGGTTTTTTGTTTTTCTTAAGAAAAAAACCTTTACTACTCACCTATCAAAGGTAGCACCTCCTGAACAACGCATCAATTGAGGTTTGCACATAACGTTCAAAAGTATATAACATCATAAATACTCCAAAAATCAGTAGCTTCGACAGCTTCTAACTCCAAAAAATCGCTTAGAGTAACTTTCTTTTCTACATTATACAAACCTTCAAACATTTCACGTTCTGTTTCTTATACAGATACAGCAAAACTAAACAATACAGCTAATACAATTAAGGTGTTTTCACACAGGTTACTTATTCATTAATAATATTTTACAAAACACTTATAAATATATAATATAATTACTTAAACCCAAACACCCTACTTACACTACTAATTATTAATACATTGATCCACACGATGTAAACAATTAAATTCAAATTTTTTGAACAAAAACAGACCTCTTTCCATTCGTCTAGAATCTATTTTTTTTCTAGAAAAACAAAAACTATTTTTATATATTTGATAATACCTACTTATAAAACCTTTTAATAATTTAACAAAGGTGCTTAAAATTTGATTATAATAAATATTTACCCAAATTATGATGCAACAACCTCCTACATTTAACAATGCTATTTTAGACAATACACTTGGTCTTTTAGCTGCTTACGAAGCCCCTGAATTTAAAGCTATTTTTAAAGAAACAAATCCATGCAAAATTGATATGAACTATATTGCCAAAGCACTACAAAAAGAACATTGGAAAAACTATACAAAAGAGTATATTAAAAATAAACTTATTAACGACGGCTATATAAAAGAACATGAAAATGGAAACCTATCCATAACGCTATACGGATTAGAGTTTCAAAAAGAAGGCGGATACTATATACAGGAACTCAACAAAAATCAAATAAACACAACCGCAACTACTTTTAGTAGAATAAAACAAAAATTTAATTGGGAGTTTTTTTTAATTGGTTCGGCATTATTTATAATCCAATTGTTATCCATTAATTTTATTAAAGATTTTTTTAAATAAAACACCGTAAATCACAATTAATCTATAAAATAACAAAACCCCAACCTTTTTCAAGATTGGGGTTTGTTGTTGGCCCACTAGGGCTCGAACCTAGACTCTTTGGTACCAAAAACCAACGTGTTGCCAGTTACACCATAGGCCATCAATAATTTGAGAGTGCAAATATAGAACATTTTATAATACACACAAACTTTTTTTTAAAAAAAATTAATCTAATTATTAAGGTTTACATAAAACGCTTCACTGTTACATATTTATTATTAAATTCGCCCTACCGAATAAATAACAAAATTTCATGACACAATTCAACTTTAAAAAGTGGAATACCATCTTAGGTTGGTTTGCTTTTGCTATTGCTTTAGTAACCTATGGACTAACTGTCGAACCTACTGTAAGCTACTGGGATGCGGGAGAATATATTTTAACCTCTGCCAAACTCCAAGTTGGTCACCCTCCAGGGGCACCTCTATTTCAAATGCTAGGTGCATTTTTCTCAATGTTTGCCTTAAAACCATCACAAATAGGTGTCATGTTAAACTTAATGAGTGCTGTAGCTAGTGCATTCACTATTTTATTCATGTTTTGGACCATTACTTTATTATTAAAGAATATAATTTACACAGGAAAACCGTTAAGTAAATCTAAAGCTATGGCTATTCTTGGCAGTGGTTTAGTAGGGAGTTTAGCATTTACATTTACAGATTCGTTTTGGTTTAATGCTGTAGAAACGGAAGTTTACGCTATGGCCACTTTAATTATGGCTGTTATGTTTTGGCTAGGCTTACGTTGGGAACAGGATATGAATACCCCACGTGGAAATCGTTGGTTAGTTTTAATTTCTTTTATTATTGGGTTATCTTTTGGGGTACATTTTATGGGACTATTAACCATTCCTGGTATTGCACTTGTTTATTATTTTAAAAATTACAAGACCATAACTATTAAAAATTTTATAATAGCTAATGTGGTTGCTGTTGCCATCTTACTTTTTATTTTTAAATTACTACTTCCTAATACACTAAAATTCTTTAGTACTTCAGAGATATTTTTCATTAATTCTATTGGATTACCTTTTAATTCCGGAACAATAATCGCTGCTTTAATTGTAATAGCAGCATTCTATTTTGGATTAAAATATACACGACAAAAAAGTTACGTACACTTAAACACTTTAACACTGTGTTTACTATTTATATTTATAGGATTTTCGTCTTGGATGATGCTACCTATTCGTTCTAACGCAAACGTAGTGGTAAATGAAAATGCACCTTCAGATGCACGTGAACTTTTGGCGTACTACAATTTAGAACAATACCCAGAAACACACTTGTTTTACGGACCTCAATTCACAGATCAATATGCTGGCTTAGATGATAACAACCCGTATATAGACGATAAACCTAATTACGAAAAGGATGAAGCTCTAGGTAAATACATTATTGTGAACGATTACGAACGAGCTAAACAAAATTACAATTCTAAACATGCATCTATACTACCAAGAATGTGGAGTGCAGAACATGCACAAAACTATATGTTATTTACAGGCTATTTAGATTTTAAGCTAAAACCTGAGTACCAAATGGAAAACCAATTACGCACATCGGTTTCAAATTTTAAAAACGATGTTGCTCAAGGTAATGTGGATTTTGAAGATTACAATAGTTTCTTAACTCAATTTGGTCAGTACTTAGATATTGAAAAACCTTCATTAGCAAGTAATATTATTTACATGTTTCAATATCAATTAGGTTATATGTATTGGCGTTATTTTATGTGGAACTATGTAGGTAGACAAGATGATATCCAAGGTAGATATGATAACCATGGAAATTGGTTAAGCGGCATAAACTTTATAGACGAATGGCACTTAGATATGCCACAAACTAACTTACCAAGCGACGTTAAAAACAATAAAGCTAGAAATACCTATTATTTCTTACCATTTATTTTAGGCCTTATTGGACTATTCTTTTTATTCAATAAAGACAAAAAAATGTTTTGGGTACTTTTTGTATTTTTCCTCTTTACTGGAGTTGCCATACAAGTATACACCAACGTAAGACCTTTTGAACCAAGAGAACGTGACTACTCTGTAGTAGGATCTTTCTATGTATTTGCCCTCTGGATCGGTTTTGGAGTCTATGCCATTTTCGATACGCTTAAAAAGCATGTAAAATCTCCGTTATTAGCTCCAGCAATTACGTTAGCATGCCTAGTTCTTGTTCCAGGAATAATGGCTGCAAATAACTGGGATGATCATGACAGATCAGACAAATACACGGCGCGCTCTATGGCAAAAATGTATTTAGACTCCTGTGCAGAAAACGCCATCTTATTTACTATTGGAGACAACGATACCTTTGCCCTTTGGTACGCTCAAGAAATTGAAGGTTACCGTACCGATGTACGTATTGTAAACACCAGTTTATTCCAAACAGACTGGTATATAGATCAAATGAAACGTAAAGCTTACGAAAGCGACCCTATACCTTCTCAGTTAACACATGAACAATACCGCTACGGTACACGTGATTATATTATGAAACGTATAGTCTCACAAGATACCATGAACATTAAAGATTTTATAAATTTTGTAAGTAGTGATAATCCTAAAACAAAATTTAAATACATCTTAGAAATGCAAGGTGAAGATCCGAACGACTATCCTAAACAGTTACAAAATTCTAATTATTTCCCTGTAGAGAATATAACAATAAATGTAGATAAGCAAACAGTATTAGACAATGGGATTGTAGCACCTAAAGATGCCGATAAAATTGTAGATGAAATTAATTTAAAAATCAGTAATAGTGCTTTATTGAAAAACCGATTGTTAATGTTAGATATAATAGCTAATAACGATTGGAAGCGTCCGATTTACTTTACTGGAGGTAGTTTTGGAGACGACGATTATTTATGGATGAAAGACTACCTGCAATTAGATGGTATGTGTTATAAATTAGTACCAATAAAAACACCGGTAAGCAGAAGTAATCCTTTTGATATGGGACGTGTAGATGCCGACTTGATGTATAAAAAAGTTAAATCTTGGGATTGGGGTAATAGCGGAAGCCCAGATATTTACCATGATCCTGAAACACGCAAAAACTCTATCTCATACAGAGGGAATTTAGCCCGATTAATGGAACAATTAATCAATGAAAATAAATTAGACAAAGCTGAAGATGTAGCCGATATTGCCATGAAAAATATGCCTATAGACTATTTTGGTTATTACACCCTTTTAGAACCATATATTGCAGGATATTACGAAGTAGGCGCTACAGAAAAAGCGAGACAATTATTTAAAGAAGTGGCTACAAAGTACCAAGAGAACCTAAATTATTACAGTACACTAAAAGTTGAGAAACAATACGACATGGCTGAAGATATTGTAACTAATATTGAACGTTATAAATCGTTAGTAGATGTTTTATTGAGACATGATGAAGCCTTTGCTAAAACCGAAATGCAAACGTTTAATAATCACTTAAAACTCTTTGAACATTTTTACGGCGGTAGTGGTCCTGACCCAGAAACACCTGAACCTGCAGACATAGATCTGCAATCAATACCTGATAGTGCTTTAATGCCAGCAGAATAAATACTATGGGTTTAATTCCTGTAAAAACACCTAAACTAATAAAAGGCATATTTCCAAACTACGTTTGGGATATGCCTTTATTAGATAACAAAACCATCTATTTAACTTTTGACGATGGTCCCCACCCAGAGATTACACCTTGGGTTTTAAAAACTTTAGCTTGTTATAATGCTAAAGCTACTTTTTTTTGCATAGGCGATAATGTTAGAAAATACCCAGAGACATTTACTAACACTATTAATGCGGGTCATAGCATAGGGAACCACACCTTTAACCATTTAAATGGCTGGCATACAAACACTAATGAATATGTTAAAAATGTAGAAAAAGCAGCCCAATTAATTCCATCTAAACTGTTTAGGCCTCCTTATGGCAAAATTAAAAATAAGCAAGCCAACATATTAAGACAACACGGGTACAAGATTATCATGTGGAGCATAATTTCGTTTGATTGGGATAAAAATTTAAAAGCAGAGCAGTGTTTAAACCATGTAATAAAACATGCAGAAGACGGACATATCATTGTATTTCACGACAGCTTAAAAGCAGCTAAAAATATGCAATTTGCCCTACCAAAGGTGCTAGCATATTTCAGTGAAAAGGGCTATCAGTTTAAGGGACTATCAGTTTAGATATATTGTCTTACAATACCTATAAGAGTATTGGCATCTTGTTCCCCACTATATCTCCATTTCATTTCACCATGCTTATAAATAATTAATGTAGGCAAGCCTTTTACACGAAGTGCTTCAACTAATTCTTTGTTTTTTTCTACATCAATTTTAATCACTTTAGCTTTATCTCCTAAAGCAGCTGCTACATCTCTTAAGATAGGATGCATGGCTGTAGATTGTTCATTCCACTCTGTAAAGAAGTTTAATAATACCGGAATGCTAACATCTATTAATTCCCCGAATTTTGACATATTTTAATGTTTAAGAGCACTACTGTTGTTTTAAATAATATTATTCATCAAAGCTTCAAAGAAGCTATAAAATAAGGCTTTTGCTCGTGTTATATCACATAAAAATAAGCATTTCTAAATTAATAATAACATTTCGGTTAAATTAAGCGTTTTCGGGTCCTTTTTTGAATTCTATAACCGTTATTTCTGGCCAAATTCCAACACGACCGGGATATCCTAAGTATCCAAAACCTCGATTTACATTAATTAGCTGTCCTTTTTCTTTATAAACACCTGCCCAATATTTGTAACGCCATTTTATCGGACTCCATTTTACCCAACCTGGAATTTCAATACCAAACTGCATGCCATGGGTGTGTCCGCTTAACGTTAAATGGTAATGGTATGCATCATCTAAAACTTGATCTTCCCAATGAGAAGGGTCATGACTCATAAGAATTTTAAAATCGTTTGCGTCTATTTTAGACACTGCCTGTTTTAAATCGCCTGCTTTCTTAAAGTGACCTCTACCCCAGTTTTCAACTCCAATAATAGCAATGCGTTCTCCGTCTTTTTCTAAATATCGGCTATCATTTAAAATAAGATCAAAACCCATTTCTTTTTGTATGGTCTTTAAATCTTCTAAATTTTGTGCCTTTTTAGCTTCAGAATCCCAAGTTACATAATCGCCATAATCGTGATTTCCCAATACTGAAAATATACCATCTTTAGCCGTTAAGCGACTAAACGTTGTTTTCCAAGGTATCATTTCTGAAGCTAAATTATTTACCAAGTCTCCAGTAAATAAAATGGCATCAGACTGCTGTTCGTTAATTAAATCTACAGCATATTCTATTTTTTCTCGATTATCAAAACTTCCACTATGTATATCACTTATTTGTGTAATTCTATACCCATCGAAAGCTGTTGGCAAATCTTCAAAATGCAAGGTGTATTTTAACACTCTAAAATCGTATTTCCCTTTAAACATACCATACAACAAACCAGCAAATGGTATAGCAGCCAAACCAACAGCAAGCTTGCTAATAAAAGCACGGCGTTCTGGAAAATATCCAAACTCTTGTTTTTCTTTTTTAAAGTAACGAAATACACCTTGAGGGAATCGCGTAAGATCTTCGAGCCCTAAAATAACTAGCAAAATTAATTTTGGAGCTAACACCGCTAATAAAAACCCAAAAGCATAACTTTTAGCATGGGTTAAGACTTTTAAATGACTTGGGTTAAGAACCATTTCGTAAATAAAGTTTCCTAATACCAAAGCACTTAAAATCCAATACACCCAATACACAAAACGCTGTTTAGTTATTGATTTAAAGGCTTGAAACGCATACCAATCTAAAAGTATGTAAAGGGTAAAAAATAAAATCCAACGAAGCATACGAGCTTTTTTAAGTGTTAAAATTAAAATTTAACAGTGTAATTTAGTCCTAGTAAAATGTTAAACATACAGTTTTGACGGTGCGCAAACCTATAAATACTTTAAAACCACTTTAAGGTGAAATCGACTAATTTTTGTTTTAAACTAGTATAAGGCGGAAATAAAAATTCAATCCCACTCTTGGTATGTTGTTTTAAAACAGAACGCATATTTGAGAATTCCTGAAAGCCAAAAATACCATGTGCCTTACCAAGCCCACTATTATTACTGCCTCCAAAAGGTAAATTATGGTTACTGTATTGCAACACATTGGTATTTATACATGTACTTCCAGCCCGGGTATGATCTATAATAAACTGGATTTGCTTTTTATTTTTACTATATATGTAAAGTGCTAGAGGCTTTTCTTTTGAATTGATATAATTTATAGCCTCTTCTATATTAGTATAAGTTTTAATTGGCAGAATAGGACCAAATATTTCCTCTTCTAGTAATGAAGCTTCTTCAGCTAAATTAGAGATTACTGTTGGCGCTATATAATTTTCGGAATCCTGAACCTGACCACCCAACTCTATCGTTGCTTGATGTTGTTTTGCATTTTCTATATGTCCCTGAAGGCGCTTAAAATGTTTGTCGTTTACAACTCTAGAATACGACTTAGATTGCGATGCATCTGCACCGTAATACAAACTAACCACTGTTTTAAATGCCTCTAAAAACTCCTCTTTTACGCGTTCGTCTATTAAAACATAATCCGGAGCAATACAGGTTTGTCCATTATTTACAAATTTCCCCCAAGCAATTCTGGTAGCAGCAGCTTTTAAATTAGCCGTCTCATCTATAATTGTTGGCGACTTACCACCCAATTCTAACGTGACTGAGGTTAAATGCTTCGAGGCTGCTTTCATAACTATTTTCCCGACTTGCGGAGAACCTGTAAAAAAGATATGATTAAAAGGCAACTCTAACAAAGCTGTAGATACCTCTACTTCGCCTTGAACCAATGTTATTTCATTCTCCGGAAACAATTTCGCTATAATTTCACCCATAACTTTAGACGTATGCGGCGTGAGCTCAGAAGGTTTTAAAACAACCGTATTTCCTGCTGCAATAGCAGACACTAAAGGACCAAAGGTTAAATTAAGCGGAAAATTCCATGGCGAAATAATTAAACACACACCTTTAGGCTCGTATTTATACCAAGACGACGAACCTAGTAACGCCAATGGAGTTTGCACCTTTTGGTGTTTCAACCATTCTTTTAACTCCGATTTTACATGTTTTATCTCTCCTAGAATAGGATAAATTTCGGTTAAATCGGTTTCTAAAAAAGGCTTTTTAAAATCTGCATAAATGGCATCTCTAATCGCTTGCTTATAATCGACTTCTATAGCGTGTTGTAATGCATTCAATTTGGCTATACGTACTTTATAGGTTGTATTGCCAACAGCAAACTGATTTGCTTTTTGTGCATCAAAAATACTTTGAAACCGATTAGTCTTCATACAAATTAGTTTTAGGAGGAGGCCGAATAATTTTTTAAACCATTTACAAATACATTTGCTAAAAAGTGTGCCATCTCTTCTTTAGAAGCATCAAAATAATTGTGATGCAAACAAACAAATAATTCTGAAGCCGAAGATATGGCAATCAAGCTAAACATTTTAAAATATTTTTTATCTGCAAATGCAACTTCGGGAAATCGTTTTAAATCTTCTTGCATATTAAGCACCAAACTTAATATACTCTCACTACCATATGAAATGCTTCTAATTTGATTCTGATTATTTTTATGAAAAAGCATCATATCCTCGGTACTCACCAAATCTAAATACGCTTTAAAAGAGGCATACAAAAACTCGTACGCGGTCTTTAGTCCAACTTGAGCTTGTTTTACTTCGAAATTAATTTTGCAATTCAATTCATCTAAAATCTCACAAAATACATCTTTAGGTGTTTTAAAATAATTGTAAAAAGTACCGCGGCCAATATCACTTTTTTCAACAATATCACTAATAGATGTGTTTTCTAAACCCTGTTCTGAAAACAAACTTAGTGATGCTTTAATTATACGTTCACGTTTCTCTTTTTTATTTAACTCTCGCCTGCTCATTTACGCGTTTCTACTTTAATATTTGAAAAAAATAAAAATACATAATAAAGCGTAAAAGCATCGGACTTAAATTTAATAAATATAGAAAAGAGTTAATTTTTAATACATTATATAAATTCTCATTTAAAACTATTGGTTCTCTATTTTAATTCTAATTAACACACCTTTTTTTGTAGTTTTGACATTCTAGTAAAATCAAAATCATGTCAGAACAAAAACGTCTATTTTTAGTTGATGCATACGCCCTTATTTTTCGTGGCTATTATGCTTTTATAAAAAACCCAAGAATTAATTCTAAAGGTCTTGATACCTCAGCCATTTTAGGGTTTACAAACTCTTTATTAGACGTGATTAAACGTGAACGCCCAGACCATTTGGCTGTATGTTTTGATAAAGGCGGTAGTACCGAACGCACCGAAATGTTCGAGGCTTATAAGGCCAATCGCGATGCTACACCAGAAGCTATAAAAATTGCCATTCCCTATATTTGCAATATTTTAGAAGCCATGCACATTCCTATCATGGTTAAAGAAGGATACGAAGCAGACGATGTTATTGGAACGCTTGCTAAAAAAGCAGAACTGGAAGGCTACCAAACCTTTATGGTAACCCCAGATAAGGATTTTGCCCAATTGGTCTCTGAAAATATTTTTATGTATCGTCCTGTGTTTGGTGGTGGGTACGAAACTTGGGGGATACCAGAAGTTTTGAAAAAATTTGAAATAGAACGCCCAGAACAAGTTATAGATTACTTAGGAATGATGGGAGATTCATCAGACAATATTCCTGGTCTTCCTGGTGTAGGCGAAAAAACAGCCAAAAAATTCCTTGCCCAATACGGTAGTATGGAAAATCTTTTAGCCAATACCCACGAGCTAAAAGGAAAAATGAAAGAGAAAGTAGAGGCTGCTAAAGAACTTGGATTATTATCTAAGAAATTAGCCACTATTATGTTAGATGTTCCTGTAGAGTTTGATGCTGAAGATTTCGAGATGTCGCATCCTGATATCGAGGCGGTAAAAAACATTTTTCAAGATTTAGAATTTAGACGCCTTGCAGATAGTTTTGAAAAAATATTTACAGTGCAAACCGAAACTTCAAATGCACAAACTGCATCTCAAGCTGCACCTGCAACGACAGAAACATCTACTGCTGGCGCCGGACAATTTTCTTTATTTGGCGCAGACCCAGCAACACAAACAGACACAACTTCAGAATACCCTAATCAAAGAAAAACGGCAGAAACTACACCTCATTTTTACCAAAGCGTAGCAACTGGCATGGCAACAAAACTCTTCATTAAAAATCTAATGAAGCAAAACAGTGTATGTTTCGATACAGAAACTACGGGTTTAGATCCGCTTACTGCAGAATTAGTAGGAATTGCTTTTTCTTGGGAAACCGGAAAAGGATTTTACTTACCATGTCCAGAAGATAAAACCGAAGCTCAAGAGCTTATCGAACAATTACGACCGTTTTTCGAGTCGGAAGACATTCAAAAAATTGGTCAGAATTTAAAATACGATATCAAAGTTTTAGCCAAATACAACATAGAGGTTAAAGGTAAACTCTTCGATACCATGTTAGCGCATTATCTTATTAATCCGGATATGCGACACAATATGGATGTTTTAGCAGAAACCTATTTAAATTATACGCCAATAACCATTACAGAACTTATTGGTAAAAAAGGAAAAAATCAGTTATCTATGCGACAAGTGCCTCTAGATAAACAAACGGAATACGCGGTTGAAGATGCTGATATTACCTTACAACTCAAAGAGCATTTTGAAAATGAATTGGGCCAGGCTAATACCCAAAAATTATTTGATGATATCGAAATACCTCTACTTCGCGTGCTTGCCGACATGGAATTGGAAGGTATTAATTTAGATGTGCCTTTTTTAAACGAGTTAGCTACAGCCTTAAACAACGATATTGCAACCCTGCAAGACAACATATTTACCGCGGCTGGCGAAGAGTTCAATATCGCATCGCCTAAACAATTGGGTGATATTTTATTTGGCAAAATGAAACTGGTAGACAAACCTAAAAAAACCAAATCTGGACAGTTTGCGACTTCCGAAGATATTTTATCGTACTTAGCAAAAGACCACGATATTATTCAGCATATATTAGATTACCGCGGACTCGCTAAATTAAAAAGCACTTATGTAGACGCTTTACCGTTACAAGTAGAACCGTCTACTGGTCGCGTGCATACAGATTATATGCAAACCGTTGCCGCTACCGGACGTTTAAGTAGTAACAACCCGAATTTACAGAATATTCCAATTCGTACCGAACGTGGTCGGCAAGTGCGTAAAGCCTTTATCCCTAGAAATGAAGACTATACGTTATTAGCTGCCGATTATTCCCAAATAGAACTTCGTATTATTGCCGCATTGAGTCAGGAAGAAACCATGATTGAAGCCTTTAAAAATGGCGAAGACATTCATGCCTCGACTGCAGCCAAAGTTTTTGGTGTCAATTTAAAAGACGTAACAAGAGAGCAACGTAGCAATGCTAAAACGGTTAACTTCGGGATTGTATATGGCGTATCGGCTTTCGGATTAAGCAACCAAACCAATCTGTCGCGAAGCGAATCTAAAGACCTTATTGATACCTATTACAAAACCTACCCAAAACTGAGAACCTATATGAGTGAGTTGGTCGATTTTGCACGCGATAACGGCTACGTACAAACCGTACTAGGCCGCCGACGTTATTTAAAAGACATCAACTCCAGAAATGCAGTAGTTCGTGGAGCCGCAGAACGAAATGCCGTAAATGCCCCTATTCAAGGAAGTGCTGCCGATATTATAAAACTAGCCATGATTAATATTCATGAAAAATTAAAGGCAGGTCAGTTTAAAACCAAAATGCTATTACAAGTGCATGATGAATTGGTGTTCGACGTATATAAACCAGAATTAGAAACCATTAAAACACTGGTTAAAACAGAAATGGAAAATGCGTTTAAACTCGATGTCCCTTTAGATGTTGAATTAGACACAGGCGATAACTGGTTGGAGGCACATTAAACAGAACAAAACATACTTTAGTTATATCGAGATTAAATAATATATTTTTAAAAACAAATATTAATAAACCTTAAAGAAATTACCCTTTAAGGTTTATTAATATTTACAATAGCCTCGAGATATTATTCAATAATATTTAACTATACCGTTAATATTTTTTACTTAAAAATAAAAAAAATCTACCTATTAAAAAAAGACTTTAAGTTTTGATATCGGGTTTGTCTCTCTATGTTTATACCCATGATACAAGCTACTTAGCACTAAAAGTATTGCTGCACCTAAGGCTGTATTGGCGACAATAGCATTTGTATTGGTGTTAGCCACATAAATAGCCACTAATGCCCAAGCTCCTACTAAAGCAAATTCCCTCATATTACGTGTCCAAGTCACGATTAAATTTATAGCTGTAGCAATAGCAATAACACTCAATGCCCAAAAGGTTGGAGAGAGTCCAAAGCCATCCCAATTGTATTTTACGAGCACGGCAGATACATTGGCTATGCTCGCTACTGTAATCCAACCGCTATACATTACAAAAGGCCACCACAAAAAAGCAATTACAGAAATTGGAGCGTCGTACAATTCCATTTTATTTTTTAAAACAATTTGGATTAACGCAAAGAGTAATACAAAAATAAATACAGAAGATAACAAGGTATATTCATAAATCCATGCCACAATCCATAAACAATTAGCAATACACGATAACACAAACCACCAACCTGTTTGTAACACAAAATCATCGTCTCTTACTGTGGTAAACAATCCTCGCCCTTGATAAATAATAAACCCCAGTACTAACAAGTAAATTATACCCCAAATAGTAAACGCGTAACTAGCAGGAGTAAATAAAGTCGTGTAATGTTTAGAAACTTCACCAATTGTAGTATTATTTAATATGCCTGTATTAGAGAGATAGTTTAAAATAACCATACCTGTAAAACTAAATGCATTTGCTATTTGTAGTTGTGTTTTCATACCTATCAATTTATAATATAAAACTATTATAATCTCACTTAATATTTATCTTCTTGTAATTGTATAGTAAAAAGGATTAGACCTTATAAAATCTAACCCTTTAAGTTATTGTACTAAGAGCACTTTGCTTTAGGCGGTTTGCGTCTCGTGCTTACCTTCTTTAATTTCTTCTATAAGTTTTGCATTAAAAGCTGGTAAATCTTCTGGCGAA